>JAJEHF010000013.1 GCA_022823865.1 Bryobacterales bacterium
TGGCCGTCTGGTACTCCACGTGCGCCGTCGCGATCGTGATGCCACGCTCGCGCTCCTCCGGCGCGTTGTCGATCGAGTCGAACGAGCGCACCTGGTTGGACGGGTCGTGCTTGGACAGCACCCGCGTGATGGCCGCCGTCAATGTCGTCTTGCCGTGGTCGATGTGCCCGATCGTGCCCACGTTCACGTGCGGCTTCGAGCGATCAAACTTTTCCTTTGCCATGGTTTCCCTCTCTTCTTAGATGTGCTGGTAGGCTCAGTTGATGACAGTGCCGCGCATGCGGCTGACGATCTCGTCCTGCACGGCCGACGGCGCTAGCTCGTAGGTGTGCAGGTGCATGGTGTAGCTGCCCCGGCCCTGGGTCTTCGAGCGCAGGTCCGTGGCGTACCCGAACATCTCCGCCAGCGGCACGAAGCCGCGTATGACCTGGGTGGAACCGCGCAGGTCCATGCCCTCGATCCGGCCGCGCCGGGAGTTGATGTCGGCCATCACGTCGCCGACGTACTCTTCCGGGACGACGACCTCGATGGCCATGACAGGCTCGAGCAGGGCCGGCTTGGCCCGCTGGGCCGCGTCCTTCCAAGCCATCGAGCCGGCGACCTTGAAGGCCACCTCCGAACTGTCCACCTCGTGCGTCGAGCCGTCATAGAGGCAGATCCGCACGCCGACCGTCTCGTAGCCCGCCAGCATCCCGTTGCCGAGCGCCTCGCGGACGCCCTTTTCCACGGCGGCCACGAACTCCTTCGGAATGGCGCCGCCGAAGATCTCGCTCTCGAACTCGACGTCGCCGCCCTCGATGGGCTCGATCCGGATCTTGCAATGGCCGTACTGGCCGCGCCCGCCGGTCTGGCGCACGAAGCGGCCCTCCCCTGCGGACGCCTTGCGGATGGTCTCGCGGTAGGCGACCTGCGGCCGCCCGATGTCGGCGGCCACGCGGAATTCGCGCAAGAGGCGGTCGACCAGGATCTCCAGGTGCAGCTCGCCCATGCCCGACAGGATCGTCTGGCCCGTCTCGGCATCGGAGCGAACGCGGAAGGTGGGGTCCTCTTGCGACAGCTTGGTGAGCGCCATGCCGATCTTCTGCTGGTCGGCCTTCGTCTTCGGCTCCACCGCGAGCGACAGGACCGGGTTGGGGAACTCGATCTGCTCGAGCACGACCGGCTGGTCCGCGTCGCAGATGGTGTCGCCGGTCTGGACAGTCTTGAGGCCGACCACCGCGAGGATCTCGCCGGACTGGGCCTCGGTCACGTCCTCGCGCTTGTTGGCGTGCATGCGCAACAGCCGGCCCACGCGCTCCTTGCGCCCCTTGGACACGTTGTAGACGGTGCCCCCGGCCCGGAACTCCCCGGAGTAGACCCGCAGGAACGCGAGCTGGCCGACGAACGGATCCGTGAGGATCTTGAAGACCAGGGCCGAGAACGGGGCGT
This sequence comes from Bryobacterales bacterium, assembly GCA_022823865.1. Classification (GTDB taxonomy): domain Bacteria; phylum Acidobacteriota; class Terriglobia; order Bryobacterales; family UBA6623; genus VXMF01. The sequence continues at coordinate 1,429 of JAJEHF010000013.1, forward strand.
CGTCGCTGGCTTCGCGGCTGAGCGCCTCGTGCCCGTCCAAGCTGCTGCCCTGCACCGGCGGGACATCGGTCGGGGACGGCAGGTAGTCCACGACCGCGTCGAGCAGCCGCTGCACGCCCTTGTACTTGAAGGCCGAGCCGCACAGCACGGGCGTGATGCGCATCGCGATGGTCGCGCGCCGGATGGCCGCCTTGAGCTCGCCGACGTCGACCTGGCCGCCTTCTTCGACGTACAGATCGAACAGCCGCTCGTCGTCCTCGGCGACCTTCTCGATCATCTTCTTGCGCCGGTCCGCCGCCTCGGCGGCCAGGTCCGCGGGAATCTCGCCGACCTCGTACTCCGCGCCGAGGGTCTCGTCCTTCCAGAAGATGCCGCGCATCTCGACGAGGTCCACGACGCCGCGCAGGCGGTCCTCGGAGCCGATCGGAAGCTGGATTGCGACCGGGTTGGCCTTGAGCCGGTCCACCATCGTCTGCACGGCGTAATCGAAGTTGGAGCCGACCCGGTCCATCTTGTTGATGAACGCGAGGCGCGGCACCTGGTACTTGTCGGCCTGGCGCCAGACCGTCTCCGACTGCGGCTGCACGCCGGCGACGGCGTCGAACAGCGCGATGGCGCCGTCGAGCACGCGCAGCGAGCGCTCGACCTCGGCGGTGAAGTCGACATGGCCCGGCGTGTCGATGATGTTGACCTGGTGGTCGCGCCAGAAGCAGGTCGTGGCGGCCGAGGTGATCGTGATCCCGCGCTCCTGCTCCTGCTCCATGTAGTCCATGGTCGCGGTGCCGTCATGCACCTCGCCCATGCGGTGCAGGCGCCCGGTGTAGTACAGGATGCGCTCCGTCGTGGTGGTCTTGCCGGCATCGATGTGCGCGGCGATGCCGATGTTGCGGTAGCGCTCGACTGGGACGGTGCGGGGCATCGGAACTCGCTTTGAACCTGTGGCTCGGGACTACCAGCGGAAGTGCGCGAAGGCCTTGTTGGCCTCGGCCATGCGGTGGACGTCGTCCTTCTTCTTGATGGTGCTTCCGCGCCCCTGCGCGGCTTCCAGCAGCTCGTAGCCGAGGCGGTCGGCCATGCGGTTCTCGCTGCGATTGCGGGCGTTGCCGATCAGCCAGCGCAGCGCCAGCGACTGGCGGCGGTTCGGCCGGACCTCGATCGGCACCTGGTAATTCGCGCCGCCCACGCGGCGGGACTTGACCTCGACGACGGGCTTGGAATTCTCCACCGCCTTCTTGAATATCGGCAGCGGGTCCTCGCCGGTGCTGCTGCGGATCCTCTCCATCGCCTCGTAGAAGATGCGCTCGGAGACGGACTTCTTGCCGTCCCACATCATGCAATTGATGAACTTCGACACCAGGGTCGAGTTGAAGACCGGATCCGGCACCGGGACCCGAACGGGAACTTCTCGCCTGCGCGGCATGGCTGCTGTCCCTCCCTAGCTCACTTCTTGGGGCGCTTGGCGCCGTACTTGCTGCGCGCCTGGCGCCGGTCCTCGACGCCGGAGGCGTCCAGCGTCCCGCGCACCACGTGATAGCGCACGCCGGGCAGGTCCTTGACGCGGCCGCCGCGAATGAGCACGATCGAGTGCTCCTGCAGGTTGTGGCCGACGCCCGGGATGTAGGTGGTGACTTCGATGCTGTTGGTCAGCCGCACGCGGGCGACCTTGCGCAACGCGGAATTCGGCTTCTTGGGGGTGACGGTGTACACGCGCGTGCAGACGCCGCGCTTCTGGGGGCACTTCTGCAGGGCCGGCGAAGACGTCTTGTACTTCGGCGCCTTGCGGCCCTTGCGGACCAATTGGCTGAATGTCGGCACGATCCTGGCTACCTCTCCGCGATGTCGCCCGCCGCGTCCGCACCGGAGCGCGTGCATGGCGCACGCGCTGCCCGCGCATTCGCAAAGCTAAGTTGAGCCCCTGCTCGCCCTGCCATAACGAGTCCCGGCTGGGACCTTCTCGGCATCGGCTCGCGCGGGGCGGCACCCCCCGAGGCCCGGTGGCGGGCCCCGTCCAACCCCCGGCCCAAGCTCCTAGGGGACTCGCCCCGCAGGATCGGCCGGTACGCTACAAGCGCTGACACGCCCCCGCGGCTCCGATTCGGAATCGGAACCCCGCGAACGCGCCCTAATCACTTCTTCAATCCATCATACAACATCGCGCGCGCGATGGTGCAAGCGCTCCGAAGAGCGCTTTCCGGCGAGCGGGGTCCACTCGCGACGCGGTCTCTCCAGCCTAGCACATGGCGGCCTGCAGGACTTCGCGCGAGACCGCTCTTCGCGTAAGGCCCCCCTGCGAAAGCCTACTCCTCGGCGTGGCCGTCCACCACGATCCCGACCACGGTGCCGGCCACCGCCACGTCGAGCACCCAGTGCTCGTAGTCGTTCTCCCAAAGGTGCGGCCCCTGATCGCCCTCCGGCAGCTCGAGGCGCGCGACGGTGGGGTGCGGGTTGCCGACATCGGCGCTCAATTCCACGATGCCGTCAAAGTCGAAGTTGCGCGTGACCTCCAAGTCCTTCCCGACAGGGGCCAGCAGGCCGAAGTCGCGGCTGGCGGCGACGCCCATGTGATTGCCGTCCTCGGGGTGCAGGCCAAAGCGCAAGGTGTAGACGCCTTCCGGCACGGACTGCTCGCGGAAATCCGAGCCCTGCCCCACGAACTCGAGCACGCCCAGGAACGCGCCCTCGGGGACGTTGTCGAAGCGCACTCCGAAACCGCTGGCGGGATCGCCCTCAAACGGCGCCGTGCGCATCCAGAAGCGCATCACCACCTCGTCGCCAGACTTGACGGCGACACCCTCGGCAGCGACCAGCTCGCGCGTCGCTTCCGGCACGCTGTCAGGCAGCGGCGCGCCGCTCTCGGCCGTGTACTTCTGGGCCAGCCCGGCTGGCAGCAGGGCGAGCGCCCCAAGAACCATCACAAAGCGGCACGAGCGTCGCATCCAATTCTCCTCGCCAACTCCGCCGGCCGATCCGGCCGACACCTAACAAATGGGACAAGCCGGAGCCGCCGACAGCGGCGGCCCCGGCACGGAATCTCTATCCAGCCTGGGTAGCGGGAGGCCTAGCTTCCGCTGACGGCGAAGGTGCCCACATAGGCACTCGAGCGCCGGTACTCGCGCATCTGGTGGCCAAGGCCGTCGCCGCGGAAGGACTGCTCGATGGCGAACGCCGGCATGGCGTGATCCAGCGCGACCAGAGGCTCGTAGTAGATGTCGTCAAGGTGGCACAGCGAATCGCTGCCGCGGATCTCCCGCGTCTCCAGCGAGACAATCTCGCCGGCGCGCAGGGTCGCCACGCGGTCGTGCAGGCTGCCGTGGAAATCGATCTCGATCGGGGCCGTGTCGGTGTGGACGACATTGCTTACCAGCGGGCCGGCCTGGGCCTTGACGAACGCCGCCAATGCTCCGCGCTGCAGCACGGAAGTGGCCTCGTCGAAGATCAGCATCGATTTCGCCGGGAGCGGGTCGCCGAACGGATTGCCGATAGTGGACGTGGCGTTGACCACGGCCACGACCCTAGTATTCGCCAGGGACACGCCCTTGAAACTGCCCTGCTCGATGTCCCACGCCATCACGGCAAGATCGCCAGTGATGCCGACTTCGCTGTTGGCGAAGCAGTGAGAGGCGTAGATCTCGGCGTTGCGCGATTCGATGTAGCTGCCGCGGATCTCGGGACCGGACAGCGTGGCGGCGGAAAGCGCGCCCATCGTCAAAGCGAGGCAGAGAACGGCTAGGCTGGCCGAACGGATGGTTCTCATGATTGGTACTCCTTCAGTGAATCTTCACGCCCGAGGCTGGTCGGGCACCATTGATTCTACACAACACAGCGATCAGATCGCGACCCGGAATTGCAAGAAACCGGCCGGCCCGCGAATTAATCGCCCTCCGCAGGCTGCAAAGGCTCAGACACGACGCCCCGCCGGCGACGCCCCGCCACCTTCTCGGCAAGCTCCTCCAACGTGGCGTACACCACCGGGATGAACACGAGGGTGATCAGCGTGGAGGTCAGCAGCCCGCCGATCACCACGCGCGCCATCGGCACTTGCAGCTCCGACCCCTCGCCCAGGCCGAGCGCCATCGGCGTGAGGCCCAGGATGGTCGTAATCGTGGTCATCATGATCGGCCGCAGCCGGCGGCCGCCGGCCGTGATGACGGAATCCATGATGCCGTACCCGTGGTCGCGGCGCAGCTGGTTCGTGTAGTCGATGAGCACGATCGCGTTGTTGACGACAATGCCCACCAGCACAATCACGCCGAGGAACCCCTGCATGTTGAAGGTGGTCTCCGTGATCACGAGCATGGTGACGACGCCAATGGCCGCCAGCGGGATCGAGAACAAGATGATGAACGGGTCGCGCAGCGACTCGAACTGCGCCGCCATGACCATGTAAACCAGCAGCAGCGCCAGGATGCCCGCGAACGTCAGCTGCCGGAAGGACTCCTGCTGGTCCTCCCACTCGCCGCCGAAGCGGATCTCGTAGCCGTCGGGGCGGTTGATCTGGGCGACCTCGCCGCGCAAGTCCGCAATGACGGCGCCCAGGTTGCGATCACCGATCGTGCCCGACACATAGACGATGCGCTCTTGGTCGACGCGGTTGATCTCGACCGGGCCCTCCTGGCGATTCAGGCGAACGACGTCGTTGGCGTAGATGAGATTCCCTTGCGGCGTGCGCAGCGGTATGCGCCCAACCTGGTCGAGTTGCAGGCGGTCCTCCTCGCGCAGGCGCACCACGATGTCGTACTCGTCGCCCTGCTCGCGATAGAAGGTCGAGCGGCGCCCGCCCACGGCGGTCTCGAGAGTCGCTGCCACCTCCGCTACCGACATGCCCACGCTGGCAGCCTTGAGCCTGTCGACGCGGACCAGCATCTCGGGAGTGCCGGGCCGGCGGCTGATCTGTGCCTCCTCCACGCCGTCGACCGACAGCATGGCGTCGCGCACCTGCAGGGCGAGGTTAGCGGTAGTGTCCGGGTCGTAGCCGCGAATCGTGACCTGCAGGCGGTCGTCGGCACCATCGCCGCCGCCGCGCCGCCGTCCGAAGTTGCCGCTGGAAATGCGCGTGCGCAGCTGCACGCCCGGCGCCACGGCCATCAGCTTGGGCCTGAGCATGTTGGTGATCTCGCGGGCCGTGCGGTCGCGCTGGCTCTGGTCGACCAAGGTTATGCGCAGTTCGCCGATGTGGGTGGCGATCGAGCGGAAGGGGCTGTCGCTGCCGGCCTCGGTCATGATGTATTCAATCTCGGGCACGTCGCGCATGATGATCGCCTCCATTTGATCGACGATCTCCTTCGTCACCTCCGCTCGCGTTCCGGGCTCGGATTCCAGGTTGATGCGGATCTGGCCTTCGTCGACCTGCGGTTCCAGTTCGACGCCGACATAGCCGGTCAGCCAGAGCGCGCAAACAAACAGCCCAACGGCCATTCCCGTCACCACCAGGCGGTTTGCCAGCGACCAGCGGATAATCTCGGAATAGTTCCGAGAGAGCGCTACCATGACCTGCTCGGCGTAGCGCAGGATGCGGATCCCGCCGCCGCTAGCGGTGCCCGTGCGCCGCGAGCACAGAGCGGGCACGACCGTCAGCGCCACGACCAGCGAGCACAGCAGCGAAAAGCTGACCACGTACGCCAGTTGCTGGAACGTCTGCGCCGCGTAGCCGCCGATGAACATGACCGGCACGAAGACGGCGATCGTGGTCAGAGTGGACGCCGTGATCGCCATGCCCACCTCGCGGCTGCCGACGAGCGCGGCCTGGCGCGACTCCGTGCCTTCCTCGCGATGGCGGTAGATGTTCTCCAGGACCACGATCGCGTTGTCGACGAGCATGCCCACGCCTAGGGCCAGCCCGCCGAAGGAGACGATGTTGAGCGTGAAGCCGTTGAAGTACATCAGGGCGAAGGTCGAGACGACCGAAATCGGTATCGCCGCACCGATGATCAAGGTGCTCGACAGGCTGCGCAGGAACAGCAGCAGCACGAACACGGCGAGCACCGCGCCCACGGCGGCGGCGGCCTCGACATTGCGGATCGCGGCGTTGATGAAGTCCGCGGTGTCCATGGTCTTGTCGATCCTGATGTGCGGATAGTCGCGATGAATCTCGGCAATTTCTTCCCAAATCGCCTCCGAGACCTTGACCGTGTTGGACCCGGACTGCTTGAACATGATCAGGCGGAGTGCCTGAGCGCCATTCACGCCCACGTAGTGGCGGATGTCCGGATGCGAATCGTCGACCTCCGCGATGTCACGCACGTACACGGGAACACCGTCGCGGGAAGCAAGGGCCACATCGAGGAGCTGGTTGACGTTGTTGAATTCGCCGCTGGTGCGCAGCAGGACGTCGAAGCGGCCCTCCTTGACCGGGCCCACCGGGCGGTTGAGGTTCTCGTCCCGCACCGTGTTGACCACCTGCGCCACTGACAGATCAAGGGCGCGCAGCTTTTCCAGGTTCAGGTCGATGTGGATCTCGCGGCGCAGGCCGCCGCCGACGCGCACCTGGCCGACGCCCTTGATGCGCTCGAAGCGATAGAGGAGGCTCTTCTCGGTGAACATGCGCAGCTCGCGCGGGTCCATGTCCTCGGTGGCCACCGTGAGAAACATGATCGGGAACTGGGTCACGTCGAACTTGAAGATCGTCGGCGGCTCGATATCGTCCGGCAGGGTGCGGCGCCCCCGGTCCAAGCGCGAGCGCACCTCGTCCGCCGCAACTTCGATGTCGGTGCCGAAGACGAACTCAATGCGCACCGAGGAGCGACCCTCGCTGGACGTCGAGGTGACGCGCTCGACGCCAGGGGCCGCGGAGACAATCTGCTCTAGGGGGCGACTGATGAGCGTCTCGATCTCCTCGGGGCCCACGCCCTCGTAGTCGGTGGTGACGCTCAGGGTCGGATAGTTGACCTCGGGCATCAGATCCACCGGGATCTCGGTGAATGCGATGAAGCCGAGCAGGAGGCAGACCATCACCGCCATCAGCACCGTGACCGGTCGCTTGATCGAAAACTCAGGAAGGCTCATTCGTCACACCTCGCAAAGCTAGCCGCAACCCGCACCCGTGGGCGTGCCACGGGACAGCCGGTGTCTCCAACAACTATGTATATGGCGCGGGTTTGGTGGCATCCGGTTACGGGCGCATGGATCAGTCGCCCGCCACAGACTCGGCCGCGCGCATGGCCGGCTGGGCAACCCGCCGCCGGTAGAACAGCTCCTCGAAGGCTACGTACATCACCGGAATGAATACCAGCGTGATCACTGTGGACGTCGCCAGCCCGCCGATCACCACGCGCGCCATCGGCGCTTGCAACTCCGAACCCTCGCCCAGCCCCAGCGCCATCGGCGCCAGGCCCAGCACGGTTGTGATGGTCGTCATCAGGATCGGCCGCATGCGCCGCATGCCAGCGGTCACTACGGCCCGGTACAGGCCCAAGCCGTGCTCGCGGCGCAGCAAGTTGGTGTAGTCCACCAGCACGATGGCGTTGTTGACCACGATGCCGAGCAGCACGATCAAGCCCAGGAACGCCTGCTGGTTGAAGGTTGTCTCGGTGAGCAGGAGCACCAGCACGACACCGATGGCCGCCAGCGGCACGGAAAACAGGATCAGGAAGGGGTCCTTGAGCGATTCGAACTGCGCCGCCATCACCATGTAGACCAAGATCAGGGCCAGAATGGACGCGAAGAACAGGTTGCGGAAGGTCTCCTGCTGCTCCTCGTACTCGCCGCCGTACTCGATCGAGAATCCCTCGGGCATTGCCATCCCCCGGAACTCGGTCGCCAGATCGTTGACGATGCTGCCCAAGTCCCGGTCCGCCAGCGCTCCGGAGACGAACATCCGCCGCTCTTGGTTCACCCTGCTGATGTAGGTCGGGCCCTCCTGCCGCCGGAGGTCGATCACGCTCCCGGCCGTGATGGTCGTGCCGAGCGGGGTGGTCAGGGGGATGCGCCCCACGTTGTCAAGATCCAGGCGATCCTCCTGCCGCAGGCGCACTAGGATGTTGTACTCGTCGCCCTCCTTGCGGTACATCGAGCTGCGGGCGCCGCCGATCGCCGTTTCCAGCGTGAGGGCGATCTCGGACACGTTGAGGCCCATGTTGGACGCGCGCATGCGGTCGACCTCGACCAGCATTTCCGGCATGCCGGGGCGCTGGCTGATCGTAGGCTCGGCGATTCCCGGGGTGCGCTCCATGGTCTCGCGGATCGTCTCGGCGAGCTGGGCCGCCGTGTCCATGTTGTGCCCGCGGATCTCCACCGAGAGGCGGTCGTCATCGGTATCGCTGCCCCGGCTCCTGAACATGCCGCCCGAGACGCGCGTCCTGACCAGCATGCCCGGCTGGATCTGCAAGGCCCCGCGCAGCTCGTTGGCCACATCGCGGGCCGACCGGCTGCGCTCGGTCTTTGGAACGAGATTGAGGCGCAATTCGCCGAGATGGGCGCCCGATCCGCTGCTGCGGGAGCTCCCGCCGGCCGTCACCATGGCCGTTGTGATTTCCGGCGCGGTCTCCATCGCGACCGCGCGCAGGTGCTGCATCACGCTGTCGGTGACCTCGACCCGCGTGCCGGGCTCGAGCTCAACACTGACACGGACTTCCCCCTCATCAACTTCCGGCTGCAATTCGACGCCGAGATATGGCATCAAGTACATCGCCACGGCGAACAGCAGCGCCGCCACCAAGACTACCGGGGCCTTGTGGTCGAGCGACCACTGCAGTGATCCGCCGTACGCGGCGGCCAGGTTGCGCTGCCAGGTGCGCGCCATATCGCTGATCTGCGTGAGCTGCGTGCCCGGCCCGCGGCGGCTGGCCAGCTTCGCACACAAGCCCGGAACCACCATCAGCGCGACCGCCAGCGAGCACAGCAGCGCGAAGCTGACCACGTACGCGAGCTGCTTGAACGTCTGCGCGGCGATTCCCCCGACGAAGAGCACCGGCACGAAGACCGCCACCGTCGTCAGCGTGGAGGCGGAAATCGCCATCGAGACCTCGCGGCTGCCTTCGACCGCCGCATCCAGCGGAGCCTTGCCTCCCTCGCGGTGGCGGTAGACGTTCTCCAACACCACGATCGCGTTGTCCACCAGCATGCCGACGCCCAGCGCCAGGCCGCCGAACGAGACGGTGTTGAGCGTGAACCCGTTGAAGAACATCAGCGCGAACGTGGCGATGACTGAAATCGGGATCGCGATGCCGATGATCAGGGTGCTCGAGACGCTGCGGAGGAAGAACAGCAGCACGACCACCGCGAGACCGGCGCCCTGCAACATGGCGCCCTGCACGTTGTCGATCGAGGCGCGAATGAAGTCAGCGCTGTCGCGGGTCTTCTCGATGCGGATATTGGGAAAGGCCTCGTGGATGCGATCCACCTCGACCCACAAGGCGTCCGAGACCTCGACCGTGTTCGCCCCGGCCTGCTTGTAGACGTACATGCGCACGCCGGGCTCGCCGTCGACGCTCACCAAGTAGTCGATGTCCTCGTGACTGTCGTGAACCGTGGCTATGTCGCGCACGTGCACGGGCACGCTATTGCGCGTGGTCAGCACGACGTCGCGAATCTCCTCCAAGCTCTGGAATTCCCCGCGCGTGCGGAGCAGCACTTCGAAGCGGCCCTCGTCGACCGGGCCGACCGGGCGGTTCATGTTCTCCTGCCGCAAGATCTGGACCACGTGCGGGATCGACAGGTCGAGCGCCCGCAGCTTCTTCAGGTCGAGGTCGACGTGGATCTCGCGGCGCAGCCCTCCGCGCACCGTGAAGGCGGCGATCCCGGGAACGCGCTCGAGGCGAGGCTGGATCTGCTTCTCGACGTAGTGCCGCAGGTCCTTCGGCCCCATCTCGCGGGCCGAAACGGCCAGGTACATGATGGGATACTGCGAAGAATCGTACTTGTACATGGTCGGCGGATCCATGTCCTCCGGCAAGTAGCGGCGCCTGCGGTCCAGGCGAGTGCGCAGCTCATTGGCCGCTTCGTCGATGTCGACCCCGTAGTCGAAACCGACGCGAACGTAGCTCAGGCCCTCGTACACGGAACTGGAAATGCGCTCCACGTGCGGGGCCGACGAGAAGGCCTCCTCCAGCGGGCGCACCACCAGCGTCTCCATCTCTTCGGGGGCCACGCCGGCGTACTCGGCCCTGACGCTGATCGTCGGGTAGACAATCTCCGGCATCAAGTCGACGGGGATGTTGACGAACGCAACCGCGCCCAGCAGGATGGCGACCAAGCACGCCATCAAGACGGTGACGGGGCGGTGGATGGATGCGGTGGAGAGACTAAAGTTCACAACTCACCCTGCCCAATCTTAGCTCGCACCAAGCTCTAGAGCCAATAAATCCCGCCACGACCGGGAATCGCGCCGAGAAAAATCGTCTGGCTGGCCGGAAAAACGCCTAGCTGGCGCTCTTGGTGGCGGCCTTCTGGGCCGCGCCGGCACCGCCGCCGGGGCCGCCGCCACCCCCGCCAGCACCACCGCGGCCACCGCCTGCGCCAGCACCACCGCGGCCGCCGCCCGGGCCGGTGCTAATGCGGTCGCCATCCCGCAGCATGGTCGCCCCGCGGCCGACGATGCGCGTGCCAGCGTCCAGGTTCGCCAGGACCTCGATCTGCCCCTCGCGCGTGAGCCCCGTCTCAATCACGCGAAAGACCGGCCGGTCCTGCTCGTCCGGGACCACGTAGACGCCGGGCTGCTGGCCGCGATAGACCAGGCCGTCCCGAGGAATCAGGGTGGCCTCGCGGGTCGAGCCCAAGTCCAGGGTGATGCGCGCGAACATCTCGGCCTTGAGCACGGCTTCGGGATTGCGGATGTCGATCTCGATGATCGCGCTGCGGGTGGCCGCGTCAAGCACCGGCGCGATGCGCGCGATGCGTCCCTCGAACTGTTGCCCGGGGATAGCGTCTACGTGCACGGCCGCCGTGTTGCCGACGGCCAGCTTGTCGATGTTCCGCTCGGGCACGTTGCCGCGCGTGACCATCGTCGAAAGGTTCACGATCTGGATGATCGGGCTGCCCGGGGTCACGAGCGCGCCCGGGTCCACGTAGCGGGCCGAGACCAAGCCGCTCATCGGCGCGTAGATCTTGGCCTGCTCAAGTCGGATGCGCAGCTCGGTCAGTTCCGCGGTGGATTGTTCGAGCTGGGCCTCGGCAAGTTCGACCTGGGCCTCCAGCACCTCCAGAGAAGTCTGGGACTGCTGGAATTCCTGGGGCGAGAGCAGATCTTCGTCGAACAGCAGCTTGGCGCGGTCAAGGTCCGCCTTGGCGCGGGCCAGCTCGGCCTTGCGGGCGGAAATGTTGGCCTCGCTCACCGAATAGGACGCTTCCGAGCGCCTGACCTGCTGCGCCAGCTCGTCGACTTCGATTTCTGCGACAACCGCGCCCTGCTCCATCCAGTCGCCGACCAAGAAGTTGATCTTCTCGATGCGCCCGGTGATCTTCGGGTTGATATCGACGGTCTCTTTCGGCTTCAGCGAGCCGGTCAGCAGCAGCTCCTCGCGGATGGAGCCGATGCGGGCCTCGGTCACGTCGACGTTGACCACGCGGCCTCCGGCCTTCTTCTTGGCCGGAGCGTTCGCCAGCTGGTTGGCCTCGTACACCCTGCTGCCCACCAGGTAGACGATCGCGATGCCGAACACGATGGCGATGAGGCGCTTCTTGGACATAGTCTGCGGGGCGAGCGGACGCACCAACCCCTGACAGAGGATGGCGGATTCCCTGCCAGTGGGGTTACGTCTAGAAGTCTAGCCGATCACCAATTTGCAGCCCATGAGCGTCGGACTGGCCAGCGGCCAGTTCCAAGACGTAGACCGAGTTGGCGTTGCCTCCGTAGCTCGGGCAGTCGCCCGGATCGGTCGAGCTGCAAGGAGGCGCCGAGCGGACGATCTCGACAATGCGGTGCGCGCCATCCATCCAGATGAGATCCAACGGGATCAGACACTGGTACATCCAAAATGAACGCCGGCTCGAGCGGCTGCCGACAAACAGCATGCCGCGATCCGGCGGCAGCTCGGCGCGAAACATCAGCCCGCGCGCCTGCTCCGCGGGCGAAATCGCCAACTCGGCCTCGATCAGCGCCCCGTCAGGCAGAGTGACCTGCGTGGTCGGGAGCTGCGCCGGCTGCGAGCCGCTCGGCGCCGCTGGCGGAGGCCCGCTGCAAGCGGCCCAGAGGGCGAGGGCAAGAATCGCCAGCGGCGCCAAGCCCGAGACGCCGAGGCGAGGCGCAGCGCGCTGTCCGCGCAGTAGCATGCGGGCCTAGTACTTTAGCAGCCGCTCCATCGCAAGCTTGACGGATTCCTGCGAGGGCAGGGTCTCGCGCTCGAGATTGACCGCCGACGGGACGAAGCAATCCTGCGCCCCGACACGGGCGACAGGAGCGTCGAGGCGGTCGAAGCAATGCTGCGAGATCTCGGCGGCAACCTCGGCCCCGAATCCCATGGTGAGGCTGTCCTCGTGGGCCACTAGGCCGCGGTTGGTGCGCCGGACGCTGTCGAACACGGCCTGCTTGTCCCAGGGGACGATGGTGCGCAAGTCGATCACTTCGACCGAACCCGCGCCCTCTTCGGCCAAGGCATTGGCGGCCGCCTCGGCCTGGTGCACGGTGTAGCCCCAGGTGACGACCGTAAGGTCGGTGCCGGAGCGTCGCGTCGAAGCCTTGCCGAACGGGATCAGATAGTTCTCGTCCGGCTCCGGAGTCCGCGCGGGCATCGCCCGGTAGAGGCCCTTGTGCTCGAGGAACAGGACCGGGTCTTGCATCCGCGCGGCCGTCTTGAGCAGGCCCTTGGCATCCTGGGCGGAGCAAGGGTAGGCGATGTACCAGCCCGGAATGTTCGCGAAGAAGCCCTCGATGTTGGCCGAGTGCCACGGGCCGCCCTTGATGTGACCGCCCACGGCGACGCGGCAGACCATCGGGCAGCCCCAAGCGCCGCCGCTGCGCCAGCGCATCGGCGCGATCTCGTTGCGCATCTGCATGAAGGCCGGCCAGATGTAGTCCCCGAACTGGATCTCCACGATCGGCATGTAGCCCGCCGTGCCCATGCCGCCGGCAATGCCCAAGATCGAAGCCTCGGCGAGGGCAGCATTCACGCAGCGGTCCTGGCCGAATTCGTCGGCCAGGCCCTTGGTCACGCCGAACACCCCGCCCTTCGGGTCTTCGATATCCTCGCCCCACATGACGATCTTGGGGTTGCGCGCCATCTCCTCGCGCAGCGCGGAATTGATGGCTTGGACCATCGACACCTTGGACCCTGTGAAGTTAGGCCGCGACTCCTCGGTCACCGGCACGTGATCCGAGAACACGTGCCGCGTGACGTCGTAGTTGTGAGGATGCGGGTGGCCGCTTGCCTCTTCCGCGGCCTGGTCGACCTCCGCCTTGATGCGGGCGCGCAAGTCCGTGATCTCGGCCGGGTTCATGATGCCGGCGTCCAGCACCTGCCGCTCGGCCTGCAGCACCGGATCGCGCGAGACGGCCGACTCGATCTCGGACTCGCTGCGGTACCTGCGCTGGTCGTCGGACGAGGAGTGATTGTCCAAGCGGACGACGTTGAACTCGATCAGCGCCGGCCCGTTGCCGGCGCGGATGTCGCGGATCAGGCCAGGCACGAGCCGGTAGATCTCGTCGAAGGCGCCCGTGCCGTCGAGTTCGTAGGCGGGCAGGCCGAAGCCCTCGGCGATCCTGTGGATCTTGGAAGCCGTCTGGTACTTCTGCGGCACGCTGATGGCGTAGCCGTTGTTCTGCACGACGAACAGCACCGGCAGGCGCTCGCGCGCAGCCCAGTTGAGCGACTCGAAGAACTCTCCCTCGCTGGTGGCACCCTCGCCGGAGGAAGCATAGACGATCGCGTCGGAGCCGTCGTAGCGCATGGCGCGGGCAGCGCCGAGGGCCGGCAGGTACTGGGTGCCGGTGGCGGCGCTCTGCGCCACCAGCCTGAGATCGGGGGAAGACCACTGCTCGGGCATGTTGACGCCCCCCGAATTGGGGTCCCCGTCACGAGAGAGCAGGCCCAGGAAGATGTCCTTGTAGGGCATTCCGAGCGTGACGGCCACGCTCTTCTCGCGGTAGTAGGTGTAGAACCAGTCGTGGCCCGGGCGCATCAGCATCGGCACGCCGACCTGAACCTGCTCGTGCCCGCGAGTCGAGGCATAGAAGGCCAGCCTGCCCTGCTTCAAGAAGACCTTGGCGCGCTCCTCGACGTAGTAGCACTGGAGCATTTTCTCGTATAGCTCCCGGAGCACCTCGCTGGGAACGACACTTTCGGCGATGTCTGCTAATTGGGTTGCCATTGGCGTGGACCCGCTCGTCTGGCCAGATGCCAGAGAGGCGCGCGCCGCCCTTCCGCCCCGCCCGTTACCTGCAATGGCCGGGAATTCGAGGCTGGAAGTGAAGATCTGGCGGCGACGCCCGCTTCGAACTTTGAGTATAAGGGGTGCTCGACTTGCCGCCGCGAATCGCGCCGCGCGGCACGGGCATTTCCGGAACGATTGTAATATAGTGTAAATCAGATGGGTGGCCTCCGGAGCGCGGACTCCGGGAGGGCTGGGGAACGATGACAATCAAGGACGCGTTCAAGGCCTTCCTGGAGGAGGAAGCCCGCTTGCGCGACCTCGCGCGCGAAAGCGTGTAGGGGTACCAGTCGCTGCTGGCATTGCTGGCACCCCGGGCGGAGCGGAACGGCCTCTCACGCTTGGAGGAACTGGACTAGGACGGCATCCGCTGCGGGGTGGGCAAGCGGACCTGCCGCGCTTGCACGGCGCGCCTGCGGCTGGCCTGGGCCAAGGCGTTCTTCGGCTTGGCCGTCGAGCTTGGCCGGGCGGCGCTTCCTGGTGGCGGCCGCAGCGAAGCAGCCCGACATGCGCGCTGCTCCTGCTGATGCGCAACTCGGGGCTGGCCATCGGCGACGCGGTGCCGCTGTGCAGGGACGTGCTCGTGGGCACCGAACTGGCCCTGCGGCGGGCCAAGAGCGGGGATTTGGTGATGGTCGACCTACCGCATCTGGTAGTGCGGGCGCTGCGGCAGCTGCGCGGGCCGAACCCGGGCCACTTCTCGCGGTCGGGCAAGAGGGGGCGGTGACCACCGCGAACTAGTGGCGCTCGCGGCTGCGCGCCGCGGAGGGGCGCGCGGCAAATCGGCTGGGTCCGCTGCTGGCGGAAATGGGCCCTCTGGGCAGCGGGGCGGGACTCGCCGCGTAGCTGGATGGCCGGGAGATCGTGTTACGTGGCGCGACCTGTGTCACGTTTAGTCAGTTCTAGCCGAACTGACCATGCCAGCTGAAGCGTATTCCTGACGGAGGGTCGTAGGAACAGCCCTCCAGCGCGAGCGAGCGCCGTGATCCGAACCCTGATCTGTCTAATTTTCGGTCCGATTGCCTTGGAATCCATCATTGTGACCCGGAAATAGCTCACAGTGTTTCCGAATTACACGATGATAATGCAACCTACACTATATTTCTCGATCAGCAACCGGGCTCGCACCGGCCATCTTCCGTTCGGCCCCGCTGTTCACCAGCCCGAAGCCTTGATTCCTGTCGGTTGAGGCCCCGTTTTCGCGGGCCATGTAGTCAGTTCGGCTAGAACTGACTAGGTCCGAAACTGGTCGCTCCATCCATCCCCAGCGCCTCCCTCTTCCGCACGCCCGAAGCGCGCGGCGAGCGGCTTGGCGCGTGGCCATCGCCCTCGCCTTGCCGCTCGTCTTTCCGGCGGCGCTGGACGTCCTCGCGCAAACCGCTCCGAGCGTGACGGCGGTGGAGATCACCTCGACGCCGATGGGCGACGCGAACTCCGACGACACGCCGGAGACCTACGGGGGGGAGGAGACGATCAAGGTCCGGCTGACCTTCAGCGCAGCGGTTGTGGTAACGCCAAGCACGCCAACGAACCCGCCGAACCTGAGGATTAGCCTGGGATCGGGCAGCGGAAACGACCGGCTCGTGTACTACGACAGCGGCAGCGGCTCGACTCAGCTGAAGTTCGTCTATAGGGTGGACACGGCGGACGTCTCGACCCTAGGCATCGCGGTGCTCCAGAATTCGCTGGTGCTGAACGACGGCACGATCGCCGCGCAGGCGGACAGCTCGATCAACGCGGTTCTGACGCACACGGGGCTGGCCCGCGATCCCAATCACAAGGTGAACGGTAGCCTGGACACGGCGGCGCCGGGCCCGCAGAGCGCGCGGGTGGACGGGCGGCGGCTGGAAGTGATCTTTACCGAGTTCCTCGACACCGCGTCGCAGCCCGCGGGCAGCGCCTTCACGGTGACGGCCACGCCCGAGGGCGGCACGGCCCGCTCCATCAGCGGCACGGGCACGGCGGCGGTTGTCGGCGGCACGGCGACTGTCATACTAGCCGGCTCGGTCGCGCCCGGCGAGGCGCTCACGGTCGCGTACGCCAAGCCGGCCAGCGGCCCGCTGCGGGACACTGCCGAGAACGAGGTGGCCGACTTCTCCGGGCAGGAGGCGACCAACATCACCCCGCAGGGACCGGCCTACACTCTGGTGCGCAACACGGGGCAAAGCGTGGACTCCGGTTTCATCTTCGCTACCGGGGACATCGCACAATCGTTCACGACTGGCAGCCAGACCGGCGGCTACCGGCTGACCAGCGCGGAGATCTACCTGAAGAATGCGGGCACCTCGTCGGTGACCTACAGCGTGAGCATCGTCAACGCCGCGTCGGGCCCCCTGCCGGGCAGCACCGTTCTGGGCACGCTGGAGAAGCCGGACGCACTGGTCGGCGGACGCAACACGTTCACGGCCGCCGGCGAGGGCATCCAACTGGACGCCAGCACGACCTACTTCTTGGTCTTCGACACGCTGACGGGCGGGTTCAACTGGTTCGACTACGAGGCCGACCTGGCGGCATCGGACGATGAGGATCCCGGCGCGGCGGCGGGCTGGAGCATCGGGAACGCGCACTATCAGCGGAGTGGATCCACGTGGACGCAAGCGTCCGAAATCAGCCCAGGGAAAAGAGGCTCGGCGCTGATCGCCGTCAACGGTCACGAGGCGCGGTCGAAGACGCTGGTGGCCAACACCGGGCAGACCTCCGCCGCCAGTTCCACAAACGCCGCCTTCAGCAACGACCAAGCCCAGCCGTTCGATACCGGCAGCAACAGCGGCGGCTACCGGCTGACCGCGGTGCAGGTCGAGACCGCCATCGACAATCCGGGCAACGCGACCGCCCCGACTTACGAGGTGAGCATCCGATCCGATTCGTCCGGCGATCCGGGCGACAGCGAGGGCACGCTGGAGAAGCCGTCCGCGCTGTCCCAGGGGGTCAGCACGTTTACGGCCTCCGGCGCGGGCATCAAGCTGGACGACAGCGAGACGTACTTCGTGTTGATAGACGTGAGTGCGGCGGGGAACAAGGGCGTCAAGGTCCAGCGCACTACCACGAACGCCGAAGATTCGGGCGCGGCGGCCGGCTGGAGCATCGGGGACACCTACCGGCGGAGGGGGAACTCGGACACCGACTGGACCAGCGCCACCGACGACGCCAACGAGGTGAAGATCGCCGTGCGCGGGCACGGCATCGGGCCGGACTTCCAGAGCGCGGAGGTGGACGGGAACGAACTGGAGGTGACCTTCGCTGGGAACCTGGGCGCCAGCGCGACGCCCGGCACGGCGTTCGACATCATCGCCACCAAGCCGGACGGCACGGCGCGCGGCATCGGCGGAACCGGCAGCGCGACGATCTCGGGGGCCAAGGCGACCGTGACGCTGGCCCAGCGGGTGGACCCGGACGAGACGCTGACGCTGCGCTACACGCCGCCGGTCGTTGGCGCGCTTGGAAACGGCAGCGGCAACTGGGTGGACGCCTTCTCCGGCGAGCAGGCGAGCAACGCCAACGAGGGGACGCCGTTCGTGACGGCGGTGGAGATCATCTCGACCCCGTCGACCGATTCGGACGCCGATGGCACGGTGGACGCCTACGGGTCGCGCGAGACGATCCAGGTCCAGCTGACCTTCGGATATGCGGTGGCCGTGACGGGCACTCCGCGGCTGAAAATCGACCTCAGTTCAGCAGACGGAGACGAGAAGTGGGCGGAGTACGCCGACGGCGATGGCACGACGCAGTTGACGTTTGCCTATTCGGTGGGGACGACGGACGTCTCGACCGCCGGCATCGCGGTGCTGCAGGACACGCTGGAGTTGAACAGCGGCACGGTGGTCGCGCAAGCGGACAGCACACTCAACGCGATCTTGGCGCATGCGGGGCTGGCCCACGATCCCGGCCACAAAGTCAACGGCAATCTGGCGGTGCCGTTCGTATCGGCGGTGG
Organism: Bryobacterales bacterium; assembly: GCA_022823865.1. Classification (GTDB taxonomy): domain Bacteria; phylum Acidobacteriota; class Terriglobia; order Bryobacterales; family UBA6623; genus VXMF01. Next base: position 19,660 of record JAJEHF010000013.1, read on the forward strand.
CGATCACCTCGACACCGTTGATTGACGTCGACAACAACGGCACGCCGGACACCTACGGGGGGCTCGAGAAGATCCGGGTCCGGCTGACCGTGAGCGCAGCGGTGGCGGTGACGGGTACCCCGCGGCTGCAGATCGACCTGAGCACGAACAGCGGGGGCGAGCGCTGGGCCGAGTACGCCAGCGGCAGTGGCACGACGGCGCTAACGTTCGCCTACACGGTTGGGACGGGGGGAGATGACCTCTCGACCGAGGGCATCGCGGTAATCCGGAACACGCTGCAGCTGAATGGCGGCACGATCGTGGCACAGTCGGACAGCACGCTAAACGCGATTCTGACGCATGCGGGACTGGCCCACGATCCCGGGCACAAGGTGAATGCCGCCCTGGACGTGGTGGTGCCGGTCGCCCAGAGCGCGGAGGTTCGAGGGCGGACGCTGGCGGTCACCTTCTCCGAGGTCCTCGACACCGGGTCAAAACCGGCCGGAAGCGCCTTCACGGTGACGGCAACGCCGGAGGGCGGCACGGCCCGCTCCATCAGCGGCACGGGCACGGCGGCGGTTGTCGGCGGCACGGCGGCGGTCACGCTTGCCGGCTCGGTCGTGCCCGGCGAGGAACTCACGGTTGCCTACGCTCTGCCGGTCGGCGGCGGTCCGCTGCGGGACCCCTCCGAAAACGAGGTGGTCCCCTACTCCGGCCAGGAGGCGGCCAACGTCACCCCGCAGGGGCCGGCCTACACGCTCGTGCGCAACACGGTGCAGAGCGTAACCAACGAGTTCAATTTCGCCAACGGGGACCTGGCGCAGCCGTTCACCACCGGGGGCCAGGCCGGCGGCTACCGGCTGACCAGCGCGGAGATCTGGTTCAGGTACGCGGGCGACTCGGAGGTGACCTACAGCGTGAGCATCGTCAACGCCGCGACGGGCGGCGCGCCGGGCACCACCACCCTAGGCACGCTGACAAACCCGGCCGCGCTGGCCGGGGGGCGCAACACGTTCACGGCCGCCGGCGAGGGCATCCAGCTGGACCGCAACACGAAGTACTTCCTAGTCTTCGACACGCTGACCGGCGGATCCAACTGGGGCGACTATGGGGCCGACCAGACGCGATCGGACGACGAGGACCCCGGCGCGGCGGCGGGCTGGAGCATAGGGAACGCGTACTATTTCCGGAATGGAGCCACGTGGACGCTATCGTCGTTCGCCGACCAACCGACACAGGATCGATACTCGGCACTGATCGCCGTCCACGGTCACGAGGAACGGTCGAAGACGCTGGTGGGGAACACCGGCCAGACCTCCGGCGCCAGCTCCTCCAACGCCGCCTTTAGCAACGACCACGCCCAGCCGTTCACCACGGGCAGCCACGACGGCGGATACCGGGTGACCTCCGTGCAGGTCGGGACCGACATCGACTCGCCGTCTAACTCGACCGAGCCGACGTACGAGGTGAGCATCCGGTCCGATTCGTCCGGCGATCCCGGCACCAGCCTGGGCACGCTCGCCGGACCGGCCGCGCTGGCCGCGGGGACCAACACGTTCGCGGCCTCCGGCGCCGGCATCAAGCTGGACGACGGAACGAAGTACTTCCTGCAGGTGGACGTGAGCGCGGCGGGGGACCGGGGCGTCAAAGTCCAGCGCACCGCCACGAACGGAGAGGACGCGGGAGCGGCGGCGGGCTGGAGCATCGGGGACAAGTACCGGCGGAAAGGCAACACCGCCACGACTTGGAGCGAGGACGACAACGAGGTGAAGGTCGCCGTCCGCGGGCACGGCATCGGACCGGCGTTCCAGAGCGCGGTGGTGGACGGGACGCGGCTGGTGGTGACCTTCGACGGGAGTCTGGGCTCAAGCGCGACGCCCGGCTCGGCGTTCGACCTCATCGCCACGAACTTGGGTGGCACGGCCCGCGGCATCGGCGGCACGGGCAGAGTGCGGATCTCCGGCAGGAAGGCGACCGTGACGCTGGCCCAGGAGGTGACCGCGGACGAGGCGCTGACGCTGCGCTACACCCCGCCTGCCGCCGGCGCGCTGGGGGACGGCAGCGGCAACTGGGTGGACGGCTTCTCAGGACGGGATGTGAACAACGACTGGGGGAGCACACCGTTCGTGACGGCGGTGACGATCACCTCGACCCCGGGGGGCGACGCGAACTCCGACGGCACGCCGGACACCTACGGATTGGGCGAGACGATCCTGATCCGGCTGTCCTTCAGCAAGGCGGTGGCAGTCACGGGCACGCCGCGGCTGACGATCGCAATGCGTGATGGCTTCAATCGCTGGGCGTTTTACGTCAGAGACACCAGCGGCCCGACTGAGCTGATGTTCGCCCACACTGTGGCGGCACCGGACCACTCAAACGGCATCGAGGTGTTGCAGAACACGCTGAGTCTCAACGGCGGGAAGATCGTCGCCCAAGCGGACGGCTCGGTCGACGCGATACTGACGCACGCGGGGCTGGCCCAACAACGCGGCCACGGAGTGGGCCACTGGCTTGTGGAGACGATCCCGCCGACCCCGCGGATCGCCGAGGTGTCCCGGCAGACCCTAGCCGTCGGCTTCACCGAGTACCTCGACAGCGGGTCGGCGCCGCCGGGCAGTGCCTTCACGGTCACGGCCACGCCGCCGGGCGGGACGGCCCGCACCATCCGCGGCACGGGCATCGCGTCGGTTTCCGGCGGCGCGGCGACGGTGACGCTGGCCGGCTCGGTCGCGACCGGCGAGGCGGTCACGGTCCGGTACGCCAAGTCCACCAGCGGCCCGTTACGGGACCTCCGCAGCAACGAGGCGCGCGGCTTCTCGGGCCAGCAGGCGGCCAACGGCACCCCGGCGGGGCCGCGGCTCGTGAGCAACACGGGGCAGAGGTCAGTCACCCTCGACCCCAACGCCCCGTTCGACAACTCTGTCGCGGAGTTCGGCGCCGACCTCTCGCAGGCGTTCACCACCGGCAGCTACAGCGGCGGCTACAGGCTGAACAGCGTGGAGATCCACATGGCGAGGGCGTTCCCGACGGGGCTGCCCTACAGGGTGAGCATCCGGAACACCGAGGCGTCCGGCGCGCCGGGCAGCACCGTCGTGGGCACGCTGACCAACCCGGCCTCGCTGGTCGTCGGGCTCAACGCATTCACGGCCGCCGGCGAGGGCATCCAGCTGGCCGCCAACACGACGTACTGCGTGGTCCTGACCCCGCAGTACAGCGTTAAGAGATTCAGGGACATTGCGATCAGCCTGACGCTTTCGAACTCCGAGGATGCCAGCGGGACCGTAGGGTTCAGCATCGCGAATACCAGATGGGTTCGAGTCCTCACTCCAACAATCCCTTGGGAGAAAGTCACTGCCACCAGAACCGTTTGGAAGATGGCCATCAACGGTGCCGAGGAACGGTCGACCGCGCTGAGAAGCAACACCGGGCAGACCGCATCGGCCAGCTCATCGGACGCCGCCTTCGGCAACGACCACGCCCAGTGGTTCCGTACCGGCAGCCAGACCGGCGGCTACCGGCTGACCAGACTGCAGCTCGGCACGAACATCGGCACTCCCGCCAACACGACCGCGCCGACCTACAGCGTGAGCATCCGGAACCCGGCCACCAACAATTCCCAAATCCCCGGCACCTTGGCGGGCGATCTGGAGAATCCGGACGCGCTGGCCGCCGGGGGGCTCAACACCTTCGCGGCCACCGGCGTGGGCATCAAGCTGGCCGCCAGCACGACCTACTTCGCAGTGCTGGACGTGAGCGCCGCGGGGGACAAGGCCGTCCAGATCCAGCGCACGAACACGAACAACGCAGATGCGGGCGGGGCTACGGGCTGGACCCACGGCCAGCAGTCCCGGCGGAGGACGAACTCGGCCACCGACTGGAGCGGCGGCGTCGACGACGACCACGAGCTGAAGTTCGCCATCTACGGGCACGGCGTGGGGCCGGGGTTCCAGAGCGCGACGGTGACCGGGGACCAGCTGGTGGTGACCTTTGCCGGGAATCTGGGCACGGGCACGACGGTGTCCGGCACGGTCTTCGACGTGACCGCCACGAATCCGGACGGCACGTCCCGCGGCATCGGCGGCACGGGCAACGTGACCATCTCGGGGGCCACGGCGACCGTGACGCTGGCCTCGGCGGTGACCTGGGACGAGACGGTGACGCTGAGCTACTCCCCGCCGGCCGCCGGGGCGCTGGGGGACGGCAGCGGCAACTGGGTGGACCCCTTCTCCGACCAGGCGCTGACGAACGACACGACGGCGCCGCTGCTCGTCGGCAACACCGGTCAGACGTCGGACGGCGGCACCATCGGATTCGGCACGGTCTCGGGGGTTAACTGGCTCATCGGGCAAACCTTCACGACCGGCGGCAACACGGCCGGCTACACGCTCTCCTCAGTCGACGTGAAGCTGGCCTCCGGAACGCCCTCCTCCAATACCCGGGTGAGCATCTACACCACCTCCTCCGGCAGCCCCAGCGCCAGCCTGCACGTGCTGACCAACCCCTCTTCGCTCACCGGCAATGCGACCAACAAGTTCACGGCGGCCGCGGGCACGTCCCTGGACGCGAACACGACCTACGCCGTGGTCTTCGAGGTCACCAGCGGAACGGTCACAACCACCCTGGACCGGACCGCCAGCGATGCCGAGGACTCGGGCGGGGCCAGCGGATGGAGCATCGGTGACAGGCACCATACGAAGCAGGGCCCCGGCACCTGGACGGAGAGAGACCCAACCATTAGCGAGGTACCGCTGATCGCGATCAGGGGGACGGCGAAGACGCTCGTGATAACGCCGCCCCCCTTGGACCCGCCGCCCCCCCCGTCGGACACGACGGCGCCGACGGTGGTGAGCGCCACAGTGGACGGGGCGGCGTTGACGCTGGCCTTCAGCGAGGACCTGGACACGACGGCGGCCCCGGCCGCGTCGCGCTTCACCGTCTCCGGGACCGCGAGCACCACGACGGTGACCGCCGTTGGGTTCAAGAGCGGCGACGCGAGGTCCGTGGAGCTGGCCCTGAGCCGGCCGGTGACCGGAAGCGAAACCGGGATCACGGTCGCGTACGCGAAGGGGAGCGATGCGAACCCGCTGAAGGACAAGGCGTCCCCCGCGAACGAGGTCGCGGACTTCTCCGGCGTGTTGGTGACCAACAACACGCCGGCGACGGAGACGCCCGTGACGCTAGTCAGCAATACCGGGCAGGCGTCGGATGGCGGCGCCCTTTTGGTAGGCCCATCCTCAGGGGTTCACTGGTCCCAAGCGATAACCTTCACGACCGGCGGCAACTCGGCCGGCTACACGCTCTCCGAAGTCGATGTGAAGCTGGCCTCCCACACGCCCTCCGCCAATACCCAAGTGAGCATCTACACCACGACCGGCACCCCCCCGGTCCCCAGCACCAGCCTGCACGTGCTCAACAACCCCTCCTCGCTCACCGCCAGCGCGGTCAACACGTTCACGGCGGACGCGGGCGCGTCACTGGCTGCGAGCACGACCTACGCCGTGGTCGTCGAGGTCAACACCAGCGGAACAGACAGAACCGAGCTTGACCGGACGGCTAGCGATGCCGAGGATGGCGGCTCGGCCAGCGGATGGAGCATTGGCAACACGAGAATCAATCGGCAGGGCACCGGCAGCTGGAACTATTCAACCCATTCCTCGGTACCGCTGATCGGGATCAAGGGGGCGGCGACGACGGACACGACGGCGCCGACGGTGGTGAGCGCCACAGTGGACGGGACGGTGTTGACGCTGGCCTTCAGCGAGGACCTGGACACGACGGCGGCCCCGGCCGCGTCGCGCTTCACCGTCTCCGGGACTGCGAGCGCCACGACGGTGACCGCCGTGGCGTTCAAGAGCGGCGACGCGAAGTCCGTGGAGCTCACCCTGAGCCCGGCGGTGCCCGCAAGCGACAGCGGGATCACCGTCGCGTACGCGAAGGGGAGCGATGCGAACCCGCTCAAGGACACGGCGGCCACCCCGAACGAGGTCGCGGACTTCTCCGGCCAGGCGGTCGTGCAGGTCGTGACGCTCGTCGGCAATACCGAGCAGACCTCGGATACCAGCCACCGCACAGTCGGCGTGGTCTCGGGGGTGAACCGTTCCGCAGCGCTTTCCTTCACGACCGGCGGCAACACGGCCGGCTACACGCTCTCCGCGGTCGACGTGAAGCTGTCCTCCGGATCGCCCTCGGCCAATACCAAGGTGAGCATCTACACCACCTCCTCCGGCAGCCCCGACTCCAGCCTGCACGTGCTGAACACCCCCTCTTCGCTCAGCGCCAGCGCGACCAACACGTTCACGGCGGACGCGGGCGCGACCCTGGCTGCGAACACGACCTACGCCGTGGTCTTCGAGGCCAGCAGCGGCCAAACCAACCTGGACCAGACAACTAGCGATGCCGAGGACCCGGGCGCGGCCAGCGGATGGAGCATCGACACCCATACACGTAGCAAGGACGGCAGCGGCAGCTGGAGTCTGTCAGGCAGTACGATACCGCTGATCGCGATCAAGGGGACGGCGAAGACGTTCGTGATAACGCCGCGGCCGGGCACCACGCCGCAGGGCCCCTCGGGCGCGAGCGAGCGGCCGCGCCGCGACCCCGTGCCGCTGCAGCTGGCGCTGTGGACCGACCGGCCCGCCTACCGCGCCGGCGAGAGCGTCCGCCTGTACCGCACCCTCGACCCCCACGAAGACGAGGCCCGCTACCACACCTTCGTCTATCTGGAGCGGGCTGGGGGCGAGGAAGGCGAGGAGGCCGAAGAAGGCGAGGAGGCGGAGGGAGTCGAGGAGGCCGAGGAGGGCAAGGAGCGGAGCTATCTCTCCCCTCTGTCTGCCGCGGCGGAGTTGCACGCCGATCCCGTCAATGACCGCGGCATGCCGGAGGACCTTGCCAAGGCGTGGCGCCTCACCCCCGCCGACCGGGAACTGATCTTCGAGGTCCCCGTCCCCGAACCGGGCCTGTGGCAGTTCGTGCTCGAGCTGCGGCCCGGGGGGCCGATGGAGCAGGACCGCGGCTTCGAGGAGCCCTTGAGAACCCGCCGGGCCTGGGCCAAGTTCGTCGTCGCCGAGGGCGGCCAGCTGCTCAACCGGCGCGGCTTCACCCGCGAGGTCAAGACCGAGCTGACGCTGCGCGCCGACAGGATCTACTACCTGCTGCACCAGATGTTCGTCCGCGACGGGGCCACGCTGACGATCGAGCCCGGCACGTACCTGCAGGCCTTCGGCCCGCAGACCGCGATCATCGTCGAGCCGGGCGGCCAGATCGTGGCCGAGGGCACCCGCGAGGCGCCGGTGGTGCTGACCTGCGTCGATCCGGTCGGACAGCGCAAGCCAGGCTGCTGGGGCGGCCTGCGCCTGCTGGGCCGGGCGCCGGTGACCCGCCTGGAGGGCAGCGTGCCGGGCGTGCTGCCTGCCGAGCGGGCGGTCTACGGGGGGACGGACGCAGAGGACTCCTCCGGCGTGCTGCGCTACGTGCGCGTGGAGTTCGCCGGGGCGGCCGCCGAGCCGGAGGCGAGCGCTCCGGCGATCGGGCTGTACGGGGCCGGCTCGGGCACGGTCCTGGATCACGTCCAGGCGCGCGCCAGCGGCGGCGACGGCATCGCCTTCAGCGGCGGCACCGCCACCTGCAGCCACTGTATTGCCAGCGCCTCGAGCGGCGCCGGCCTGTCGTGGGAGCGGGGCTGGCAGGGCACCGGCTCGCATGTGTACGTGCAGCACGGTCGCGAGGGCGGCGACGGCCTGGCCGGCGCCCACGACCCCGAAGGCCATGACCGCGAGCCGCGCTCGCACCCGACCCTGTCCAACGTCACCCTGGTGCACGCCGCGCCCTACGGCCGGAACGCGCGCAAGGCGGTCGCCGTGCAGCTCTCCACCGGCAGCGCCATCCGCGCCTACGACTTGGTGGCGACCCACTTCGGCGGCGGCGCGATCGAGGCCTCGGGCCGCTCGCGCCTGCTGTTCTTAGACGGCGAGAGCTCGGTCTACGGCGCGCTGCTGTGGCTCAACGGCGCGCCCCAGGTGCCGCGCGGCTTCGCGGACGCGGTGGAGTTCTCGGCGAGCAACCCGCAATTGCGCGACGTGCGCGACTTCGCCAACCCCGACCCGCGCCCCAAGACGTCCCTGTCCGTCGTGAACTACGTCTTGGACGTTGAAGCGTACAACCGGGCGGGCTACATCGGAGCCTTCCACTGGGAGGAGAACTGGCTCGACGAATGGACCGTGTTCGGACCCGAGTCCCTGTATGACCTGCGGGAGAGGGGCGCGGACGGGAACTAGCCCCGCTCATCCCGGCGAGGCCGCCAAGCCGACCGCCGCCTTCCGGCAGGCTGCGAAGCGGACTTCCGGGCAGTGCCGACAGGCACGGCCCTCGCCGCCCTTTCAAGCACCGCGAGAAAGGCGCTTCGGAATTCGGCTCACTGCCTCGGCCAGCTAACAGAGCGACCCATGACCCGGCACTCGCACGAGAGCAGTCAGCTTCCGATTCGGACCTCCCCCTCGACGTGCAGCAGTCGCGATCCGGGAGAAATTGCCAATAGCAATGATGTACCGGAACTTGGTTGGTCTTGGCCACCGAACACGATGTGTCCTGCCCCATGGCAGTTTTCGCGTCCGGGCTGTCCAGCGCTCGCGGTTGTACGGCCCGGATCGCGCAGTGAACCTACCCGGGCGAATCGCGATGCCGGACCCGCCGAGCAGTCACGAACGCGAGAGTTCGATCTGGCATACACTGAACGAATGTTCCGACCCCGGTTACGCCGACGCGACTGGGCCTTTGGCCTCGCGGCGTCATTGTTCCTTATGTCCGCACCGGCTTCAGGTATCGCAGCCGGCCCCGAAGTCGGGGAGAGCATCCCGGCTTTCGAGGCCATCGATCAGTCCGGCAACGCCCGGGACTTCGCCAGCCTGACGGGGGAGCGGGGGCTGCTGCTGCTGTTCTACCGCTCGGCGGACTGGTGACCGTTCTGCAAGGGCCAGCTCGTGCAGCTGGAACGCAAGCGCCAACAGCTTGAAGCCAGTGGCGTTAACATCGCCGCCATTAGCTACGACAAGCGGGAGGCCCTGAGCAATTTCGCGGAGCGGGCCGGAATCGGATTCCCGCTGCTCTCCGACCCCGACTCCGAGATCATCCGCGCCTTCGGGGTGCTGAACGAGGACGTTCCGGAAACGCACCAGTTCTACGGCATCCCGCACCCGGTCGAGCTCCTGCTGCGTCCGGACCGGACCGTGGCGGAGAAGTTTCACGAGGAAAACTACAGGGATCGCTTCACTGCCGGCCGCATCTTGGTCCGCCAACTGGGTTCCGACGCGGGAGGCGCGCGGACACAGCAGCGGACATCGCACCTGAAGGTGACCAGCTGGGCCAGCGACGAGACCGTGCGCGGCGGCAATCGATTCGCCCTGGTGCTCGACATCGGCCTCAACGACAAGATGCACGTCTACGCCCCGGAGGTCGAGGGCTACATTCCCATCGCTTGGAACATGGACGAAGGCTCCGGCGTGACCCTCTACGACGCGGAGTTTCCCGAGGCGAAGACCCTGCACCTTCCGGCGATCGACGAGCGCGTGCCCGTCTACGAGGGCAAGTTCCGCCTAGTGCGCGACATCATGATCGGCCAGGCGAACGAACTCGGCGATCTGCTCGAAGACGGCGCGCTGAAGATTCGCGGCAGCCTGCGCTACCAAGCGTGCGACGACAAGGTCTGCTACCTGCCGACGACCGTGCCGCTGGAATGGACGATCCAATTCGAGCAGCACGATCGCACCCGGGTGCCGGAAGCCCTGCGCCGCTGAGCCGGTCGCGTCGGAACTCGACGCGGCCCCATTGGCTAGGATGAAGTTGCGCCTGCAATGTCGCGCGAAGGATTCACGGAACTGGAAGGCGGGCTCGAGGCAGCGGAGCTGCGCTTGGGCTGCGTCGTGTCGCGCTTCAACAGTTTCATCACGGACCGGCTGCTCGCAGGGGCGCTGGACGCGATCCGCCGTCACGGCGGCGACGCGGACAAGGTGTTCGTGGCCCGCGTGCCCGGTTCGCTAGAGTTGGCAACCGCCGCCCGGGCCTTGGCACAGAGTGGCAATTTCGATGCCTTGATCTGCCTGGGAGCCGTGATTCGCGGGGAGACTTCGCACTACGAGCACGTGGCATCGGGGGCGGTGAGCCAGATCGCGCGCGTCGGACCAGAGACCGGCGTGCCGACCATCTTCGGCGTGCTGACCTGCGATACCGTCGAACAGGCGATGGATCGCTCCGGAGCCAAGAGCCGCAACGCCGGGGCCGAAGCCGCCGCCTCAGCCATCGAAATGGCCCACTTGCTGAGCGCGATCCGCGCCATCTGACCGCAGCGGCCACAGCGTTACGCCATGCTCTCCCGTCGCCGATCCCGCGAGTGCGCCCTGAAAATGATCTACCAGTGGGACGCTGGGGGAGCGGACCCGGACCAGGTCGTTGCGGACTTCTTCGGCCGCCTGGCGTCCGATGATCCCCAGCCGGTGGATGCCTTTGCCGAGCGGCTGTTTCGCGAGGCCACCGAAAACGTTGCGGAGCTGGACGCGATCATCGCTCGCCACAGCGCCGACCGCTGGCAGCCGAGTCGCATCGAACCTGTGGTGCGACACCTGCTGAGACTGGCTCTGGCAGAACTGCGCGGCGGCGACACGCACCCCGCGATCGTCATCAACGAGACCCTCGAGATCGGCAAGCGCTACGACGGCGACGCTTCGACGCGGTTCATGAACGGCATCCTGAACGGGTTCGTCGAAGCATCCGATCCTGACAAGGCCAAGTCGCGTCCGCCCAGCGAGCAGAAGAAACCCTGACGCTCGCAACGTGGCGCCGGGCTATTTCGGATGCACGACCGCGAAGCCGTCGTAGCGCGTCTCCTGCGAGTGCGACGATAGCGCGGGCCAAGCCCGCTGGTGCTTGTCCGAGGCAACCCACTCCACCCGCTGCTCCTCGGTGTCAAAGCTGAGACGCACTGTGAACTCGGAGGTTGCGGGCTTGCGCATCAACAGCGCGCTCCGGAAGCCGGGCATGCTGCTCACGGCCGGGTAGAACACCTCGGCGAACGTCTTCTCGAGTTGTTCGGCCTGGCCGCTCTTGGCCGTCATCCAGATGTGCAATTCCATCGGGCCATCGATGTCGAAAACCCGCTCGGCAACTGCCGGCAGCGCCATACAGGCGGCCAGACAGATGATTGCAATTCCGCGCATTTCGTCCCTCCTGCGGACAGCCGTGAATGGGCGTGCCCCGTCGCCATGATGGCACACGCGCTGCGCCGGAACTAGGGGCGCACGATGCGCACCCTATGGTTCTCGCTGTCCCCGATGTAGACGTTGCCAGCTGGGTCCACGTAGACACCGTGGGGCCGCGCCAGGCCGCATTGGAGCGGATCGCCGTCCGGGCCGTCGTGGACCGTGCCGTCGCCCGCCACCGTGGAGATCGCGCCGCTTGCGGCATCGATCCGGCGAATCGCGTGATTCTCGGTATCGGCAAGATACACCGCCAGGTCGGGGCCGACCTCGATGCCCTTCGGGCCGGCCAGGGTGGCCTCGGTTGCAGGCCCCCCATCACCGGTGTAGCCCTTGGCGCCGGTCCCGGCGACGTGGTACAGGCGCTTCGCCTCCATGTCCAGCCGATACACCGCGTTGCCCTCGCGCAAGGCGATGTACATGTCTCCGTCGGGGGCAAACGCTAGCGCGCGAGGACCGTTAAGGGGCGTTCCGTCCAGCGGAGCGCCGTCCGGCGTAGGCTCGCGCTCGCCAGTGCCGGCAAACGTGGTCACGGTCCCGGTGGCTAGGTCAACCCGCCGGATCCTGTGATTGCCGATGTCCGCGACATACAACGAGCCCTTTCCGTCCAGAGCGATCGAGTGCGGGCGGTTGAACGTCGCCTCCACGGCCGGGCCGCCATCCCCTGAGAACCCGCGCTCGCCAGTGCCGGCGATCGTCGTGATCGTGCCGTCACCGGCATCGACCCGTCGGACCACCGCACTGAGCATCTCGACGAAGTACATGTTGCCGTCGTCATCGAAGCGAACTTCATACGGGTCATTGAGCTCGGCCTCGACGGCGGGTCCGCCGTCGCCGGAGTAGCCGGTCTCGCCCGTCCCGACAACCGTCGAAATCGTGCCGTTGCCCATGTCGACGCGACGGATCCGGTCAGTGTCGATCTCGCAAACGTACAGCGCGCCGTCCGGACCCAGGGTGAGGCCATAGGGATTTCCGACCCGAGCGGCGGTCGCCTGACCGCCGTCCCCGGTCGCGCCGGAGATGCCCGTGCCGGCGAGCGTATCAGCAGTGCCCGCCAGCATTCCGGACGAGGCAACTAGGACAGCCAAGATCAGTCGCATGCGGTTAGGATAGCCTTCTTCGGCGGCCGGGCACTCAACGACCTTGCCTGATAGTGCGCTGATGCCCAGCGCCTTGAGCGAAGGTGCCCGTCACCTCCCCGCATCGGCCAGTCGCATCGAGAGTGCTCGGCCGAGAACGCCTTGAAGCAGACCGACGGTGGCGAAGAGGCTGGAGGTGACAGATGCTTGATCTGCTGCTCCCGGTCCAGAGGATGAGCGTTGGTAGGCTGGATTGGATGCGCGGCTCGGTCATTGCTCTTGGAGGGGTCGCGAGACTCGTGTTGGTATCCGGATTGGTGGACGGCTGCTCGGTTCCGTCAGAAAGTGCTGCACAGCGGGGAATGGAGAGTTGATTGGAGGAGCTCGGGGCGGCTCTGAACGCTGCGACGAGCGAACCGATCGGTCCGATTGTTCCGACGGAGAGTCCTTGCGAAGACCTGAAGGCTAAGTCGGTTCTGGTTGAGCAATTGGGAGGCATTTGCGGTGTTGGAACCCCTGACCCTTCTTGCGTTATCGATGGGAATTCTGAGCGCATGCTCGCTGCCGCTTGGAACACTCACGACCCTGTTCTGGCGGCCCGATGATCGCTCCGTCGGGATCCTCATGGCCTTCGGCGGCGGCGCGCTCCTCGCAGCGCTGACGCTCGATCTGGTCGCCTCTGCGCTCGCCCAGGGGCACTTCCCCTGGCTGGCGGCCGGCTGCGTGCTCGGCGGCGGGATGTTTGTCGGACTCAACAACGTCATCAACAACCACGGGGGATTCCTGCGCAAGTCTTCGACCGTGGTGAACTACCTCCAGCGCAGGAGCCGCAAGCGCTTCCGGAAGGCGCTCGGCGAACTGGAGCGGATCGGCACATTTCGCGACCTGAAGCGCCATGACCTCGAGGAAGTGGCGTCCGCAGCCGTGTACGCCGAATTCGAGGATGGCGCGACAGTCTTCAGCGTTGGCGATCCCTCCGACTTCCTCTATGTGGTCGCGGAAGGGGAGGTGTCGACCACGGATCCGGCGCTCCCAAGTGATCCGCCTGCGGTGCACCGCGCTGGAGGGACTCCCGGGCAGTATGCCTTCATCACCGGGTCTCCTCACACCAGGCATGCGGTCGCGACCCAGGACTCGCAGGTCTGGATGCTGCCGCGCGAGGAGTTTCAGCGGGCCTTGGCGATCTCGGCACCACTCGCCGCTGCCGTCATGAAGCTCGTTTCCGACGATTCCGTCACCCGCTATTTGAAGGAGCGCCAGAGGCTCACTGCCGAGCAAGTCGCTCGATGGCGGGAGAGCGCTCTGGCCGGCGTCACAGCGGGCGTGCTGCCGAGTGCCGTCACCATCGAGCGCAATCGCGACGAGTTCGTCCGCACGTCCGCCGGACTCCGCAGTCTTCCGATCTTCCGCGGGCTGTCACCGGCGGACTTGAGCGCCGTCGCCGACCGGCTGTTCTGCGTCCGCTATGAACGGGGCGAGACGATCTACCGCCACGGCGAGCTGGCGGACCGCCTCTACGTCGTGGCGGGCGGACAGGTGGCGTTGATTCCCCCTGCGGGCCGGGCTCTCCGGCGCCTGACCGCGGAACCGGGCCAAGCGCTCGGCGGCAGATCGTTCATCACCAATGCCCGCCGCTTCTACAGTTCCATCGCGATCGATCCGACGGAGCTTTGGGTGCTCCGCAAGTCCGACTTCGACGCATTGATGCGGAGCAACCCGGCTATTCACGAGAAGGTCAGGGACTACCTGTCGGGGGTGGAGAACAAGGACTACTTGACGGACGTGCAGGGGTTCGCCGCGCGGGAAGTGCAGCGTTGGATCAGTCGCGCCACGCGCAGCGTCGACAGCGGTCGTCTCATGCCGTCGGTCTCGGACATGGCCGTACATGCCAATCTCCACAAGGGCGCGCCCCTCGCCATCTGGCTGGGCATCCTGCTCGACGGCATTCCCGAATCCGCGGTCATCGGTAGTTCGCTCATTCACGGTCCGGTCAGTGCTTCCCTGATTGCCGGTCTGTTCCTGTCCAACTACCCCGAGGCGTTGTCAAGTTCGGTCGGCATGCAGCAGCAAGGGATGAGCTTTGCGAGGGTCCTATTCATGTGGACCTCGCTCATGGTGCTGACCGGCATCGGGGCGGCACTCGGCAGCATATTCTTCGTCGGGGCCGATCCGCACGCCTTCGGCCTGGTGCAAGGAATCGCAGCCGGAGCGATGTTGACCATGATTGCGCAAACGATGGTGCCCGACGCCTATCTCAAGGCGGGCCCGGTGATCGGCATTTCGACGCTGATGGGTTTTCTCGCTGCGATCTTCTTCACGACCTTGGAGTAGCCGGGCCTGCGGAGCAATCCCCCGCGGGCTCGGGACGCTCCGGCAGAGGGAGCGAAGCAACCGGTCCGGGAGACAGTTGACGGCAGTTACAGTCTCTCGGTATCCCGCAGGCGCCCAGTAACCTGCGGCTGCGAGCCGAACATGCCGTGCGCGGTTGGGCGCACGGGCGCTTACGCGGCGGCCTTCAGGCCGGAGGCCACGTCTTTTTCCTGCTGGCCCTCCAATTCGGCCAAGCCGGGCGCGTACACCGCCTTGGCGATGCGAAGCTTTTCGAGCAGGCGGATCTGCCAGTAGGTCAGATCCAACTCGTACCAAGCCACTCCGTGCCGCGCCGAGACCGGGTTGGCATGGTGGTTGTTGTGCCAGCCCTCGCCGAACGAGATCAACGCGACCCACCATAGGTTGCGCGAATCGTCGGTGGTGCGGAACCGCCGCCTGCCCCACATGTGCGTGGCCGAGTTGACCAGCCAGGTCGCGTGCAAGCCAGCGACCACCCGCAGCGGAATCGCCCACAGCATCATCCCGACGCCGCCGACCAGCAAGATCACAACTCCGAGAACCGTCAGCGGAACCCAGTGCCAGGCGCTGAGGACCCGGTAGAACCGGTCCTTGCCCAAATCAGGCGCATACTTGTCCGCCAGGGTCGTGCTGGAATGCATCGTCTCGCCGAACAGGATCCAGCCCATGTGCGCCCAGAATCCGCCGTGCCGCGGAGTGTGGGGGTCGTGATCCGTGTCCGAGTGCTGGTGGTGGCAGCGGTGCGCGGCGACCCAGTAGATCGGACCGCCCTCCAGCGCCAGCGTGGCGCAGATCGCCAGGAAGTACTCCAATGGCTTGGGAACCTTGTAGCCGCGGTGCGTGTGCAGGCGGTGGTAGCCCATCCCGATACCCCAGCTCATCGACACCCAATACAAGGCAACCGCCACGGCCAAGTTCGTCCAAGTAAAGAAGAACGGCGCAGCCAGCGCGCCAAGGTGGAAGAGACCCAAGGCAACCGTAGTGCCCGTGTTCAGCTTCGACCGGTCGCCGAATTCCAATGCAGGTGTCTGCGGGGTATCGTTCACGTAGCTCTGGCCTCCAATGCTCGCCGACAGGAACCTCAGGCGCGACGAAGCGGCAGCCGCCCCATCGGGATGCAACCTAAGAATGCCCAAGATACCAGCGTGCCGATTCGCCTTCTGTAATAGTTGGGTAACAATGAGGGTTATCGGTCACGGAGGGGCGGTGCTAGGCCCCTCAGGTCGGCGGCTGTAAGCTGTGCGTAGTGGCGGGGGGAGCGGCAAGCAGGAGCAGAGAACCGATGAGCGCAGTCAAGGAAATGGGAAGCGAGCCGCCGTTGAAATGGCAGGACCTGCCGAAGGAAGGCGTGTTCGCTACGCCGCTGGTGCAGACCGAGGACACGCGCTGGGGGCGCGTACGGTTCGAGGGGACGCGCGTGCCGGTCGCCACGCTCTTCGACTATCTTGCGGACGGGCAGTCCCTAGCGGACTTCCTCGAGGCGATTCCGGCAGTCCGGCGCGAGCAAGCCGTCGCCGCGCTACGCCTTGCAAGCCGCGTCCTAGCGGGAGAGCGCGGCTGAAGGTGCTGCTCAACGAGGATCTGGACTACAGGCTGGCGCACTCTTTCCCCACCGGGTTCGATGTCTACTCGACGCAAAGGATGGAGTGGTCATCCGCCGCAGACGAGATTGCCCGAGCGATTTTCCGTGCTGCGAAGCCGCCCGATCCCTCGAAACGCATTCCAAAGTCACGTAGAGCTCCTTGAGAATGACGACAGAGGTTTTCGGGTCTTGGCAACTCTTCCGGATAATCCGCTAACGTTGCCGCGCCAGGGCTAGCGACTCAGCGCAGCAGCGCCTTGCCTAGAGCGGTGTTGCCGGCCCGGTCGCGCACGCGCAGAACGACCAGGTGCTCGCCCGGCTCTAGGTCTCCCAGCCGCAACGTGAAGGTCTCGGTGCGAGCATCCAGGATCCCGTCGTCGGACAGAACGGGCTTCCACTCGCCAGCATCCACCGAGTATTCGGCGACTCGAATTGCGGAAGCCGCGTCGCTGGCCTGAAAGCGCGGCTCGCCGCCAGCGCCGGCCGCCAGCGCCGTGACGCTCGGAGGTGTCTGGTCCACCAGCACCGGGCTGCTGATCCTGTCGGCGCTCAGCGACCGCTCAGCGGGATTGACCAAGCCATCGTCCACGCGCACGCGAAATTCGTAGCGGCCGTCGGCAAGCGCATCGCTGTCAATCGAGAACTTCGGTCCCGGCAGGTCCTTGCGGATCGTCTTCCAAACGGTCTCCCCCTCGCCGCGGAACGACACCTCGGCACGGAGCTTGTCCCCGTCGGGGTCTTGGGCGCTCCAGATCACGGCCAGCTTGCGCACCGATCCGGCTCCGGCTTGTTGGGGCGTCGGCGTGGGAGGAGACGACTCGCCAGAGGCCGAGACGGTGATGCTATAGCTGCTGTTGGCGCTTGAGGACTGGCTGTCGGACGTCGAATCCGCCTCGACGGTCTCAGGCACCACGTTGACCGAGCGCACGACCGGGGCAGAGTTCTGCGGCAGGTAGTGCACGCGCACCGATCTCAATCTCGCCTCGCCCCGCAACGTCGCCTGCCACTGCAAGAACCTAGCCGGCGGAGACGATACCGCAGAACCCTCGCTGTCGGCCAGCGGCTCGGACCACGGGCTCCATCCCGGCCCCGGCCGGTGCATGTTCCCGCTGCGGGTGCGAATCTCCAGCTGCGAGCCGTCCGGCACACTGGCGCGCCAAGAGAGCTGTCCCCAGGACGAGACCCCGCCGGTGTCGCGCGGCGCCGTCTCGTAGACCCCGCTCGCGGCCGGCTGGGGGTTAAGCCGGTAAAGCGCGCCGCCATGGGCGGATCCGGCAAGCATTCCGTCGCTTCCGCCCATCAGCACCGTCATTTGGGACTTGCCGGTCTGTGAAACCAAGCTCAGCTGCCGGTCCGATCCAGTGCGGTAGATGCGCCCTCCTCGATCGGTCGCGAACAGCACGCCCGCATCGCTGGAAGCGCCCAGCGACATGCCCAAGAGTTGCTCTTCGTTGGACGTCCACAGCTTTTCCACGGCCCGTCCGTCGACGATCTTCATCAGCGCCGAGCGCTCTCCGGCGTAGACCACTTGCGGCTGTTGCGCATAGCTGACGACCGACGAAACCCCCTGGACGGCAACCGCGGCACCTGCCGGCGCGATCGTGGCGGTACCCGCAACAGGGGCCTGCTGGGCGGGTATGGCCTGCAAGATGCGATCCATGCCGCCTCCCATCGCCGCAAAGAAGATCGCGCCATCCTCGTCGACCGCGATGGCCTTCACTTCCGGCAGATCCGAATCGTGCAGCGCGAACGCCTTCCCTTCGGGCGAGACGCGGTAGAGAATTCCGTCGGGGTCGGTGCCGACGAGCACGTTGCCCGCGGCATCGACCGCGAGGCTCATCACGTGGCGCTGGCCGGACTCGAACCAAGCCTGACCCGTGCCGTCTTGCGTTACGCGATAGACCTTGCCGCCGGCACCCGTGCCCACGTGGAGGCGACCCTGCGCGTCAAATGCAAGCGACCAGATGTACTCCTCGCCGGGGTCGAAGAACTCGCTGGCGGCCCCATCCGCGGTGACTTTGTAAACCTTGCCTTTGGGAGAGGTGCCGACGTACAGGACTCCATCCGCTCCGACCGCGAGGGCAAACACCTCGATCTCCGGAGCCCGCCATAGCAGTTGCCCGGAACCGCCCGGCGCAACTCGAAATACCGCCCCCTGATGGCCAGTCCCGTAGTACACGCTGCCGTCCGGCGAGCGCGCCACCGACCAGACCACGGCCTGTTCAGACTCATGCACGACATCGAGCGACGGGGCCACGCGCACGACGCCCTCGCGCTCCAAGGCAATGTTCGTGAACGTGCCCGCCAGGAACTGCCCGTACGTCGACAGGTCCCAACTCTGCGGGGCCGCGCCGGAGACCACGCCGGCTGGCAGTGCGAACAGCAATGGAAAGGCGAGCCAGCGCATCCTAGGTTCCGTCAGCTGCCCGTGACCACGAACTGGAGGCTGAGGCGCCCTCGGACCACGCCACCGAATCCTCCGACCTTTCTGTCTTCGATCGTGGTGGAGAGTGCATCGACGGCGCCCGCTGCCCGACCTGAGGTAGTCGCCAGGACCGCTCGCAGCGAAGCCGGGGGTGAATTCAAGTGGTCGGAGTGCAGCCACAACGAGCGCTTGCGCCGCCACACGCGCAAATAGGCTTGGTCGCTGCCGCGGAGGCTGTTCAGGAATCGAATCGTGGACGCGGCGTCGCGCACTTTGCGGCCCGCGAACAGCCCGCGCCACATTTGCAGGTTCGCCGTGAACGCATCACCTATGGTGACCTGCACCGGGCCAGCGGAGAGCGAGGCCGGGACATCGTACGAGACAGTGCGCGTCTGCTCGCTGCCATCGGGCTGCTTGGCGGCGATGCGAATCTCTACCGTCTCGCCGGGCCGGACCTGCTCGTGCGAGAGCCAGCCCCGCACCAAGTCGGTATAGCGGTCGGCAGGCTCGGCCTCGATCTCTAAGTCGATCGAGTCGATCTCCAGCCCGGCGTGACCGGTCTCCATCAGGTACGCCAGGGGAACGGCCGTGGACAGCGCAGCCACCTGGCCCACGCCACCGCTGCCCGTGTATATATCGTCGAGAACCAAGCGCGGAAGCCCCTGCTTGAACTCCACCCCGCCGCGGACTCGCACCGTCAGAGGCCCGAGCATACGCTCGCTGGCGCTGATCGAAGAGAACAGTGCGAGCTGCAACAGGAAGGGCGTCAGCTGAGCGTCGCGGACGAGTTCCATGGAGTAGTCCGCGGACTGCCCGCCAGACTGCCGCAACCGGATCGTGCAGGGCACCATGGACGGACCGGGCCCGAGCTCGCCCGCGATGCCCGCCTCGCGGTCCAGCGTGACCTTGCCGATCAGCGGCCCGGTGCCGCTGAGCTTGAACGATGAGTTCAGGTTCGGCACCAGCGCCATCACGGCAGCCCGCATCAGCGGCATCTCGGTGGTGCCGGCGGAAAGAAACCGGTGGCCGAGGGCGAACACGGTGTCGCCCTGTACATGGGTGACAGTCCCGGAAGCCGAGAAGTCCAGATCGCCGCGAATGAGCCCGACGCTGATCATCGAACCGGGCACCAACGGCTGCCCGGCCTCGACGTCCACAGCTCCCCCGGCACCCTGCATCGGCTGCAAGCCGAGCCGTCGGAATTCGTCCCGAAACACATCCAAGGTGCGCTCCGCGAACCCCCCGAGCGCCACCGGAGTGGCAATCGGCTGGAGTCTCCGGGAGCGCTCGCCAGGCTCTTCCGGCCGGCGACTCGGAAGCCCCGCCACTTCGCGCCATGCCTCCAACGGCGTGGCCGCGGCCTGACTCTGCGACCCGACACCGCGGACCATCTCGCCGATCGGTCGAATTCCGGCCAGCGGCTCGGTCTGGAACGGGTACATGAAAGCCACCGCACCCGCCAAGCGCCCGTCGATATAGACCGGACTGCCGCTCATACCGGCCAGCACTCCCGTGTCGGCGAGCGGGCCGCCGTCGAGGCGCGCGAAGATCACCGATGTCTTCGGGCCCGAGAAGTTCTTCAGCACGCCGAGGATCTCGACGTCAAACTCCTCGACCTCGGTGCCCGAGAAGACGGTGCGGCCGACGCCCCGCTGGCCGGCCTGCACCTGCTCGATCGGGAAGAAGTCTTGGCCTGGGAGCACGCCCGCGAGCAATAGCACCAGCGTGGGAAGGCGGTACAAGTGCCTATTTTATGCCTATTGGGAGAGGGATGGGCCTGAGTAAGGACGCCGCAGGACTTTTTGATATTCGACGCCCTCACGAGTCCCTGAGCTCAGGCCTGTGTGCGCAATTGACGAGCTGACTGCGGATACAGAGGGCTTATGCGCGATAGCAGGCGTCACAGTAGTGCCGCAGGGCGAGCACGGTCACCTGATCGCCGTCGTGCCGGTACAGGCAACGTAGCCGCTGTCGCCGAATGCGATCAACAGCTTCCGATACTCCGGCATTTCCTCGGCAGGCCTGCCGAGCCCGGGGTGCTGCCCGAGGCCCCTCACTGCTTCAGTGATGAGAGCTGGGGCGCGGCGCACTCTTGGGCTGCATGAACGCGTACAGGCGCTGCAAGTCGCGCACCGCGGCTGGGGCGAAGCTCACTCCTGGCACACCGGGGCCGCCGTCTCGGATTCCCCGCCCCAAGTCGCGAGCCACTCTAGAACCTCCTCAGCGCTGGCCTGCAGACGAGTCTGTCGATGTTCCTGCCAAGCGTCACGCGCCTGCCGCAGGAATGCGTCACGTGCCTCTTCCCGCTCTACGTACTGACGGACCGCGTCACGCGTGAGCCAGTCTGGGGTGCGCTGCCGCCTTTCTGCGAGGCGCTTCATGCGCTCGCGCATTTCCAGGTCAATCTTCACGGCTTCGGAAACTGCCTGGAAACCACGGCTGTCCCTCCCAGTGTTCCTTGGGATTACTTTTGGGGATCATATACGAGATGACCCAATGCGCGGCGCTAGTCAGCGCTTGCGCTCGGGCTTGACGCAGCGGATCTTCGCGGGGCGCACAACCGCGGCCGTCAACTCCTCGAACGTGGCATCCACGCCCAGGTCTTCGGCCAGCTCGGCAGCGCTCGGCCGTTAGCTTTGTTCATGGTGTGTCCTCTTTTCGGATGGATAGCGCGCTGGATAGCTTGTTGGGACCTGGCGCTCGGGATCATGGTCAGTTGGGCTCATTGCATAGCGCCGATGGGTTCATGATGCGTGGGGATCGCTTTGCGCATCTTGGTTTTGATAGCCGCGTATTCAGGATCATTCGCGAGGTTGTGCCATTCCCACTTGTCGACTTGGTGGTCGTACAGTTCTTCCGAGCCATCCTCGTACACGATATATCGATACCGTTCGGAGCGAACGCCGTAATTCTTGAAGCCAAAGGTAGTCAAAGAGACTTTGTCCCAGGCGGCGTCAGGGTCTTTCATCAAGACAGAGAGGTCGTTCCCTTCCAGCTGTCCCTCAGGCGGATCGATTGCCGTCAGTGAGGCCAAGGTCGGATAAATATCCAGCAGGTTCGCCGGCTTGGCCGTGGTCGAGCCAGGCGTGGTCACGCCCGGCACCACCCATATCATATTGACCCGCGTGGCCCTTTCCCAGAGGGAATATTTTGCCCAACGTTCTTTTTCACCCAGCTGAAAGCCATGGTCGCTCCACAACACAATAATCGTATTGTCGGCGTACTGTGACTTCTCGAGCGCCCCGACCATCTGACCAATCAGCTCATCGGTCATGGCACTGGCCGCCAGGTAAGCCTGAATGGCGTGCTTCCACTGACCCGCAGCCCTGATCGCCTTGGCCCACGCGATATGCCGCTGCTTTGAACTCGCTGCAGGCACATCTTCCAAGTCATCTTCCAGGTAGCCTTCCGGGATCTCTATCTCATCCAGAGGGAATCGATCGAAATATTCCTGAAGTGCGTAGTTGGGCAGATGTGGTTGGAAGATGCCGGCGCCTACAAAAAAGGGTTCTTTCACCTCACCTCCCAGCAATGTCTCTGCCGCCCATTTCGCAGTTTTCCCATCGTTGACATCCTCCAGGGTGACATCGGGAGCATAGGGGCCCCAGTCGGCGTGTCTTGCGACTCCCTTCGTCATCCCATTGAGAGGTCTCGGAGATGCGAATCTGTCTATAAACGGGAATAGGTCCTGCGTCTTGCTCGGGTAATAGTCATCAAAGCCCCGACCCTGTACTTCATTCTTAAAATGAGCGCCGTGAAACAACTTGCCGGAGCCGGCTACGTAGTAGCCATTCTGTTGCAACAACTCAGTCAAGAGCACCGAGCGATTCAGGATGGGGTTTTTTGTGAACGAATTTTGATTCACGTAATTGCCTGACGTCGAAGGGCGCATCCCAGTCATAAGGGCAGACCTCGAAGGACCGCAAGCTGGAGCCGCGCAGTGCGCATTGGTGAACACCATGCCCTTGGAAGCCAGTTTGTCCATGTGCGGCGTCCGGGCCTGAGGGTTGCCCTCAAGGGCGCCCGTCCAGTCATTCAAGTCATCGATCGCGATGAAGAGGACATTGGGTCGGTCGGCCTGTCCTTGAACCGCATCGGGAGACGAGAGCAGAGCGAGGACCAGCGCGGCTAAGGCGACCATCGCGGCCCCCCTGTGAAACTTCACTGCAAGTTTCCCCACGATCGTTCCCTTCCCTATGCTGTGAATCGCTTGAACAAGTTCTCCGTCATGCGCTGCACGCGCGAATCCACACCTTGTGGCTGAGCGGCCCTGTGGGCGGGAAGCACGTGGCCTGGGGGCGATGACAAACCTTGCGCCCACCAGATGGTCCCGGCGTTGAAGACGACGTTGCCTTTGGGGCCGTCGTAGATCGTTGCTTCATGAGGCGTTCCGGGCGCTCTGCCGGCTTTCGTCTCACCATGAGTCAGGACTTCCATGCCGGGCAGGTCGAGGAGAGGATAGCCGTGCCACTCCCAGCCCACGAGGCCTTTGATTGCGTCGCCTTCCTTCATGCCCGTGCCTTCACACAGCCAGTGATCGGGCTTGGTGCAAACCCAGTCGCCGCCGCCGACGCCGCCGGTCCGTCCACCCATGAGCAGCGCCCCGTCCGGTCCCGGTTGGTTGTTGAGTTCAAAGCCTCGTCGCTTGTAGAACACCTGGGCGAGTTTCTCGCCCAGAAAATGGCTTTCCCGTCGAATCACCCGACAGGACTGGCCCACCGCGGAGGGCAGTAAGGGCACAACGCCCCACACCGAATTGCCGCTTAGGAACGCGAGATTGACCCCGGCGTCGCGGGCCGTGCTGACGTTGTCGTACATCTCGCGCGTCCAATACTCGTCATGCCCCACTGAGATGAAGCCCTTTGCCCGCTGTAGTCCCGGCCCATCCGTATGCGTGTCGACGTTTGATATGTACGACACGTCGTAGCCATGCTGCTCGATCCAACAGGAAAGAGGGAATTCCCAAAGAAGAAATTCGCTCGAACCCACCGAAGAGGGTCTGTCGATCAGGTGATCCTGGCAGTACTGCGCGTAGGGACGGTCAAAGCTCACCCACCCGGTGTCGCTGGGATCGGTGCTCCACTTTTTCCTTTTCTTGTATCCGGTGTAGCCATTCTTGTCGTTGTGATAAAGAGAGAACTCGTTATTCGGCCAGCTGTTGTAGGCGGCCCAAGTCATGTCGCTGCATTGGAAGAGCAGGTCGCAGGCACGGTCGTCTCGCACGATAAAGATGACGTAGCTCTGTAGGCCCTCTTTCTTGGCAGTGAGCTTGCCGAGGTAGACGCCGCTCAACCAGTCGTCTGGAATCTCGAATTCCACTGACGGCTCCCACTTGCATTCGCGCAGGCGGTCGGCGCCGATCGACGGATCGGGTTGAGTCTTGCCTTGCAATGAACGGAACCGCTTCATGCTCCGCCCGCCGTCTCCCCCGTAGTAACCGGTCCGGAAAATTTCCAAATCGAATTCCGACACGGGGTCCGTGCTCACCATCACTTTCAATGTGTCGCCGGTGCGAACGCTCGTCTCGGAGCAGTAGCCCTCGATCGCCGGAGAACGCCACAAAGAGTCCGGCTCGACGTGGGTGATGTTTGTCTTGGTGAGCATCCAGTCCCGCGTACCGGGCTTGGCGTTCTCCTGGCGAATGAGATCCGATGCGGCTCGGGCAGCGGTCGGGCCGCGCCCGAGTGCAGACAATCCCAATCCCGCCGCTGCAACGCCTTTGATGACGTCGCGACGAGGGAGCCCGCTCGGTCGATCGTTTGGCTGTTTCCGCATCTTTTTTTCGTTGCAGATTCCTTTCGGGAGCAAACTGGCTCAAGCCTTTTGACCAACAATGCGCCTAAACAGGTTGTGGGTGATTCGCTGCACTCGCTCGTCTACCCCTTGTTGCGTCACCCCGTGTCTCACGGGAGTGGCGTGACCCGGCGGGCTCGACAGACCGTTGGCCCACCAGATGGTCGCGGCATTGAAGATGATGTTGCCCTTGGGTCCGTCGTAGATCGTAGCGGTGTAGTGGCCCGGCTGCTTTCCATTGATTCGCGTCTCGCCTTCGGCAACGATCTGCATGCCGGGCAGGTCCATCATCGGGGCGCCGTGCCACTCCCAGCCGATTAGGCCTTTGACCGAATCCCCCTTCTTCATCCCGGTCCCCTCAAACAGCCAGTGCTCCGGCAGGGCGCACGTCCAATCGCCGGCGCCCCTGACGGGCGGGGTCGTCCGCGCTCCCATCAGCAGGGCGCCGTCGCGGCCCAAGGTGGGTTTAAACCCTTCCTCATAGGGCGACTCCATCCGGCCCCTTTCGCCGAACTCGGATTGCTCAGGGAAGAACCAGCCTTCCCGGCGCGTGGTGCGATAAGGCCTACCGCTGCTGGACGGATGTAGCGGTACGACACACAAGACGGCATTGGCGCTCAGGAACGCGAGGTTCACGCCTTCATTGCGTGCGTGCATCACGTTGTCGTACATGTCCTCGGTCCAGTACTCGTCGTGGCCGACCGAGATGAAACCCTTCGTACGCAGCAAGCCCGCTGGGTCGGCGTGCGTGTCGATGTTGGAGATGTAGGAGACGTCGTACCCGTGCTGCTCCAGCCAAAACGCCAACGGGAACTCCCAGGGCAAGTATTCGCCCGAACCGCCTGACTTCTCGATCTTGTTGACGGGGTGCGTGAACAAGGCGTAAGGACGATCGAAGCTCACCGTGCCGCTGGGCGCGGTCGTGCTGGGGCGTCCGTCATGCTTTGTATAGATGCAATAGTCGGTTGGCCAGCGGTTGTAGGCGGCCCACGTCAGTTCGCTGCACTGGAACAGCAAGTCGCAGGGGCGGTCATCGCGGACGATGAAGATGACGTAGCTTTGGATCCCGCTGATCTCAGCGGTCAGCTTGCCCAAGTAGACGCCGCTGAGCCAATCGTCGGGGATCTCGAACTCCACCGAAGGCTCCCACTGGCATTCGCGGATGTAGTTTTCACCAATGGACGGTTCTGGCTGTACGACGCCTGGAAGCGATTCATACGTTCTGACAAGCCGGGCGCCAGCCCCGTTGTAGTAGCCCGTCCGGAAGATCTCCAGCTTGAACGCGGACACCGGATTCGTGCTGACCATGACCTGCAACGTCTCGCCGGCCCGTACGCTGTTCGCGGAACAGTAGCCTTCGATCCACGTGCTGCGCCCGCTGGGCAGCACATTCACCTTCCCAGGGACGGTGCGTGTCTTGGTGAGCAACCAGTCGCGGGTGCCAGGCTTGGCGTTTTCTTGGCTGACGAGGTTGGAGCGTGACTGAGCGTTGGCTTGTTTCGCGCCGCTGGCAGCCGATAGCCCCAAGGCGGTCGCGGCGGCGCCGCGGAGCAGGTCACGTCGGGGCAGCTCGCGCCGGGGCAAGCCTGATGGGGAATTCGATTCGTTCATTGCGGGCGCCTCCCTGGCTGCGGCGTGTCGGGGCCGTGGGTGTCGGTGATGCTGATCAATCGCCATTTGACGCTCTTGACGTAAGCCACTAGGTCGGCGATATTTTCGGGATTTAGTGTAAAGGATCTTGTAGTTGGCTATCACGCTGAGAACACCTGATGCGGGTTCTTTGCGTTGACCAGAGCTTCTTTGCGCCGCTGTGAAGACCATAGAGGGGCTCAGGGGCTTTCCAGGAAGGGCTCCCGCCAGTGTGACGGCCCCGACCGCGCGTGGAACGAGACGATTCGATGCCTAGCGACGCGCTCTGACTAGGAGCGAACCCGAAACTCTTCAAGAGCGTCGGCGTGGACATCGAGACCCAATCCTGGGATCTCAGGCAGCTTTCCGTACCCGTCCTCGATTTCGAAGACATGCTTGGTCCGCAGGACTTTCAACGCCGGCGACCATTGCTCCTCAGGCAAGTTCGGCTGGCCGATCATTTCCTGGTACTCGCAATTCGGCATCGCGCAGCCGGCCTGGATGTAGCCGGCGAGCGACGGGCCTTGCGTACCGTGCTGTATGCAAGGGACGTGGAACGCCTCGGCAAGGATGCTGATCTTACGGGCGTTGAGAATGCCTTCGCAAATCCGCGTGTCGGGTTGGAGCACGTCGTAGGTCTTGCGAGTCAAGAAGGCCAGGAACTGGTGGATGCTCTTACCTAGCTCGCCGCCGGTGATGGGGATATCAACTTCGGCGGCCAGCCGGGCCGGGCCTTCGAGGTCGTGTCCGTCGAAGGGCTCTTCGAGCCAGCGCGCGTTCTCCGGATTCTGGTGAGCCTGCCGCCCGACGGACGGAGTGCACCTACACGCCCCCTCGGATCTGTAAGGGTTCTGCCGCGGCCTGCCAACGTGTTGCCTAGCGACGTATCGCCGCAACGATTCACTCAACCACCGATGCTCGATATTGCGCAAGGGCGGATCAAACGGCTCCCAGCGCTAACTTCTTGCTGAAGCCGTCCGCCACAACTGTCATACGATGGCAGTTGTGAGGTACCAGCGAGCGGCGCTAGCGGCGCTAGCCATGCTATTCGGGACGGCGAACCTCGCCGCCCAACAGGTTCAGGGTCGCATCCACGGCCTGATTCTCGATTCCAGCGGCGCCGTCGTCGGTGGGGCGGAAGTCGAGGTGCGGCGCATCGAGACCGGCGCCACCCGACACGCGACCAGCAGCGCCAACGGGCGCTATAGCGTGCCGGCGCTGTCGCCGGGGAGCTACTCGGTCGGCGTCTCGGCAGGGGGGTTTCGTCCGGTCTCCACAGAAGCGATCCCGCTCTCGATCGGCGGCGAGGCCGATGCCAGCTTCGTGCTGGAGGTCGGTCCCGCGAGCGACGCGATCACCGTGTCCGGCGAATTATCGGCCCTCGATTCCACCCAAGCTGCGATCGGCAACGTGATCCCCAATCGCTTTGTCGTCAGCCTGCCATTGAACGGCCGGAACTTCTTGCAACTCTCGCTGCTGGTTCCTGGAACGGCGCCGGCAGCTGTGGGCTCGCCCGGCAGCGAGCGCGGCCGCTTCGCGTTCCAGACCAACGGTGCCCGCGAATCGGCCAATTCGTTCCTGTATGACGGCGCCTACGCGATCGACCCGATCTTGAACAGCTTCAGCTTCGCCCCGCCGGTCGATGCCGTGAGCGAGTTTCGCATCCAGACTTCCAACTCGGAGGCCGGGCTGGGCCGCAACAGCGGCGGCCAGATATCGGTTGCGATCAAGCAAGGCACGAACGAACTGCACGGCACGGCCTACGAGTTCCTTCGCAACGATCACTTCGACGCGCGCAACTTCTTCAGCCAGCCGAGCGATCCCGTGCCCACGCTCCGCAGGCACCAGTTCGGGGCGTCGCTAGGCGGCCCGATCGCCCGCAATTCCACCTTCTTCTTCGCCAACTTCGAGGGCTTGCGCGAGACGCGGGCCCAGACCCGCACCACGAACGTTCCGACCCGGGCGGAGCGCGAGGGGGACTTTTCCTCCAGCGCAGGCAACGCGCCCATCAATTTCTTCACGCAACAGCCGTTCCCGAACGCCCTGCTGCCCTATGCAAACCCCATCGGGCAGGCCGTGGCCGGGCTCTACCCCGAGCCCAACCGGTCCGCGCTCGGCCAGAACTTCGTGGCCGCGCCGGAAGGCGAGAACAGCACCAACAAGTCCGACATCCGCCTCGACCGCCGCGTCGGCGACGGCGGGCAGCTGGCCGGCAGGTACAGCTTTGCCGACAGCGATGTCCACGAGCCGTACGCCGCCCAGCAATTCTCGTCCGTGCCCGGCTACGGCAACTTGCTGGACCAGCGCGGCCAGAACGCGATGGTCTCGTACACCGACAATCTAGGCCCACAGTGGATCAACGAGGCGCGCTTCGGATACAACCGGATCGGAAACCGGACGCTGCACGAGAACAGCGGGACCAGCCTGAACAGCACGCTCGGCCTGCCCGACCTGGCCACGCGCGAACTCGACCTGGGGCTGAGCTTCTTCCAAGTCACCGGCTATTCGTCGCTAGGCGGCGAGTTCAACAACCCCCAGGTCAGCACCGTGAACACTTGGCAGATCTCCGACACGCTGAGCTATTCGCGCGGAGGCCACCTGCTGCAATTCGGCTTCGAGCAGCGCGGCATCCGCCAGGACGGCTTCCGCAACGTGCTCGCCAGGGGCAGCGTGTACTTTACGGACCTCGCGTACACGCAGAACGCATTCGCCGACCTGCTCTTCGGCTTGCCGAGCTACACGCTCGGCGCGAGGGCCGACGGCCTGCAGGCGGCGCGCACGGGCGCGACCAGCGCGTTTGCAACCGGCACACTGCGCCTGTCGCGCGCGCTGACGCTGACACTGGGGCTGCGCTACGAGAATAACCAGCCGGCCTTCGATGCCGAGGACGCGGCGTCGGTCTTCGATCTCGAGAGCCGTCAAGTCATGCGACTCGGCGAGGGCGGGGTCCCCCGCTCCGGCTTCTACCGCGACAACAACAACCTGGCCCCGCGCATCGGTCTCGCGCTGCGACCGGCCGCTACCGACCGGCTCGTGATCCGCGCCGGCTGGGGCGTGTACCACAATTTCTCGGATCTAGCGGCGGGCCAGGGCATTTACTTCAACCCGCCGTTCTTCAACGCCATGCTGTTCATCCCGTCCTTGCAGACTCCGCTGACGATTGCCGAGCCCTGGCCAGAAGGGCAAGCCGCGCCGCTTCCGCCGAGCGTGACGACCTACGACCGCAACATGCGCACGAGCTACGCCCAGCAATGGAACTTCACCGTGCAGTCCGAAGTATTCGAGGACACCGTGCTCAGCATCGGCTATAACGGCACGCGCGGCACGAAGCTGGTGGGCGCTCGCGACATCAACCAAGCGGCTCCCTCCCCCGCCCAGCCGAACTACCGGCCGCTGCCGACGTTCTCCGACATCAACCTGATCGCGTCCGGGTTCGACTCGGTCTACCACAGCCTGCAAGCGCAGTTCCAATGCCGCCTGCAGACCGGGCTGACCGGCTTGTTCACGTACACGTGGTCCAAGTCGCTCGACAACGCGTCGAACTTCTTCGCCTCGGCGGGAGACGCGAACTACCCGCAGGACAGCAACAACATCGCGGCCGAGCGGGGCCGCTCCAGCTTCGACGTGCCGCATCGCTTCACGGGCGGCTTCGTCTACCAGCTGCCCGTCGGTCCCGGCCGGGCGCTAGGCAGCAGCTGGACCGGAGCCGCGGCCCGGCTGCTGGGCGGCTGGCAGTTGAACGGCATCGTCTCCCTCCAGTCGGGCCAGCCGTACACCGTCGCGCTGCCCGGCGAACTCGACAATTCCAACACCGGGCGCTCCAGCTACGGATTCGGGGCAGGCGACCGCCCGAACGTCACCTCAAACCCGAACCTTGCCAGTCCGGACCCGCAGCAGTGGTTCGATCCGGGAGCGTTCTCGATGCCGGAATACGGCAGCTTCGGCAATGCCGGCCGCAACATCATCGGCGGCCCCGGCCTTGCCAACGTGGACTTCTCGGTGCTGAAGGACATCCAGATCGCCGAGACGACGACCCTGCAGCTGCGCGCCGAGCTGTTCAACATGCTCAACACGCCGAATTTCCTCAATCCGAACATCTTCTTCGGCACGCCCGGCTTCGGGCGGGTGCTCGCGGCCCGCGACGGGCGCGAGGTGCAGTTCGGAATGAAGCTGATCTTCTAGGGCCGGCCGGCAGCCTCAGTCGAGGCGGTCCCAAACCTGCGAGAACTCGTGGACGCCTCGCTGGCCCATGATCCAGCGGGCAGCCTTGAGCGCCCCGCTGGCGAATCCGACGCGGTTGCGGGCCGTGTGGCTGACCCGGATGGTGTCGGCTGCGGAGTCGAACCCTAGCTCGTGGATTCCGGGGAACTGCCCGCTGCGCTGCGTCGCGACGTCGACCGGGCGGGCATATCCGGCCTCCCGCACCGCATCCAGCAGGCGCAGCGCCGTGCCGGACGGAGCGTCCTTCTTGTACTTGTGGTGCGCCTCGTAGAGAAACGCATCGTAGTCCGGCTGGCCAGCGAACGCCTGTGCCGCCGCCGCCACGATGCGGTAGAAGGCGTTGACCCCGATCGAAAAGTTCGCTCCGTAGACTAAGGCGGCGTCATGGCGCTCGACCGCGGCTCGGACGCGTTCGAGTTGATCCAGCCAGCCCGTTGTGCCGATCGCGAGGGGCACGCCCAGCTCAGCGATGCGGACGGCGTTCTCGGCTACCACGTCGGGCATCGAGAAGTCGATGGCCACGTCCACGCCGGCGAAATTCTCGCGGGTGACGCCCGCGGCCTCTTGATTGTTGAACTCGTCGAGCTTGAGCACGACCTCGAAGCCGTGTGCCGGGGCCAGCTCCTCGACGAGCCGGCCCATTCGCCCGTAGCCGACCAATGCCAGCCTGTTAGCGGGTGAACTCACTGCTGCGACGCTCCCGGCGGCTGAGACAGTTCAGGAAAGAAGGCCGAGTGGATGCGGCTCACAGCCGGGGCGAGCTGATCCTCGTCCACTACGAACCCGACATTTACACGCGAGGCGCCAAGGGAGATCATGCGGATGTGAATGCCCTCGAGAACCTGAAAGACCCTGGCCGCGATGCCCAGAGTATAGCGGATGCGCTCCCCGACCACGCACACGATCGCCTTGCCGGGAGTCGCCTTGACCTGGGCGAATTCGCCGAGGTCGGACAGGATCTGGGCCAGCTTTTCGCTGCGGTCCACGGTGAGCGAAACGCTGACCTCGGATGTCGAGACCATATCGACCGCCGTCTCGTGACGTTCGAAGATGGCGAAGATCTTGGCCAAGAATCCGTGAGCCATCAACATGCGGGTCGAGTAGATGTCGATGAGCGTGATGTTCTCCTTGTAGACAACCGCCTTGACGACTTGTTCGGACTCCGGCGGATGCTTGACGATCAGGGTGCCGCGCCCGGCGGGGCGCAGCGAGTTCAAGACACGGATTGGAATGCCGTGTTCAATCGCCGGCAGCATGGTCGCCGGATGCAGCACGCGACCGCCGAAGTAGGCGAGCTCGGAAGCCTCCAACAGAGACATTACGCTGAGGCTCTGCGCCGAGCTGATCAGTGACGGATCGGCAGTCATCACGCCGTCGACGTCAGTCCAGATCTGCACCTCCTCCGCATTGAGCGCAGCGCCGGCCAGCGATGCGGTGAAGTCCGACCCGCCGCGTCCGAGAGTTGTCGCGGTGCCATCCTCGCCTGTCGCGATGAATCCCCCCATGACAGGCACGGCTCCAGCGGCCAGCACCGGAGGCACGGCGGCGCGCAGCCGTTGTTTGGTGACCTCGAAAAGAGCGTCCGCGCCACCGTGCTGCGACTCGGTAACGAACAGATCCCGCGCGTCCAAGAGGGTGGCCGCCACGCCCCGCTCGCGCAAGGCGAAGGCCGTGACCTCGCTCGAGATTCGCTCTCCGCAAGCCAGCAGGGCATCGAGTTCGGCTGACTGCTCTCGCCCGCGAGAGCCGATCCTGCCCAGCAGTTCTGCCGCATCGTCGAACACTGCGCGCACGCGGACGATGAGCCCAGCGCTGTCGGCCTCGGAAACGACGGCTCGGGCCGTTGCCTCGGTCGCGTTCCGCAGATCCGCCAAAATCGCGCGGCCGCGCTCCAGATCGGAATCAGCGGCCGCAGCGAGCTGGTCGGTCGTGGCGCCGATGGCCGAGACCACCACCGCTGGATCGCGCTGGCGGGCCCGCTCGACGATCGCGCAAACGCGCTCGATCGCCGCAGCGGTAGCGAGCGAGGTGCCCCCGAATTTCATGACCAGCATGGATGCTTCCTCGGTGCCGCTCGAGAAACCCGGGACAACGGTCGACTCTCGACAAGTGCCAGACGCGGCCTATGTCTCATTATGTTGCCAGCCCGCGCTCTCTCGATATTCGCATCGCAACTCCGCCTGTCCGCTCCCGCCGTGCGAAGCTAGCGGTTGGCAACGAGTTCGCAGTAGTTCTCGTCAAATCGAAAGTGAAGCCGACCCCCGTCACGACCTGTCGCATGACCGATGCTCTCTGGCGCGGAGCGCGCGGCTTGGCCGCCGCAGCTGCGCTGATCGGCTCGGCGGCAACTCTATCGGGGCAGCCCGCTCCAGTCTTCCAGTCGGAGACCGCGCTGTTCGAATTCGAGGTTCGCGTGACGGACAGGCGCGGCCAACCCGTGGCCGGGCTTTCAAGAGACGATTTCGAACTGCGGGAGAACGGCCAACCGCAAGCCATTGCGACGTTCGAATTCGTGCCCGGCCCGGCAGCCGGACAAGCGACGGCCGCTCTTGGAATAGCACCAGGGCGCGTAGGTCAACCGGGCACAGATGCCGCCAGCGAGCTGCGGCGCAGCACGTTCGTCTACATCGCCACTCGAGGACGCCGCCAGGACCAGCTCCAGATCTACCAAGCCGTCAGGGACTTCTTGGACAACGACCTGCAGCCCGGCATGTTGGTGTCGATCCAAGGCTCGCCCTTCACGTCGCGCCGCAGCGAGCTCTACGAGCGACTTGAGGCGATGCGAACGGGCGGCGGCAACGGCGTCGATGGATTGGTCGATACTTTGGCGGTCGACCTCTCCCGGGACATCGAATACAGCGATGCGCTCGAGGCCTTGATCGCGGATACGAACGAGGAGTTCGAGGAGGCGCTTGAGGAGATCGCGGATCGCAGGGCCTTTTATAACCGCCTGCGGATGTACGAGTACATCGACCTGATTCGGGCCTTGAGCATTTATCCGGGCAAGAAGCTCGTAGTGCTGTTCGCCACCGGGTTGCCCGTGGAAGAAGACAACCTCGACATCATCAAGGTCTTGGAGGACGAGGCGATGAAGGCGCGGGTTCGCTTCTTCGTCTCCGACGTCGGCCGCCTCGCCGCAACCCCGCCCGGCGGTGACGCAGAGGTATCTCTCGGCGCTGGTGCCCCTGCGGACGTGGGCTTGGCCCAAGTCTTCAGCCAGCTCGAGCAAGGACGGATCGAGTTGCGCCAAGACAACCAAGACGGCTTGTGGGAACTGGCGCAGCGCACGGGCGGGAAGGCGATTCTGAACAGTAACGATTTCGGCGAGGTCTTCGATGTCGTCAAGGAAGAGAACAGCGGCTACTACCTGCTCGGCTACTATCCCGAGGATCGCGAGCAACGCGGACGGCTGCGCCGCCTCCGGGTTCGCGTAAACGATTCAAGCCTGCGAATCAGCCACCAGCGAGGCTACTACGAGGAGCGCCCGTTTGGGCAAATGTCGCGCACGGAGAGAAACCTGCGCATGCATCAGGCCCTCACATTCGACACCCCGTACACGGACCTGCCCATCTTGGTCGACCACGAGTTCTTTCGAGACTCCAACGGCGGCCCGACTCTGATCTACAGCGTCGGGCTCCATGCGCGCGACATCCCCACCGAAACGGTAAAGAAGGGCGAGACAGTCAAGCTAACGGTGATCGCGCAAGCCGTGGCACAGCCCTCGGAAGGCAACCGGCGGCAGCCGCCCGTGCTCGACGAGCGGCGCTTTGCAATGACGGTGGACCCGGCGGCAATGGAGCGTCTCAGCGGCGATCCGGCGTCTTGGCTGCACTACGGCTCGCAGATGCCGCTCGCCCCGGGGGAGTACGACTGGAAGGTCATCGTGCGGGACGATCTGTCCGGCTCGCTGGGCAGCTACCAGACTCGCTTGCGCATTCCGGAACTGTCGGCCGGGACAACGGGAAGTTCGCTGCTGCTGACAAGCCGCATCGACGACGTCAGCCGGGCCAAGACCATAAAGCCGGCCCGCAAGGCTCCCGAGGACGTCTTGCTCGTCGACGGCAGCCGGTTTTTCGCAACGGCAGTGAAGGCATTTCGGCGTGGCACGCCCATCTACCTGCTCTACGACGTCTACAATCTCGGGCCGGGCAGCTACGACGATCCCCCCGGGCCGCGGCTCGCACTGTACCGCGAGCGTGAAAGCGTGCCACGATTGCCGGTCAGCAGCTACCAGACCGTGCCGCAGCCCGAGGCACACCGCGTGCGCCATCTCGCGGCACTTGCCACGGGCAGCCTACTTGCCGGGGAGTACATCTTGGCCGCGATGCTGCCGCCTTCGTCGGGCGAGGCAGCAGTGATCTATCAGAAATTCCGTATCGTCGACGGCGATGGCCGATAGCCTCGCGCCGGGGGAGCGTTAGCCCTCCAAGCAGGCGAAGACTTCCCGGTAGAACTCCGGATGGGACTCCCAAGTCTGGGCGCTCACCAGATTGCCATCGCGCACGGCCTGCTGCTGCGAGTAACAGGCGCCCGCCCGCTCGGCTTCCGAGCGGACGTGCTCGTAGCACGTCACGGTCTTGCCATCGACCACGTCGGCGGCTACCAAGATCTGAATCCCGTGGCAGATCGAGAACACCGGCTTGCCCTGCGCGACAAACTCCCGCACGATGTCCACGACGCGCTGGATATGCCGCAAGAACTCCGGCGCCCGGCCGCCCAGCAGCAGCACCGCTGCATACCCATCCACGTCCACGTCGTCAAACGCGATGTCGGCGTCGAGCCCGTAGCCTTGGCGCTCGATGTACGTGTCCCAGCCGGGCTCGAAATCGTGCATGACTAGATGGAGCCGGCGAGCAGAGGGCGCGGCCACGACGGGCTCGTAGCCCGCCTCCTGAAAGCGGTGCAGCGCAAACAGCGCCTCGTAGCTCTCGCCTGCGTCTCCGGTAACGAGCAGGATCCTCTTTGCCATATGCCACGATTCTAGCGACCGGCGGCGCGCCCGCCCGAGAGGCTTCCTAGAGATTCCTCAGGAAATAGTTGTGCAAGCGCTCGCGCCCGATCGTCGTGGTCTGCCCGTGGCCGCAGACCACGCTGATTTCGTCGTCGAGCGGGAGCAGCTTGGTCTTGATCGAGCGCAGAATCTGGCCGTAGTCACCGCCGGGGAGGTCGGTCCGCCCGATCGAGTCCCGGAACAGCGTGTCCCCCGCGATCAGCTTGTTCTGGGCGGCCATCAACAGGCACACGCTTCCCTGTGTGTGCCCGGGGGTATGGAACACTTCGAAGCTCTCTCCGGCCATCTTGAGCAGGTCCCCGTCATTGAGCGCGACGTCGATCGAAGTCTCGTCCGGCTCCGGCATGCCCAGCCAGTTGGCTTGGTCCGGGAGGGCTTTGACGAGCCCGTAGTCGGCTTCGTTCATGTAGATCGGCGCCCCGGTCAGAGCCCGGAGTTTGCCGGCAGCTCCGATGTGGTCGATGTGCGCGTGAGTGATGACGATCCACTTGACCGTTAGCCCGTGCCTCCGCAATACCGATTGAATGCGGTCGATTTCGTCGCCTGGGTCGATTACAACCGCCTCGCGGGTGCTCTCGTCGCCAATGATCGAACAGTTGCACTGCAGCATGCCGACAGGCATGGTTTCGTGGATCATCGCTGGTATGCTATCAACTTTTCAGTGACGGCCAGCGAAGCGTTCCACCAGCGCGCGGCGTGGAGCGATCTCTCGGCGTGCGGCAGGCTCCGCGCAACCGGCGAAGATCGGATCCGGCTGCTCCACGCGATCTGCAGCAATGACATCGAGGGCTTGTCGCCGGGGCAAGGAGCCTATGCGTTCTTCTTGAACCCGCAAGGCAGAATTCAAGCCGACAGCTGCATCTATGTCGACCACGATCATGTCGTGATCGACTGCGAACCGGAAGCCGCGGAATCGCTGAGGCAGCACATCGAGAGCTACATCATCATGGACGATGTCGTCCTCGAAGCGGTCTCGGCCCAGACCGCTCGACTGGGCGTCGCCGGGCCGGACGCAGCCAGCATCGTCGCGGCCATGGGCTTGCCGGCGCCCGCAGGGCGCTTGACCTTCGCATGGAACGGCACGACCTGCGTGCGCCAGGGCTTGGTCGCGGGCAGGGACGGTTTCTGGATCGAAGTGCCGGCACTGGAGGGCCCGGCCTTGGCGGACCAGCTCCTAGCCGCAGGGGCGCACCATGCAACCGCCGAAGAGTGCGAGGCAAACCGCGTGTTGATGGGCATCCCTCGCTTCGGCGCCGACTTCGGCCCCAAGAATATTCCCCATGAGACCCAGCAGCTCTGCGCCGTCTCGTTCACGAAGGGCTGCTACACCGGCCAGGAGATCGTCGAACGGGTGCGATCGCAAGGCCAAGTGCGCCGACTGCTGGTCGGAATCGAGCTCGACTCCGCAGCCGTGCCGACCGAGACGGTGGTGCGGTATCAGGGCAGCGCCTTGGGAGAGATGACTTCGGCGACACCGGGATGCGGGTCTGGGGGCAAAGCCCGCGGATTCTCGATCGTCCGGCGCGAAGCGGCAGGCGCGGGCACGGCGATCCGCGTCGGCGATACCTCAGGGGTGGTGATCGACGTCTCCAGAAACTGAGCCGTGCGGACCATCGAGACGCCGTTTGGGGAGAGCTTGCCGACGGACCGGCGGCGATTCCGACGTGGCGTCGAGGGCGCGGAATCAGCTCTGCCTGTTAGAGGCAACAAAGCATGTCGTCTCTAACGCCCTAGTCGGATCGATCCAGCGGCGTACTACAGATCTAGGACTGGCGCGCACACACCGTCTGGGCGGTCCGGGGCCGATTCAGACAGCGGCAACCGAAATCCAAACAGGCGATGGCGTGTCCCA
The DNA here is from genome assembly GCA_022823865.1 of Bryobacterales bacterium. Taxonomy (GTDB): domain Bacteria; phylum Acidobacteriota; class Terriglobia; order Bryobacterales; family UBA6623; genus VXMF01. Next base: position 56,823 of record JAJEHF010000013.1, read on the forward strand.
CTTGCGCGTATGCAGTGGGGATTGAAGGAGACGAACACCGGGCAATCGCTGGATGGTAAGACACAGGGTCGGTTCCCGAACCCGCGGGAGGCCATGCCCGGCAGTTGCTTGGAGAGGAGTGGGGCGCTGGGCGAGAAGCGCGAAACGACTCCGACGCCTACCGCGAGCGATTGGGCTAGTCCATCAATCGCGGCCATCTAACGTCGAGCCATATCCCTGATGTTTGCCGAGATCGTTACACGATCCCCCGGTTCCCCCCAATGGCATTAACTTTGGGACACAGGCGCATTAACTTACAGATCGGAGGCCAAATCGACTGAGCAAGGCCGAAAGGGGCGGGTTTCAGGCTTGGCTTGCGGTCGGATCGGTGGTGCGCTTCCTCCATTTGTTGGCA
>JAJEHF010000040.1 GCA_022823865.1 Bryobacterales bacterium
TGCCAACAAATGGAGGAAGCGCACCACCGATCCGACCGCAAGCCAAGCCTGAAACCCGCCCCTTTCGGCCTTGCTCAGTCGATTTGGCCTCCGATCTGTAAGTTAATGCGCCTGTGTCCCAAAGTTAATGCCATTGGGCGGGGACCGGGCTTCTCGACTTTACGGAGAGTCCTCTGGTCGCACTCTGGTTCGCATGCACAGAGCTGCCCGACAAGGACGCGCAGGTTTTTGCGCTGGACATTGGAGATCCTCAAGTTGCCCGCAATGGCCGGACATTGGACGATCCGTTCGACCTAGGCCAGGCTGTCGTGTACTACGAGCCGGACCGTTCTCTTGGAGCGCGGATCGTGGCCCAGCAGAGCGTGTTTGTGATTTGTAACCCCCAAATACCGAATCAGTATGTGAAGTCGGTGGTAGTGCCGAAGGAATCCAAAGAACCATTGAGGGCCTATCTGACACAACTGGGCCTGTCGCAAACGGCACTCTTCGGGGACATCCCGGGTCTGGCAGCCGCGAACACGACACGCGTGGGGCTGCACCGCATGGACCTACTTACACCAGAACAGCAACGGGATCTGGGAAACCGGGCCTACCAACTTGGGCGGTACGACGACGCACTTGCCGCATATGAAGCGTACGAGGCAAAGCGGCCAGACACAGCACAGCCTTATTGCCTCAAGGGTGACACGCTAGCTGCGCTTGGACGATTCAACGAAGCAGACCAAGCCTACACGAGAGCGATCGCGAATCTTGATCAGCCAGCGTTCCTTGACAAGAACCTTCAAGTGAACCCGGGACCGATCAGAAACATGATGTCCCCTGCCTTGTACTACAACCGAGGCAACGTACGTGCGGCAGCGGGGGACCACCATGGTGCCGTAGCTGACTTCGATATTGCGTTTCAGCACGATGGTGGCCCAAAGCGGGACATATTGAAGAACCGGGGGAATTCGAGGTTCGCTTTAGAAACGTTCGCAGAGGCTCATCGAGACTTCGAAGCGGCGAGCCTTGAACGGGAAGGAAGCGACTTAGCACTCGCCATGGGGAACTGCAAGGTTATGACGGGCGAATTCGAAGAGGCTCTCCAACGATACGCGAATGGGAGCAGTTTGGAGCCAGAGGAAATGGCCGCTAACTGTAAAGAAAGTGCCGAGAGGGTGCGCCGGATCCTAGAAATGCTGCGTGGGCACGACTTCCAGGTGAGACGAGAGGGTTTCGTCGTATTCGTTGAGACTACATGCGCACGAGGGAGACCAATCGACTTTAGTCTGGCGGGCAATCAGGGAAACACTGGGAACATTCCATCGGGCTTCGTCACTGCCCGTGGTGGGGACGGCTACACGGGCACGAAGGGCATCGCCGTAAGGTTCGCGTTGGCTAAATCACGACCCGAGGAAGCTTGATATTCACGGCATCACCTCTGACGCCCAACCGCCCTAGGATCATCAGCGGGTGCATTGGCAATTGTTGGTTCTGCGGCCACTCGCCGCCGCCAGTCCGCCATAACGTCTGGGGTAATACCAAGTACCAGAGCAGCAGCGTCGTCGATGACTTTCCTAACCGCGCATTCGTCACCCTCTCGCATGGGTAGCAAGGGCATTTGGCATGTGTCCTCCCACGCTCTTGCCAATGCTGTGCATCCTGGGGTCTGTGGCCTCGGACACGGAAGGGAAGCCACATGTTCCACAGCCCATTGCGGGTAAGTGAGTTTCTTGCCCCTTCGATTAAGCAGCAACAGCCGCCCCGGCGTGCTGTTCCACCAAGCGCACAGAGCTTGCTCATATGATCGATCCGGACCTCTTGCGGGCAGCCAGCCGAATCCAAACGTGGGGACTTCGCTCCACAGCGCGGTCATTAATCCGGCTACCGTGTCGAATCGAGTGGCGAGCATTAGATTCCCCTTGCTCGCCAAGACGTTCTCATGCAAATGTGCTCGTCGCCCCCCCGGTACAACAGGCCGCTCCGGAGCATCTAGCATCGAGCGTCGAATCTTTGCCGAGACACTGTCGAACACCCACACGTCGGTGTTCTGGCCATCTGTGGCCCGCTTCCAAGAGTCTTGTGCCGCTTGGCGTGTCGCTCCAAATTGCAATATCGTACCCGCCGAAACCAGCTCGCGATCAATCTCCAACTCCCTCACGATCCCGGCAAGTTCTTCGTCGTACCACTGCACAGGCGACCAATCACCAGCTTGAACACGGTCTGCCGGCCACATGCAGGCTCGCCCCCAATCACTGCACTGGCGACTTGCAATGGCGTCAGAAGCCTTGACGGCCTCATCTGCGCTACTGGGCATTCTGTGTAGTGAAATGAATTCCGTCGGCGGACGTACCTTCGCGGGAAAACGTCGGCAGATGAGCAGGCATTCGTGGATTCCCGTGTTTTCCGAAAAAGCGATCCGTCGCGGATCATGCGTGGTCACTACCCGTTCAATGTGGAAGCGCTCTGCTAGGAATCGGCGTTCGGAGACACCCGACGCGCTGATGCAGCCGGTGACTGGCACCACCTTTGCCAGAGTGCCCCGCTCCTGACTTAGGAGTCGGTCTGCGAGAGGCGTGAAGAATGTACTAATGCTATTGGTGGTGATAACCCGACCCGCCGGCCCGTCACGCTGCAATACGGTGTCGCGGAGATCGAGTTCATGTCGCTGCATTCTCTTCACAGCCTCGGGACCAAACTTCCTCCCACGCTTCATATGGTCAGTGAACGGAGGGTTCATAATCACGGCATCGAGATCGTAGAGCGGAAACCGGATCTCTTCGCTCTCATTGACCTGTGTCGCGTCCAGCGTCTCAAGCGACCGCTGCGGCGCGCTCATTGCGCGCAGGTCACAGCCGTCTTCCACCGCATCGAGGATCTCTAGCGAACCCGCCTTTGGGGGCCCTTCGGCTTGAGGTCCGTGCGGCATGGTCACGAGATTCATACGCATGTAGTCGACAGTCGGGGCGCCAAGCGTCATGTTGCAGGCGGCAAGTTGGATACCGTGCTGGTTGATATCGAGGCCACACAGGACATCTTCCACGAGGCGCTTGTGCAGAGCGTTGCGATCCTCGTCGCTTGTCTCGCTCAGGCCAGCAACACGCGCCTTGATCGTCTGAAGCGCCGCCATCAGTAGCGTTCCCGTTCCACAAGCGGGGTCAATGATGCGAAGCCTCGATACCGCATCGGGGTCCGACCAGTCGATTAGATCTTCAGTAAACGCAAGGCGCGCTAGCATGATTGCCGACAGATTGTTCGTATAGAAAGCGCCATCACTCTTCGCCGAGCCGAGGATGCGATGATAGAGCGGTCCAGCGTGGTCGTAGCCGAGATCGCTGAGAGAATCGGCCACGCGATTGGCGCATTCCGCAAGCAGGCGGATGGCATCGTCGATTGCCTTGCCTTCGCGGAGCGCTTCCAGAACGGCAAGAGCAGGTCGGAACACTGGTGCGTAGTCCTTTTCGAGGATGGATTCCCACGCTATTCCGAGAACCTCTCTAGGGTGCTTGGCACCCGCGACCGTGTCGAGCCGCAGGACCAGCCTCATCTCTGGTTCGTCGCGCAGGCGCCGTTGTAGGAGACAGGCGTTGCAGAGCATGAGGGCCGCGACAGTGCAGATGCCCTTCGCACCGGCATCATCCTCCGCGATGAGGCCGAGAGCCTCCGCCAGAGGGTGCTCCATCGCCTCTTCTTGGAGCAAAGCGCTCGCACGTCTGACTGCATCGGCGATCTCGTCAGCAACGAGCTGACCCGGCTTCCCGAGCCCTGAAGCGGCCGCAACGTGCGCGTAGATCCCCTGTTCGGCTGCCTTTAGGTCGAGTCTCTGCTGGATATACTTGCTTTCGGACTCACCGACACTGCCTCCGCTCGATTCTCCGGGAGCACGTGTCGTGGATTGTTCGTAGACCTTTATGAAGTTGGCGGGCGATTCCGCCAAGCGCCCGTCATGAGCTTGGAGCGCCCGCAGAACTCGTCCAACCGTCCTGTAGCCTTCAGTGCCCTGTTCCAGAGCCGCTGCGACGTCTCGTCCCGGCTCGACGACAACCGGGATGATGATGTAACCGAATCGCTTGCCCGGTGCCTTCCGCATGACCCGTCCAACGGCCTGTACGACATCAACCTGACTGTCTCGCGGATCGAGGAACGCTACGGCGTCGAGTTGCGGAACGTCCACACCCTCGGTGAATAGCTTGACGTTGGAAACCACCCGACACTCGCCATCCCGGTCGGCTTGGGCAAGGGCCCTAAGCTCTTGGTTGCGCAGGAGGGCGCTCGCGGATGCATCGAGGTGTTTGGCGATGACCTTCATTGCCCGACCTGCTTGCAAACGCCGGGTAGTGGCCCTAAGAACCTCACTTTCCATTAGTGCATCGACGTACCACCTCGAGCGGGAAATGCTGTTCGCGAACGCCATGGTGCGAGCGAGCTTGCCAGGCTGCTCCAGCGCCTTGCCTTCAGTGACGCCATTAACCGCAAGCGAGACACCAAGCACGCGCGTCATGTCATTCGTGGTCGGGGTCTGTCTACGCTTCGTCGAGGTGCCGAGGTCTTCGAGGCGGCGCCGTAAGCCAGGCGTGACGCTCGCTTCGCTCACGCCGAGCACGATCACCCGATAGTCGGAGAGCATGCCATTTTGCACCGCCTTGGCGAACGGAAGCCGGTGAAGTTCCGGGCCGTAAACGCCGTAGTCGCCCATGTCAACGACATCGATCCCCCGTTCGGCAAGTCTACTCTTTGACCGTTCCGTGTAGAGCCTCGGAGTAGCGGTCATGTAGAGCCGCTTTTTCGCGCACAGTCGCCCATCATCGTGAAATTCTTGGAAGTCGACGTTCCGCGTGCCATTCCGCCCGCGGCGCCCAAGCAGGGCCCCTGTTGTACGGTGTGCTTCGTCGGCGATAGCCAAGTCGAAGTCCGGGGCACCGTGTTGCGCCTGCGCCTCGGTTACCCTGCCCAGTGAGTGGTACGTGCAGAATACGACGCGGGTCGGGCCGTCGCCGACAATTGAGCGCGCAATCTCGGATGGGTGGGTAGATACCGGGCATTCGAGCTCAGATATCCGGATGTCCTCGTTCTCGTTCCGTCCACCGGCAGTCCAATGGCACTAACTTAAGCGTTTGGGCACTAACTTAAGGACTTGTAGCTTTCGAGCAGCAGATGCGGCGGGTTTGGAGCCTTCAAGTCATGGAGTCGTGGCGGGCAGTGCCGCTGCGCTGGAGTCCGCTGTTGTCGCCGC
>JAJEHF010000182.1 GCA_022823865.1 Bryobacterales bacterium
CTAGGCAGCCTCCCCCCGCTGGCGAGGGGAGGGATCCACGGCCTGCCGCAGCGGTGGCTTGCGCCACCTGCGGCAGACGAGAGAGACGCACCCAAGTCCGAGTTGGCGATCCGCTCTCTGGCACCCCTCTAACATAAAAGGTAGTTATGCCGGCGATCTCCCTGAAGCTCTCGGAACGATTGCTCGCTACGTCCGGTGAGTGTGCCACAGCCCTGCAGTTGTCGCGCGCCGAGTACACTCGTCAGGCGCTGGAGCGCATGAACCGCCACACGCGGGCCCACCTGCGCGCGCAACGGCTCCAAGCCGCCTCTCACCGGGTTCGCCAGGAGAGCATGCGGATCAACGCCGAGTTCGACGCCGTCGAAGAGGACGTTGATGCCCGAGCGCGGTGAGGTGTGGATCGCGGATCTGAATCCACGCGGTGGAACCGAGCCCGGGAAGGCCCGCCCCGTCCTGATCGTGCAGGCTCAGGCGCTGCTCGACGCCGCGCATCCGTCGACCCTCGTGGCTCCGCTTACGACTCGCTTGGTGGATGAAGCCGAGCCGCTCCGGATCAGGATTCCGGCCGCGGGAGATCTGCGCCGCGATTCGGACATCCTGATCGATCAACTGCGCGCGATCGACAATCGCCGACTGGTTCGTGGGCCACTCACTCAGGTGGGAGGGCGCCTGATGACTAGCGTGGGAGAAGCCTTGCTCGAGGTCCTCGACTTGGCCAAGGACTGAACGCGGGAAACGCTTACTGCTTGGGCCAGATTCGCGGGAGCCAAGGTTGGTCATCGATCTCCACTAGGTGAGCCCGAGGCGAGGCAGCCACATGCTCGCCCGGATGGCGAGGATCGCAGTTCGGTTGCTGTCCGGACTTCATGCGCCATCTATAATTCCCCTTCGGGATTGCGGCGGTCGGGGCGTTGTCCGCAGACAGAGGGAGGATTCGGGATTGATGGCGGGTGTCCTTGACGGAGTGCGGGTTGTCGACTTCGGGCGGTATATCGCCGGTCCGTGGTGCGCGGCGCTGCTGGGTGACTTCGGGGCGGACGTGATTCGGGTCGAGAAGGTGGATGGCGGAGAGGACCGCTTCATCAGCCAGATCAGCCGTGAGGACTGCAGCGGTGCGATGTACCTCCAAGTCAACCGCAACAAGCGCTGCCTCACTCTCGATCCCACCAGCGAGGCGGGCGGGGAAGTGCAGCGTCGGCTGGTAGCCACCGCCGACATCGTGGTCGCCAACATGCCGCAGCGCGCTCTCGAGAAGCTCGGACTTGACTATGCTGCGCTAAGCGCCATCCGTCCCGATGTGATCCTTGTCTCGAACACCTGTTTCGGGAATGCCGGACCGTACGCAGGCAAACTCGGATTTGACGGTCTGGCTCAGGCGATGTGCGGGAATATGCACCTGACCGGCACGCCTGGAGAACCGATGAAGTCCTACGCTCCGTGGGTCGACTTCGGCACTGCCGCGCTGTGCGCTCTCGGCACGGTGGTCGCCCTGATGGCGCGCCACCAGACCGGGCGCGGCCAGGAGGTGCAAGGTGCCCTGCTATTGACAGCGCTGACCACCGCCAGCCCGGCCCTGATCGAGCAAGCTGTCAACAAGCCTGATCGCGTGGCGACCGGGAACCGCGGCCAGCTCAACGCTCCGTCCGACGTGTTCAAGACGCAGGATGGCTGCATCATGATCTTGGTCACTGGAACGCCGATGTACGCCCGCTGGGCGAAGTTTCTGGGCGAACCGCAGTGGCTTGAGGACGAGCGCTTCCAAACGGACGATGCTAGGGGAGAGCATGGCAAGATCTTCAGTGCGCGCATGGCAGAGTGGTGCGCTTGCAGGACTACTGAGCAAGCGCTCGCGGAATTAGAGGCAGCGCGAGTGCCAGCCGGACCCGTCTACACGCCCCAGCAGGCGCTGGACGATCCCCAGGTAAGGGAGAGCGGATTTCTTGAGGAGTTCGCCTATCCTGGCGCTCCTGCCCCGGCGCCTCTCGTGCCGACTCCGGTCCGGCTCGCCGACACCCCTGGGGGGATTCGCCGCCGTGCCCCGCAGCTCGGCGAGCATACCGACGAGATCTTGGCTGAACTTGGCTACACGCCAGACGAAGTGGGGCGTTTGCGGGCCGCGCGCGTGGTCTAGTCGCGGCCTAGGAGGGAAGCGAGCGTTTGGACTATGTCCGCCCGGGACACTTCGCGCTGGCCGAAGCGGGCTGCTTTCCAGTCCTCGTGTTGAGTGATCGCGCCCCCCGCTTGGTGGGCGACCTCCATCTGCTTGAGCGTTACCACCCCCCGTTCGGCCTCGTCGCTGCCCATTAGGACGGCGTACGGGATGCCGAGTCTGTCGGCGCGCTTGAGCTGTTTTCCGAGCCTGCCGGAACCCACGTGGATCTCGGTGCGGATCCCGGCTCGGCGCAGTTCGAAGGCGAGCTGCAGGCACTCTTGCCGAAGGCCGCTGTCCATCACCGTCACCAGCACTTCGGCAGGGGTCTTGGCCGGCCGGACCTTGCCGAGATGCTCCATCGCCGCCAAAAGGCGATCCACGCCCAACGACGCCCCGGTCGCGGGGATAGGCGGGCCTCCGAAGCGAGCGACCAGGTTGTCGTAGCGCCCTCCGCCGAAGACCGACCCGAATTGGGGGGCGTCCAGCAATACGGCCTCGAAGACCGGGCCGGTGTAGTACGCCAGCCCGCGCGCGATGCTCACGTCCAGAGCCACGCGATCGCTGCCGTACCCTAGCGTGTCGAGATCGGACGAGATGCGCTCGATCACATCCAACTGTTCGGCGCTGGTCTCGATGTCCGCGAACAGCGAGCGCAGCTGCTGCAGGACATCCCCGCGATCGTTACCTTGGATCGACAGGAACCGCTCGATCGCGGAGACTTGGTCGTCGCCGAGTCCGAGCCCGCGGATCATGTCCCCGGACTCGTCCCGATAGCCGTGCGTGAGTTCTAGCTTGACCTTCTCGATTCCGATCTTCTCCAGCTTGTCGAGAACGCGGAAAACTTCCTCTGCGCGATCTGCGCTGATCGACGCGTGTTGCAGCAACAGGTTCAGGATTTCCCGGCTGGAAAAGCGCACTTGGTACGGCCCGACGTCGATGGCGCTGAGCGAGTCGCAGATGGCGGCGAGGATCTCGGTGTCGGCCGTGCCGCAGGGTGCGCCGACCGCATCGAGGTCGAATTGTGTGAACTGCCGGAAGCGTCCCGGATGCGGCTTGTCAGCACGCCACACTTGGGAGACTTGATAGCGCCTGAAGGGCAGCGTCACCTCCGGGTACTGGCTGACCACCCTGGAGAGCGGCACCGTCAGGTCGAAGCGCAGGCCGAGTTCCTCCTCTTCCGGGTTCGAGACTCGGAAAATCGACTGCTGCGCTTCCTCTCCGGCCGAGCCCGAGAGCACGTCGAGATACTCGATCGCAGGAGTGTCGAGGGGCGCGAAACCGTAAGTCTCGTAGACGTTGCGAACCGTGTCGATCAGCCGCTGCCGCGCCAGCATCGTGTCGGGCAACAGGTCGCGGAGGCCCCGCGACAGCCTTGGCTTGATGCTCATGGGACGGTAACTCCAACCATATCATGCGCTTGCTGCCTGCCACCAAGCCCCGCCACTCTCTGCGAGCGGCCGCAGTCTGAACTTGCAGTACGCCCCAGCCTATCCATCGGGCCTGCCGCCGAATTCTATTGGAAGTTCGTAACTAGCGCCGATCGACCTGCGCCATAATCGGGTAGGGTATAGTCATGTCGCGCTTAAAGTCGTCACGTTCAAGAACCTTGCTGCCGGTCCTGCTCGGCTTGGTAGTCCTGACCACGGCATTGTACGGTGCCGGATTCTGGGACAAGAAGGATTTCATGCAGTGGTCTCCCAAGGAAGTGGAGAAGATTTACATGGACTCTCCGTGGGCCAAGCGCGTGAGCATCCCGATGGGCGCGCCGATGGCCGCCTTTAGCGGCGGCGGTGCGCCCGGGGCAGGACGCCGTGGCGGCGGAGGAGGTGCTCCGGGCGGCGGTGGTGGTGGCGGTCGCGGCGGTGCTGGTGGTGGCGGCGGTCGCGGCGGTGCTGGCGGTGCCGGGCAGATGCCTCAGCAGGCTCCCTCGCTGAACCTGATGGTTCGGTTCGACGAGGCTGCTCCGGTGAAGCACGCCAAGGTCAAGTTCAATCTCGGCGAGGGCACGGAGCTTACCCCGCAGATGCAGATGTACCTCGAAAACCAAGAGCCGTACTACATCGTGGTCGTCGAGGGCCTTCCCGCACTCTTGGCTCGCTTCGAGGAGGAGCCGGAGAAGCTCGCGACCACGGCCCGCCTGCGGCGCAAGAAGAAAGACGACATTTACCCGGCCAAGGTAGAGGTCCAGGCGAACCAGCGCGCGACGCTGAAGTACTTTTTCCCCCAGAACGACCCGATCGTGCTTGAGGACAAAGAAGTCGAGTTCTTCATGAAGTTCGAGCGCGAGATGATGGCGGGAATGCGTCCGGGTGGCGGCGGCGGCGGGCCCCAAGCCCGTGGCCAGCGCGGTCAGGCTGGCCAGGGCGGCCAGCGCCAGCAGAGAGGTGGCGGCCAAGGCCAAGGTGGTGGCGGCCAGCGGGCCGGGGCCGGCGGTCGCGGCGCCGGGATGGCTATGGCTATCTTTGGCAAAGAGATCAAGCGCAAGTTCCGCCTCAAAGACATGGTCTACAAGGGCGAACTGGCCCTGTAGCGCTCTCCCTCTTGGCGCAGTCGCGAACCTCTAGACGGGGTGCTGCTCTGCCCGGCACACGGGCTCCGGCCATCGCAACGGATGCGTGAGCGCCTCCGATTCCGGGATCCGCCCCCGAGCAGCGTCCTAGCGCTAGCTGGCAGTGAACCTACACGGTGGAGTCCGTCGTGGGCCGGAACCCCGAACGGCCGTGAGCCTTAGCCGGAGCGACTTGTCAAGCAAGCCCGCCCGACCAAGTCGCTGAATCCGGGGCGCAAGCTACTGCGCTCTGCACACTGCCGCTCTCCGTGCGCTGACCTCCTGCGCCCACTAGTGGCATGTCAGAGCCTGGTTGGTGGGCAAAGCGGGTGCCAATCGATTACGCTTGAATGCCAATGACGAGCCCATCTGTCAACTATGCGCCGCTCTCGCCGCTGGCATTCTTGGAGCGCAGCCTGCTCGTGTATCCGCACAAACCCGCGGTCGTCTACGGGGAGAGTGTTTACACCTACGCGCAGTACGGTGATCGCATCTGCCGGCTCAGCGAGGCGCTGAGGGCTATCGGAGTCGGCCGAGGCGATCGGGTTGCGATCCTGGCGCCGAACATCCCTCCGATGCTCGAAGCGAAGTTCGGCCCGATGCGCATCGGGGCGATCCTCGTGCCCCTCAACATCCGGCTGTCTGCGCGCGAGATCGCGTACATCCTGAACCATTCCGGCGCGAAGGTCTTGATCTTCGATTCGGAGTTCGCCGACACGGTCCGCGAACTCAGGCAGGACGTTTCTTCGGCCATGTCGTACGTGCAGATCGTGGACGCCGCCCCCAAGGCCGACGACATTCCCGGGCCGGAATACGAGGAATTCCTTGACGCGGTCTCGTCAGGGCCGGGGCCGGCGCTGGACATCGACGAGAACGACGCGATCTGCATCAACTACACGTCCGGCACGACGGGATTTCCGAAGGGTGTCGTCTTCCACGCGCGCGGCGCGTGGATCAACGCGGTCGGCGAGGTGATCGAGACGGGCATGAACTGGCGCTCGGTCTATTTGTGGACCCTGCCCTTGTTCCACTGCAACGGCTGGTGCTTTCCGTGGGGCATCGTGGCCATCGGCGCCACGAGCGTCTGCTTGCGCAAAGTCGTGCCCGCGGAAGTCTACCGACTTGTCAATCGCTGGGGCGTCACGCACATGTGCTGCGCGCCGACAGTCCTGACCGCCCTCTACTCTAGTCCCGACGCAGCGGGCCAAGACCTCAGCGGTGTCACTGTCGCCACGGCTGGCGCGCCGCCAGCGCCACAGGTCATTCGCACGATGGAGCGGATGGGCGCGCAGATCCAACACCTGTACGGCCTGACCGAGACCTACGGCCCCTATACAGTCTGCGCCGATCAGCCCGGCTGGAGCGATCTCGATCCCGAGCAGCGGGCACTGGTCAAGGCTCGCCAGGGCGTGCCGTATGGCGTTGCGGGTGACGGCTTGCGCGTGGTCGACGAGGAAATGCAGGATGTCCCCCGCGACGGCCAGACGATGGGCGAGGTCGTGATGCGAGGGAACATGGTCATGACCGGATACTACAACGACGATGAGGCCACCAGCGCCGCCTTTCGAGGCGGCTGGTTCCACTCCGGTGACTTGGCGGTGTGGCATTCCGACGGCTACGTCGAGCTGAAGGATCGCTCGAAGGACATCATCATCTCCGGCGGCGAGAATATATCCAGCCAAGAGGTGGAGAAGGTCGTCATGGAGCATCCCGACGTGCTGGAGGTGTGCGTCGTCGGGGTCCCGGACGACAAGTGGGGCGAGGTGCCGAAGGCATTCGTCGTGCGCCGGCCGGGGTCGCAGGTCTCGGCTGCCGCCGTCATCGAGTTCACCCGCGAGCGCCTGGCGCACTTCAAGTGCCCGAAGCACGTGGAGTTCGGGGACCTGCCAAAGACCGCGACGGGCAAGATCCAGAAGTTCGTCCTGCGCGACAGGGAGTGGCAGGGCTCCGGCGGCCGCATCAAGGGCTAGCGTCGCCGCGCGGCCTGGCCGGCACTGCTGACAGGCCTCGGACCGCTGAAACGAGCAGCAGTGCGAGCACGCTGGCGACCAGAATCGGCAGCGCCACCTGAATCGTCGTCGGGAACGCCGCATGTGGCGGGCCCGCGAAGTGGTAGCGATAGAACAGGATTGCGGCGAGGCAGCTCAGCACTGCGGAGCGCCCGAATCGCCCGGCAGTCAGCCGCCAAGTCCGCCGGCCGCTCCGCAAATGCTGGCGCGTCCGCCAGCCCAACCAACCGGCAAGCCCGCCTAGGCCGATCGCGGCTGCGAGCAGCACCATCGCCCACTGTAGAGAGTCACATTATTCCGGCAGTAGGGCGGGGTATTTTCTCACATTGCTCTGACGGCAGAATGCATGGAAATCGGTGCTAGTGCGCAAATCCGAGAGGCGCGTTGAGGGGCCGTGAGGCTGGTGCAGAAGCGGGG
>JAJEHF010000206.1 GCA_022823865.1 Bryobacterales bacterium
GTCCAAGCTCTTGTGCGTTTCCAAATCGAGATGCAAGATCACCCTCCGATGATCCCCACACCCCTTCTAGGGCACCCTTCATGCTCATTTCACGTTGGAAACAAACCCTCCGTTCATGCTCATCTCTCGTTGGAAGAGACTTCCTGTTCAAACACCCTATGTGCTATAAAGAAAATCCAAACACGCGCTCGTAGCTCAGCTGGATAGAGCGTCTGGCTACGGACCAGAAGGCCGGGGGTTCGAATCCTCCCGAGCGCGCCACTTTATCAAAGCCATACCCACCGGCAAGAGGAGCGATTCCCGTTCGTGCGCAGCAATGCGGCAGTCATCGAGCGGTGCGCCGACACGGGGTTCTACGTCGGATATTTTCCCGGATTCCCGGGTGCTCACAGCCGAGGTGAAGATCTGGCCGCCCTCGGCGAGAACCTCAGGGAAGTCATCTCGATGTTGCTCGAAGATGGCGAACCGGAGATGCAAGCGGAGCTAATAGCCACCATGTCCGCTACTCGACGATTGCCGTCAAGCTAGCTGATCTACCGCACCGAGCACAAGCACACCCACGCGGAATGGCTGCGCTTCCTGAAGCAGCTGCAGCGCGAGGTGCCGCGGGGTTTGCAGGTCCATGTGATTGCGGACAACTACGCCACGCACAAGCATGCCAACGTCAAGGCTTGGCTCCACAAGCACAAGCGCTTCCACATGCACTTCACGCCGACCTCCAGCTCTTGGATGAACCGGGTGGAGCGCTTCTTCGCCGACCTGACCCAGGACTGCGTGCGAGAAGGCAGTTTCGCCAGCGTCAAGGAGCTCAAGGACTCGATCGTGGCGTACTTGGAGGAGCGTAACCGGGCTCCGAAGCCATACCGCTGGAAGGCCAGCGGAGCGGAGATTCTCGCCAAGATCCAACGGGCGAGGCAAGCCTTGCAGCAGAGCGAGAGTTAATTGCCATCATTTGAGGTACGGGACACTGGCACAGGCCCCACCACCATGTCTCGCTGCTGGCTGGGAATCGTTTCGAAACCCCCGCGTGGCGGAATCTCGGCGGGATAGCGGACTCCCTAGGGCGCCTGCAGCCGCTCAACCCATATCGGGCTGCCCCAAGCGATCTCCCCGTTGTCCTGGACGACGCGAACGTAGTAGTACGCCCGGCCCAGAGGCGGATCGTTGTCGGTGTAGACGACGCTTACGTCTTGCTGGTTGGGACGAGTCGCGTAGACTGCCCGTTCGTTGCGGATCACCTCGACGCGCGCGATGGTGCCGGTTCCCTGCACATGGATCTGCAGAGGCGGGATGGATTCGGTGGAGAACGCCTCCCCCATGAAGTGCTCGCCCAGCCGGTAATCCAAGATGATGTTGTCGGTGGCGCCATAGGTCCGACGCTGTTTGATCGCATCAAAAATAGCGGCTCGAGTCGGAGCCTCGGTGTAGACCATGGCGTATGAAATATGCGTGGACCAGTGATCGGAGCTGGCAATTGTTCCCAGCCGGTATCCCTTGCGATACGCGTTCCAGAGGAATCCGTCCTCCCGATAGCCCCCGATCGGGTTGTCGTCGGCGGACCGGGGTGCGCGCGGCGCCCCCGGGTGTTCGTACGAGACGCGGTCGCCCTGGAAGATCTCAACCACCGGCTCTACTTCGGGGTCGTTGTCTCTCCAGTCCGTTCCCATGCTGGATCCGGTCGTGTGGGGCACCGAGATCCCGCCCGAACGTCGCAACGATTCGTAGAGCAGTCTCGTATCGTTCTCAAGCACCGCGCCGCGTCCGGCCGCGACCGTCGGACGGGGACGATCGAAGTCAGCCGTGGTATGGAAGGACACGACCGGCACGCCGCGTCGGGTGTGAAAGATGTTGCGATGCCCGTTCGGGTAGGCGACACTGCGCTCGTATCCGTAGAGCGTCGTGAATGCCGCCCGGACATTGAAGAGATCGCAGGTCTTCTCGATGAGCCACCACCAATACTCGCTGTCGCCGCCGGAGTTGTGATCGGTCACGGCTCCGAAATCCATCGACGCGGCATCGAGCATGTAGCGATAGAAGTCAAACACGGACCCGTCCACCATTCCCCCGCTCGAGTCCCATGAAAACTCGCTGTGGCGATGGAGGTCGCCGCGCACGATCCGGTGCTCCGTGCCGCGAACGGAAGTTCGGTACGCGCGGACCGCGGCGACTTCCTCGCTCTCGCGAGGGTGAACCGGCGGAACCGGGGCCGGATCGATCGGATCGCTGAGCACGAGTTCCAGCGAAACCGGACCATCCGCAGGTTCCAGACGCGCCGCCAGAATGTTCGCCCGCACAGTTCGAACGGGACGCTGTTCGAGTCGGCCGTCTGTCGGCCAGACGACCCTCAGACTCCCGTCCGGGCCGAATGCACCGTCGGCTCGCGCCGAGATCCGACCCCAGCTCTCGGGCAGCGTTCGGACTCCGGACCAGCGGTCCCCTTCAAGAAAGACGACAGCGTGTTCCCAATACGTCGGTCGGAAGCCGAGACTATCCGTCCAGCGGACATGATTCCAGCGATGGAACAGGAGCGCAACCCGGCCACTCGCCGGATCGACATGCAGTTGAGGGAAGTCATGATCAGGGATTCCGGCGGCAGCAAGCGCGTCGGCAAGATCGGAGCGCGGCACCATCCGGCGGGCGCCTTCGAAAACGGCCAGGTTGATCTTGCGAGACTCATACAGGCGCGCCCCCGGAGACGAGGGCTGGTTGATCCATGTGGTCCACAGTTCCCGTCCCCTCCCGATCCATCGCGGATCGGTCGTTGGCCCGGAATCCTTCCCCCAGTTCGCCGCGCCCTCGTCCCAGGCCACCCAGACTCGTCCGTCCAGATCGACCGCGACGGAGGCGTGGGCCTCGAACTTCTCTGTGGCCGCGACGGCCACGAGCGGACCGAGCTCCCCGCCGGCGAACCGTCTGAGGAAAACATCGTAGTTGCCATTGCGGTAGCTATCCCACACCACGGCGGCCGATCCCTGCCGGTCGACCGCAATCCGGGGCTCCCAATCGTTCGCCGGGTGCTCGCTGACCTGAATCTCTCGTGACCAGCTTGAGCCGTCATGGAATCGCAGGAAAATGTCCGAATCGCCGTCGCGGAACCCTTGCCACACCACCCACAGCCAGCCGCGCGAGTCCCCGACGACGTGGTGCTCGATGTCCGGGTTTGGTTGCGAGCTCAACCGGACCAGGTCACCCCAGCGGCTCCTCGCTTCGTCCATCTCGCGGGCGTACAAGTCGAAGTTGCCGTCCCTCTGCTGAGACCATACGACCCACGGGCGCCCGTCGGCGGGAACCGCGACCTGCGGGCGCCAAACGTCGCCTGTCACTCCCGGGACGGGACTGAAGGTGCGCCAGGACCCGTCGAACTTGCGCAGGCGAATCTCGTCTCGCCCGCCGCTGTAGGACTGCCAGACCAGCCAAGAATCGCCGTTCGCGGCGACGGCTACCGACGGATAGTCGTCGAAGCGGGAGTCGTCTGTGAGCTTCTCGGCAGTGACCAGCCCGGAAACACGAACCAAGCCGTCAAGGAACACAAGCTCGGCCCCAGCCGGGAGCTCGTCCAGGCGGAACGAAAAATCGCCGTGATCGGTCGAGACCTCGAGACGCGCGCCCGGATCCGCCGAGCCACGCACAATCAGCCCTTTTCGAATGGGTTCCGGCCGTGTGGGATGCTTGGTGACAAGCTCGAACGAATCCAGCTCGATACGGTCCTGGCCGGCGAAGAGCCAGCCGCCGAGTACGTCGATTCTGGCGGCGTCAGCACCGATCGAGCCCACCCAGCGGTCGGGGGGAGCGTCGCCATAGCCGAATGTCACACGAACCGAGAATGGGTCCGCGTGAACCACTGCGACGACGAGCAGAGCCGTGACAACCAGCACACAAGCGCGGCGCGGGCGCAAGAGCGAGCAACCCGCGCAGCATGCCCGACACATTTTGAGACAACCCCGTGCGACTGGTCGCCAGTGTAGCGTGCCGCAGAGCGTGGCGAGGCTCCGTGTCGTGGTGATCACACTGAAGTGAGCGGGCCGATCCTGCCGCGGATCGCACGGCGCTGCACAGCTTCCGGACGTTGCGGGAGGATCTGCCAACCGTCACACGCGACGTCTGCCGCGAGCGGTGCTCAGACCACTGCTCCATGAGTCTCCTACGCCTCTCGAAGAGATCGGTTCGCACATAAACTGCCTCAACGCGATCTGAGTTGACGTGCGCGCGAGCCAGCTCGCAGACCTCTCGCGGCGCATCCGAGCACTCGGCGCACCAGATCCTAAAGCTTGACCGGAATCCGTGCGGAACGGCCTTGATACCTTTCTCGCGAACGAGCTTGCTGATCGTCGAATCGGTAAGTGGCCGGCCTCTCACTGCCGGGAAGACCAGACCCGCGCCGTCCCGGAGCGTATGGGCCTCTCCCAGGACGGCCAGCGCCCGGGCCGATAACGGCACGCGGTGCTCTCGCTTCATCTTCATCCGCTCGGCCGGAATCGTCCGAGCGGCGGTCTTCATGTCAATCTCTCGCCATCTAGCGAGACGAACCTCGCCTGAGCGTGCCATGAGTACCAGAAACTCGAATGCAAGCACAGTGGCACGGTAGGGCGTCTGTCCCCTGAATTGTGGCTATCGCGGCCGCTACTTCGGAACGCGGCAGGGCCCTTCGGTGCTGCTTTACGCTGTTCGTCTTTGGCAGCGCACCACCAATTCCAGCGCCAGCAGGATTGTCGGGAAGATGCCACACGTCCCTGCGTGAGTTTGGATTGCCTCGCCGACCGGAGCCGTTCCAGTGGAGGGTTACGCGACCAACTCGCGGACTAGCTCGCCTCCGGTCTGGCTCAGTTGCTTGTCGCGGCCTAGAGCGAAGTACGTCAGCCTCGCGTCATCGAGTCCCAGCAGGTGCAGCAATGTAACGTGGAAATCCTTGATCGGGTGGACTACCTCAACGGCCGAGTCGCCCACCTCGTCGGTGGCGCCGACAATCCGTCCGCGAGGCGCGTCGCCGCCCGCGAGCCACAGCGGCATAGCCTTGGCGTTGTGATCGCGGCCCCAAGCCTTGCCTCCCCCTCGCAGGCCGTTGTCGGGCGAGCGACCGAATTCCCCCGCCCAAACCACCAGGGTCTCTTCGAGCAGGCCCGTGCGTTTGAGATCTTTCATCAGGCCGGCCATCGGCATGTCTATTGCCGTGATGCGGGTTCCATGGGCGTTCTCGATGTAGTCGTGGGAATCCCAACCGCCAACGATCACCTGCACGAATCGGACGCCAGCCTCAACCATTCGTCGCGCCAGCAGGCAGCGCTTGGCGATCGCGTCGACCTCGGGGTTGGGGTCGCCCACGCCATAGAGCTCGAGCGTCGAAACGGGCTCCTTGGAGAGGTCGACAACGCCGGGCATCTCGGTTTGCATCCGAAACGCCAGTTCGTAGCTCTGGATGCGCGCGTCCAGCTCGTCGTGGTCCGGGTGGCGCTGTTTGTGAATTGCGTTCAAACTGCCCAGCAGGTCGAGGTTCTTGCGCTGCTGCTCGGGAGTGACGCCAGCGGGGGGATTCATATCCAACACCGGAGCCCCCTCTGCCCGTAGCGCCGTTCCCTAGTAGTGCGCGGGCAGAAAGCCGTTGGACCAGTTCGCCGCACCGCCCTGCGGGTAGGCAACGTCGGGCAAGACGACAAAAGCCGGCAGGTTCTCGTTCTCGGTCCCGAGCCCGTAGGACACCCACGACCCTACTGCTGGGTCTCCGCCGAAGCGGTTCCCCGTGTTGAGGTGATAGAGCGCCGTGGGATGGTTGACGCTTTCGGCCTGCAGCCCGCGATAGAAGCAGATGTCGTCAACGACGTTCGCGAAATGCGGGAAGCGCGTGTTGATGTCGATGCCGAGCTCGCCGACGCGCTGGAACTCGAACGGACTCTTGACGTAATGGCGCTTGCCCGTGTTCATCGCCGCGGCGAACTTCGTCCGTTCCTTGGCGAACTCCGTCATGTGCAGCTCGTTCAGCTTCGGTTTCGGATCGAACGTGTCGATGTGGGAGGGACCGCCCTCCATCAGCAGGAAGATGCAGCTCTTGGCTTTGGCCCTGTGGTGGGGCTTTCGTGGGGAAAGCGGCCCTGCTTTGCCCAGCAAGGCCGACAAGGCGATGGAGCCAAGCCCCAACCCGGAGCGATACAGGACCTCGCGCCGTGTCCGATGAAGAGTTGACTCAGTAGACATAGGCAAACTCGTTCGAGTTGAACAGCACTAGCGCCAAATCCGCCAGCGCTCGTGTCTCGGGTCCCACCTGGCTCGCGTGCAGGTTCTCCTCGTACTCCCATGGAGGCAGGTCTTCGGTGAAGTGAAACGTCGCCCCCGATAGCTGGCTCGGCAGCGCCCGTACCAACGCCTCGCGCTCCCTGCGCGGCGCAGGCGCGTGCTCGTGATGGTAGGCAGTCATCTCCTTGACATGTCGCTCGGCAAGCACGCGCTCCGCTTCGCTCGGCGAGCGGCCGTAGGCAAGCTCGAACGCCCGCTCGACAACCCGGTCCGTCTCGTTTTGGAGCCGATTCGCGAAAGCCAGCGCCAAGTCATAGCTCAACTCTCCGTTGAACAAGGCGAACGCCTGCGTGGGGACGGTCGTCGCGTCCCGCCGCTCGCAGGACAAGTCAACCGACGCCCCGTTGAGAACCTCGATCATCGGATCGATCAGGCTGCGCTGCTGGAAGCTGTAGACCGAGCGACGGTTTCGGTCTTTTCGGCGGCCTTCTTCGTAGTAGGGCGGCCTCAGCCCTCCCTGCGTGAATCTGGGCTGCTCGGCGGCATCGCGGCTGATCTGGGGGTTTGTGCCCGGTCCGCCCATCGAGAGGCTCAGCTCGCCCGCGACCGCCAGCAGGCTGTCTCGCAGGACTTCGGCCTCGACGCGCCGGGGCGTGAAATGCGAGAGCAGGCTGTTTTCCGGATCGCCCTCGGCCGCCCCTTCGGGGACATCACTGGCACGCTGGTAAGCCTCCGAGGCCATGATGATCCGGTGCAGCGCCTTGATGCTCCAACCCTCCTCGACAAAGCGGCTCGCCAGCCAGTCAAGCAACGCCGGGTGCGTCGGCCTCGAGCCCATCTTCCCGAAGTTGTTGGCGTTCCCGGCCAAGCCTCGGCCGAAGTGGTGCTGCCAGATCCGGTTCGCCATCACTCGCGCCGTGAGCGGATTGCGTGAATCGGCGATCCACTTTGCCAGCGCCGAACGGCGTCCGGAGGTCGCTTCGGGGAGCTTCGGAGCTCGCAATCCGCTGTACCGCTCGATCGCGCTCAGCACTCCGGGGGTGACACGCTCTCCCGGGGATTCGAGGCTGCCACCCATGAGCACGTGCATCTTGACGTTCTCGTAGTCGGGCTTCTTCATGTAGCTGCCTGCGCCCCCCGGTCCGACATCGTTCCAGCCCTCGACGAGCCCACTCGTGACGGAATACGCCAGCGGCTCGTATCGCTTGATCGACTCAGCATGGTGGCTCAGGTGCTTGTTGACGATCCGCCGCGCCCACATCTGCTCGTCAGTCAGCCCGGCGTCCAGCTTGCGACTCACTTCCGGCACGTCTTCGAATCGGCTGACGCGGAACTTCCGCATCAGGTGGCGCCGGCTGATCCCGGCAAAGCGGTCGCGCTTCTCCTCGAGCTGCGCGATCAGCCCTTCGATGCGCTTCCTGCCGGCAGCGAAACCGCTCGAGTCCTCCTCCGGCAAGAACGGCAGAGGACGCTGCGCGAATGCGGTGGTCGCGAACGCCGCCTGCACGCGGTAGTAGTCACTCGTCGGGATGGGGTCGAACTTGTGGTCGTGGCACTTGGCGCATCCCAGCGTGAGCCCCATGAAGGCCGTCGCCGTCGAATGCGTCACGTCGTCGAGCCACTGTTGCCGCGTAACGGCCGTAACCGACATTCCGGTGTGCTCCCACGGGCCCATCCTCAGGAAGCCAGTCGCCAAGATGGCCTCCGGGTCGCCCGGGAACAACTCATCGCCAGCAACCTGCTCGAGCACGAAGCGGTCGTAGGGCTTGTCGTTGTTGAACGAGCGGATGACGTAATCGCGATAACGCCAGGCATTGGGCCGCTCGTAGTCGTTCGAGAAGCCGGCCGTGTCTGCGTAGCGCGTCACGTCCAGCCAGTGGCGACCCCAACGCTCGCCGTAGCGCGGCGAAGCCAAGAGGCGATCCACGACTTTCCCGAACGCAGCCTTGTCGCCAGCGGGATCCGTGACGAACGCCTCGACCTGCTCGGGAGCGGGCGGCAGGCCAGTCAGGTCGATCGTCGCGCGACGGATCAGCGTCCGACGGTCCGCGCGCGGCGCCGGAGTCAGTCCGGCTTCGGCCAGCTTGATGCGGAGAAACGAATCCACGTCGCCAGGCGCGTCGATCTTGCTGACCGGACGAAACGCCCACAAGTCCGCTTCCTCGAACTCGTCCCAATCGAGGTCCGCGCCAGTCGAGCTTTCGGCGAAGGGGGCCCCGCCGTTGATCCACTCGCCGATTGCCGCGACCGCTTCATCGGGGAGCCTTCCTGTGGGCGGCATCCTGAGTTCACCCGAATGATCGAGCACGCGGTACAGCAGGCTTGCGCCTGCATCTCCCGGAACGATCGCCGGCCCTCGCGACCCGCCCCCCACCAGTCCGTCACGGTTCCGCAGGTCGAGCTGGCCGAAGAGTTCACCTTCACCGTGACAACCCAGGCAATGCTGCTTGAAGATCGGTTGGACCGTGTCCCGGAACACGGCCTCGGCGGGCTCGGTCGCTTCCAGAACGGACGCGCAACACCAAACGGCCAGAGCAAGCCTGATTCGCCGGCCGGACACCCGATCTAGATTCTACCCGTTACTCCCAGAGGTACTGTCAAGTTAAGGCGAGGAATCCCAATGCCAACGAAGGATGCGGTCAAGCATTCCAGTCTTTCCCGGCCGTAGCGCCGGAAAAAGTGGCCGAGCTGATGAGATGGATCCTGTCAACAGCGTGCTCAGGGACGCCATCCTGTCGTTCGTTAACTTATCGACAGTACCCCAAGGCCCACCTCACGCCAAGGGAAGTATGTTTCATGGGTAAGAGAGCGAATCGCATTCCGGAAACTGTGTCCGGCGCGACAGCTACTCCACCCGCTTTCCGCGATCGAAGGTTTCAACATAAACACGCCCGTCCGTAGTACGAGTTACCCAGCGGCCGTGTGGCTTGTCGTTCAGGTACTGGCCTTCCCCGACCCACCCACCGCTGTCACGCTCCACCCACTGGCCGTGACGCTCGCCGTCGACGTAGGGCCCTTGATGAACCGCGTTCGCACCTGTCTCCTCGATCCATTGGCCCTGCTTCTTGCCCTTCTCATACGTCCCCCGGCTCTCGTACGGCGGCCAGCCCGACCGCCCTCTCTCGTATGGCGGGCCGTCCACGAACCGCACGGGTGTACCAGCCATTGTTCCGGCGCCGCTGGCCAAGCCGTCGGCGCAGGAGCCACTCCAAGAAACCGGCTCGGACGGGGTGTAACCATCGTTCCACACATAACAGCCGAGTTGGTTCGTCAATTCAAGCCAGCACTCGAGGCTGTCCTTCGGTGCCTCGCACATCGGCTGAGGCGGCGGCGAGGATTCCGGTTCCGCTGGCAGCGCGGCCTCGACCTGCGACGTTCCGGATGGCTCGCCGAAGCGGTAGTCGAGCTGCCAGTTCGCGAAGCGTGGCTGCTGGTCGTGGAACGCCAGCACGTACACCGTCGCGCCCTCTTCCTCGCCAGGGCCGAGCCCGCCGGTGCGCTGGAGCGTCTTGAAACTACCTGCCCATTCCAGCGGGCCCGGGAACGAGCCGTCCGGGCCGTCCCAGCTGCTGCAGGGCGGCCATTCCGACTCGATCCGCACGTGCGCGGTCACCTGCGACAGCCCGCGCCCGGAGCCGTTGTAAACGCCGTAGTCGAGCCGCCATACATGCAACGGCTGGCCCGCGTTGGCTTGCGTCGCCTCGTCGGCATCCGGAGCGGCCACGCAGGTGGCGGCGGCGCGGCCCGCGAGCCGCACGCTGCCATCCAGGCTGACGCCGTCCTGCTCGTACAGGGTTGCGGCGGGTGCCTGCAGCGCGACCGCCAGCAGGGCCGCGCACAGCGCCCGCCTGATCGTTCTTGTGTCCATTCGATCCCCGCGGTCTCTTGCGAAACCGATCAGATTGTAGGTGATCCAAGGTCCGGGATACCCGACGTCCCCGGAACAAGAGGGAGGAGCGAGAGCCCCGAAGAAGTCCCCGTGCCGGAGTTGGTCCCTCAGCCGACCCTTTCGGGTGCAGATGTGGGCACGTCACGCGCCGGCCATCTGGTGCCACCGCCGCCAGAAGACTGTTCCGGGCACTCAAGCCAAGGGCGGGCAGCCGAGTCCAGGCGCAATCCCGCCGTTACTCTTGCAAGCAGGCGAGACCGTGGCCGATCAGCGCTCTCCGGTTGTGCACATCGTATTCGGATTGAGGCACATCAGCTCGTCGTAGTCGTCGATGGCCGCCAGGTGCAGGCTGAGTTTCGATTTCGCCACGCAGCGCCTGAAGAATGCCCCCGCATTGTCCGCGTCAAGCCCGATCGCCTAGTCGTCGTGGGCGGTGGCTTCGGCGTAGCGGTCCGGCTTGGCGTGGGCACCGGCGCAGTCGACCTAAAACTGGGGATTGTCCGGGTCGAAGCGGATCTCCTCGGTGCACTCGGCGATGCTCTATTCGAGCCGGCCCAGATCGGCCTCATTAGGCCCGAGGCAGGTCCAGCCTTCCGCGCTGCCGCGGTCGTCTGACGAAAGGAGATTGCGGAGGACTTGCAACCCGGGCGTCTTCGGGGATCTTCTGCGGAACCTGCCGTTGACGGTCGCCCTCATGTCGAGGTCGGATTCCAGCCCTGCAGATAGGAGAAGAGGAGACTGCTGGAGGGCTTCGGCGGACAGCTTTCGAATTCTCGCGGATTCGGGGCAGGCTAGGTGTAGCGAGGATATTGTGATGGCGCTCACATTATTCCGATTCAGAATGCTCCGAGTATTTCTGCACCGCTAGCAAGATTCTTCGAAGAGATTCACTCCTGCAATACGGAACAGGACGCTTGGTAGGTTGTGAAGCCCACTGATCGATCTGCCGAATCCTCCCCAGAGTCCTCGGACTATTCCGCCTTCCACGCGACCCACCGGCGAAATTGTACCGTTGTAGGATCACCCACTTCTCACCATTGCATGTGATTCCCGACAACATAGCCGAGAAGTGCTGGTCCGATAGTCGCCTCAGTCGCGATGGCGCGGAACCTCGCGTAGAACCGTAGCCCGCCGACCCCGACAACGATGCCTCGAGCCAAAAGCACTGCGCCGTTGGCTTCCAGTTGCCGGCCGATTCGCTGCTCGCGGTCGTCCAGCAGGTCGCTGCGGAGCTCGTTTACCTGCCGCTGCAGCTCGATGTCGCTGGCCTCGACAGGGCGGGCCTCCTGGCCGACCCCGGGTGCCGCGTCCCCTGCCGCCACCGGCGCTGCCCGGGCGCTCGTGAGAAAGCCCGGAACGCTCGGCCGTGGGGCCAACGCCGATAACTGGGCCCGGGTTGGGTGCGTGCAGGCTGGTGACCTGCTGCGCTTCGTGCCGTGGGGGCAGGGAGAAAGCGCGACCGGCAAGCGGATGCTCTCGGCCCTGACCTCCCCGGAGGATGCCAGCGCGTGGCGCGTCATGCTGGCAGTCAGGGGCAAGTACCGAGCCGTGCGGGTGCCCTGGCGAGAGTCGGGATTCGCTGCACGCGTCACCGAGACCGTCAGATCAGGGAAGCTCGCCTCCCTCGGCCGATGGACCGCTCGCCTGTCCATTCCCCTGCACCCGGGGCAACCTGTGGTGGTGGCCGAAGGGCACCTAATACTGGCGGGTTCTCGATCTAGCGTCGACGGTACCTGGCGCTGCAAGGCCGTCAGTCACAAGCTGGTCCGCGAAGGCTACTCGACCTCTGCCGTGGCAATGCTAGGCTCCGGTGTCCTGTCGACCAACTCCAGCTCGTGAAAATAGACTGTCGCCTCTCGGTCTAGGGCACTACCGCTGCATTCACGCACGACCCAGTACTCACCCTTCTGAACGAACATGGCGAATGAGCCGAATGGCACATAATTGCCCCTTCTGTACTCGAACGGCGCGGCACCCCGCATATGCCTCTGCTGGTTCCCTTCTCTTAAGCTGGCTTCATCCATGGCGGCGTAGCCACAAACGGCGCCTTGACCTTGCCCCTGGGCGGCCAGCGTTGCAAATACGGCCACTGCCTCCTTAGCCTTCTTCAGCTCGTTGAGACCTGCTTCTTGAGGACGTCCGAAATTCACGCGCGTGTCCTTGAGCTTAGAAGCGATCTCCTTTTCGACTCTCTTTTCGAGCGCCCTTTGCGACACTCCCCCCAACGCGTCTATCAGGCCGCCACTTTCGATTTTCTCCCAAACGGCCGCCCCGAGCGAGAGGACGACAGAGGCGAATAGCGTTGGAATGGCACTCTGCTTGATCACGTCCTTTACCGTGGCTTTGATATTCGAGACTTTCATGAATCCTTCCTCCCGTTGTTGACTCAGATGTGCTGCGATCCGCCTTGGGATCCCCCGTCAGAGCCGATTCCAGACCCATTGAGCGCATGTACGTGGCCACTACATGTAGTAGCGTCGCGCAAGGCAAACTGAACATGAAGTTCCAACTCAAGCGTCCGCTTACGGTCGACCAAGTCGAGCGCCGACCGATAAGACTCACCTGATCGGCGAGTTGCCGTCAGGGAGTCAACCGCGACTCTGGTCCGACTCGCAGCGAAGGCCACTTCGAACCCGACAGGCAATCCGAGATCGCGCATTGCCTCTAGCGCGATGAACGCGTCCATCTCAGCCTGATCCGCACTGAAATCGTTCCCGGCGATCAATCGCTCCGCCCGGGCAAGATGCCGGTCAACCAGGAGTGCTGGCAGTAGCTGTGCCACTGCCGTTCCGAGAACGGCGTAACCTGCAGCCATCGCAGTCGGAATGCGCATGTGCCGAATTCCCCCCACTGCGGGTTGTCCGCTCATGAAGTCTCCGGGCGGCCTCCCTTTGTTATATGGAGACGACCCAAGAGCGGAAACCGGACGCGAAGGCCAAAAAAGTTCGGCCTATGCCCTTGTTGGCCGGCACTCGTCGCAAGACAGAGGTCATCCGCCGATTCAAGTCCACGTTCTCGCCCTGTCGGCAGCGCTGGTCGGGTTGGTCACGATCCCGCCGTGTCTCGCACAGGGCCAGTAGTAGCATCAGCAATTCCAGCGGGAACTGAAGGCCTTCACAGGCCCGAGGAACAGGCGGAGAAGTTCCTCGAGAGGGTCCAGCCGCTGGCGGACCGGTTCACGAGCGATGCCGACTCGCACGTCGTCCTAGTCCGGCGTCTAGGGTTAATTGAGTTCCCTCGGCCAAAGCGCCGTGCCTCTGGAGACTCGCACATCGATGACGTCCTCATTCCGCGTTGCACGGGAGACCCACCCAAATAGCTATGCCCTACCGACAGGAGGAACTAGCCTGGTCTGGCGTCGGGATCTTTCTAGATGGGATCCTCAGCTGCCCGACGGGCGCGACTTCGGCAACCCCGACACGGGTCCCAATCCGAAGCAGGCCGTGCTCACACGCGACCGCGAGGGCTACATCGGGGCCTTCGGCCCGACCGAGAACGGGCTCGGGGAACGGACCGCCTTGGCGCCGGCGTCCGTGTACGACCCGCAACAGCAGGGGATGATGAGAACTAGTCCTAGCCTGCAGGGAGAGGTTACCGCCATATTAATGGCTCGATCACGCGCTTCGGTCGGCTGCGGGATCTTCTCGGCGTCGGCCTCGATGTGCTAAATCCTCGCCCCGCTGTTCCGGTCGGCATGCAAGTACAGCCAGCGCCTCCGCACAGGCCGAGTGCGCCAACCGTCGCAGCTACGCCAACAAGACCCGTCCGAGTCGGGACCGTGGTTAGGGCTGGCTCAGCTACCCGCCGAACACCCGCCCGCGATGCTGCCCGACGAGCAGTTGGAACAGCCGGTGCGCCATTAGCTCGTGTAGCGTGAGCAACTCGCGGTTGGCTTCCACGACATCGTCGACGCCGCCGGTGGCTCCCCCGCCAGCCTTGAGGGCCTCGGTGGCTTCGCGCATGACCGGGTCTTCCAAGACCTCGCCTGCAATGTTCCACAGGGTGATGAAGCGGTCCACTGCGCCCGGGAAACTGACCTTCCACACGCCGTAATTCGAAGTGGTCCTGGGGGGCTTGAAGTCGAGGTTGAAGGGGCCTTCGTAGCCGTGCGACCGCAGCAGCACCAGCACATTCAGCCAATCCAGCGGATTGACCACGCCAATGCCCAGATCCACGTCATGCTTGAGCGGGTATCCGTCGTTGATGTCGAAATGGAACAGCTTCTTGCACAGCAGAGCGCGCGCCAGCACGGCTCGCGTCGCGCCACCCCACATCAACTCGTGCAGGTATTCCGGGTTCAGGCCGACCATCTCGGGATGGTCCAGCAGGCCGCTGGAGATGAATGCCAGCATGGCGTCGCTGCTGGGCAGGATGATCTGCGCCTGCGGCTCGAAGGGCTTCGCTTCCAAGCAATGCTTGAGGGCCGGACGGCCCTTGTCGGCAGCCACCTGCAGGTCGCGGGCGCAGGCGGCATTCAGCCCGTCCGCAAACCAGCGCAGGGTCTGGGTCTCATCGATCGCGCCCTGCACCATATAACCGAGCGTGCCGGGCCAGTAAACAGCGAAGCTGGCCCCCAGCTCGTGGCCGATCTCGACCGTGTTTTCAAGCCGACGGGCCGCATATTGCCGCACCTCTGGCGCCTCGGCTGCCGCGCTGGCAGCAAAGACCGGATGGAAGAAGGTCTCGCAGGTGACCATCGAGCACCGCACGCCGTGCTCGTCGAGGGCCTTGTTGATGCCGGCAACCGTCTCCGCTTGGCGGTCCGTGAACAGGTCGTTGGTGTCGATGACGTCCGTGTCGTGGGTCGTCCAGCAAGGGATGCCGATCTCGCCAAGGTGGCGAATCACCTCCTCAAAGCTCACTGGTTCCCGGGTTGGGGCGTGGAAGAGGGCCTGGCCCTCGTACGCGCCGGCCCATTGCGGTCCGCTGATGTAGTACTTGCGGCGCTGTTCGGGGGTGTAGCTTCCGCCTGCGAGTTGCATCAGGCGGTCGGTCAATGAGCGCTGTTCGGCTTGGGGTGTTGGAGGCATTGAAACCAGTAGAACGCCCACCGGCCAGGCAAGTCAAGCTCAAGCGCGCGACGGGGTGCATGACACTATTTTGATCTCGGCCTGATTTGGGGGAATCGGTCGTAGAACTGCTTTCACTGGTTTCCTTGATGCACAAGCATCCTTGACTCGTTATAGTGTCAAGGTATGCCC
>JAJEHF010000133.1 GCA_022823865.1 Bryobacterales bacterium
GGGCCGCGGCAAACTCGACACTCATCACAAGTACAACCAGCCTGTCAAAAACGTCTTCGTCAAACCCCTCTGCCCGGACTGGAAAGCAATCCTCAATCGTTAGCTCCGCCACTGCCTTTCACGGCCCGCTCGAACGCTTACCCCCATACGATGCCTTGGGGCTTCGAAATCGCTAGCGTTATTGCTCAGACGACGACTCTGCGGCGCGCGAATTTGCTCGAAATGCGAAAGACCGTTGAATAGAGAGGCGCCTGATGGGCGCTGCGGTACAATCGAAACGGTCGACAGAAAGCAATAGTAAAGCCTGCCCTAGTTTCGCCGACCGGACGTCTAAAGCCGATACTACTTCGATGCTCGCCAAACACTCCAATTCTCGCTCCCTCACGGATCTCGCCCCGGATGCAGTGAAGCCTGCGGTGGACCAATACTCCGTGCTGCAAGATGCTGGCTTGGAAGACAGGAAAGAGCACTATCAGTTGATGGTCACGCGCTATTACGACTTGGTGACCGACTTCTACGAGTTCGGCTGGGGGCAGTCCTGGCACTTCGCCCCCCGACGGCGAGGCGAGAGCTTCGAGGCGTCGTTGCTCAGGCATCAGCTTTTTCTCTCCGATCGACTATCCCTGGGACCGGGGCTAAAGGTGCTCGACGTGGGATGCGGGGTAGGCGGGCCAATGGGCAATCTAGCCCGCCATTCTGGGGCCAGCATTGTTGGCATCAACTCTAGTGCCTACCAGATCAAGCGCGCGAAGATGCACACCCGAGATGTCCAGTCGCTGTGCAGTTTCATCCACGGCGACTACATGCGGATTCCCGCCAGTGACCACCACTACGACGCTGCATTCACCATCGAGGCCACGCCCCACGCCCCGGACAAGACGGAGGCCTTCCGAGAGATATTCCGCGTTCTACGCCCAGGGGCTCGTTTCGCGGGCTATGATTGGTGTCTCACTGAGGCCTTTGACCCGTCGAACGCAGGGCACTTGCGGATCAAGAAAGATATCGTGACAGGGACGGGGCTACCCGATCTCCCCCTGACGTCGGAAATCCGCCAAGCTCTGCGTATGGCCGGATTCGAAATCTTGGAAGCCCGCGACCTCGCACCCGAATCTCATCCGAAGACACCTTGGTACCGTGCTTTGCAGGGTCGAGACCTCAGCTCTAAGAGCATTCCGCGCACACCGATTGGCCGCGCCTTGACCAACTTGGTTCTACGGGCCGGGGAGCGGTTGCGGATGGTTCCGGAGGGCACCGCCGCAGTCAGCACGCTCTTGAACGTGGGGGCGGACGCACTGGTCGAGGGTGGCGCAACCGGTGTCTTTACTCCGATGTTCTTCTTCCTAGTCCGCAAACCCGGGTGATCGGGACGTTGCATGAAGTACGTTTTTGACATTGAGGTCCTCAAGGAGATCGCGCGCTCACATCTCGATCTGCCGCTGGCGGACATGCTTCCCGCCATCGCCAAAGACCTGGCAGAAAGGTACCCCGGCCTGATCGAGACCAAACCGGACTGGTTCTTCTCCAATGCCGGCGGCAGCATGGGACAGGTCACCATCCTGTATGCCTCGCTTCGGGAGTACGTGATCTTCTTCGGCAGTCCTATCGGCAGCGAGGGCCACACCGGTCGATATCCGTTCGTCGACGATAATGCGATCGTTCTGGATGGGGAACTCTGGTATTACGGCGAAGGCGACACCCAACGGCAGGTGTACCTCCCCGGCGATGTCGTACATTTGCCAAACGGTGAAGCGAAGGGCTATCGCATGGTTGACCGCGGCTGGATCCTCGAGTATGCGCGTGGACCCATTCCCACGATGTTGCCGTTTGGGGTCGCCGACAGCCTGTTCAGCACCGTCGACCTCACCAGTTTCTTCCGCACGCTTCGGATCTACTTCCGGCACCTGCTACGTTCTGCTCGAAGGCGATCAAGCGCTCGAGCGCGGGCTTGACCCGGATAGCGCTGCCCTCGCTGTCGGACCACGACAAAGGCGCTCGCTCGCTTTCGGGGAAGCGCCCTGCTTCAAGCGGCCGCGTCGGCACTACGGAGGACGGGACTGGTCAGATCCATCCGGGCCTGGCGTCGCTGCTCGTAGAGGCCGAGCGCGCGAAGGGGGAAATACTGTCGGTATAGGACGTAGTCCAACAGCGCGGTGTGGAAAAAGACCCCGGCCATGTCTTGCTTTGGCCATTTCCCATCCGCATTCTGGGTGCGAAGCAAGAACCGGACACCCCCCGAAATCGCCGCCCAATTCGGATCTTTCGCCTCAAGCAGCGCGATCAATGCCCATGCGGTTTGGATGACCTGACTTTGTTCATGAGCCCTGTACCGGCCGGTCAGGCAACCGCTGTGATGCTCTCCCCACCCCCCATCTTTCAGCTGGCGGTCCAGCAGCCAATGGCACGCCAAACGTAACGCCGGATCACTAGGACGAGCGCCGGCGGCAAGCAGGCCCCGGATCCCGAAGAATGTGCCGTAGATGAACTGAACACCCCATGCGCCACGCCACGATCCATCGCTTGCCTGGGTCCTGCGAAGCCAGGCGTCAGCCCGCGAGACGGCGCTCATCACGGCCTGATTCTTGATTTGCGGAGAGTGTTCGTTGCAAGCGGCGATCGCCGCCAGGCAAGACGCCGTGCACTCAACATGGGAATGCTCGGTCATCGAATCGCCAAACATCTCGGACGGATTCAGCCATTCGAGACCGACGACGGAGCGCCGTGCCTCGTAGCTGCCGAAACCGCCGTCGCGGTTCTGGCCACGCAGCATGAAGCGGACCGCGTCGCCGAGCGCCACGGCGCTGATGGCCTGCTGGTCGGCGGCGATCATCCCGAGAACCGCCTCTGCGGTACAGTCGGTCACCGGCCAGCCATGCCAACCCCCGGCAAAGCACCAGCCGCCCTTGGGATCGGTCCGATAAGCTTCCCGAAATCCTTCGAAGCTATCGCTGACTTGCTGCTGGCGCAGGAAGTCGGATCCGCGCCGGAGGGTGTTGCGAAGCCCGTCAAACTCGGGCACGGTTGCCAGCGCCTGCAGGGTGAACCCGGTATCCCACGAGGCGCTTCTAGCCCCGGTGACTCGCGCTCCGGCTTCCTCGTCTTCCCAAAGCCAGCCATCGAGTTTCGCGAGCGCTTCGCGGCAGTCGGCGTCGTTCGGATCACGCAGCCACAAGGCAAGAATGTTGAGCAGACCGCTGACCGGAGAGATGCTCGTGTGGCTGGTGGCCCGCAACTCCCACCTAATCTGCTGGCTAATCGCTTCCATGCACTGGGCCCGCAGGCGTTTGCCGTGGAATCGTTCGAATAGTCGCGCACACCGGTATCCGCATCGAAGCCACACACTGGGTCGCGCGTAGAGGTCCGCATCCCGCAGGCGATTGCGGCTCGCGGAAAAATCGATGTCGGCAAACCCTTGGCTGAAAAGCTCCTCTCTCAATGACACAACTGCGGGCGTGGCGGGTCCTTGGAACCGATGCGAATAAATCGCGGCCATTGCCATGTAGATGTAACGGCTATGGCAATACCAATTCGAGGGATGTAACGGTATCCAGCGCGGCAAGCTCCACAGCTCCGGCAGGATGGCGTTTACGCCCCGCCAGTCGTAGAGGTTGACGATCGCCAGCCAGAACTTCCCCCAACTCGGGATCCCGAGCACACCCTCCGCTTGCACGAATCTCCGGGCCGGCGCGACTAACGGATCATCTCGCTCGACACCCAGCAGTCTCGCCGCGACGTATACCAAGGTTGTGACAAAGAGGTGGGGCGGCGAGTGCTCGTGCAGGCCCCATGTGCCTCCTCCGAGACGGGTCTGCTCGAAGTGCCGCAAAACAAGCCGGCGTCGGCCGGGATCGAGCGGCCGCTGCATGACATGGTGGAGCAGCACATATTGGGCAGTGAGCATGGGACACCAGACCATCTCACCCTCCCAACCACCATCCTCGCCCTGGAGACTCATCAAGCGCCGGCTTGCACTCTTCAACGCCTGGCCAGCGTCGGGCGACGCGGCCTGCTCCTGGTGGACGACCCGAGAGCCGAGACCTCGCGATGGCATGGAAGCCAGAAAGGCGCGCTCCAGAGTCTCCCGGGCTCTCTCGTCCTTTTCGCCGGCCACGCCTTTCGCTTTGCGCAGCTGCCGAATGCCGCGCCAGAGCCACCCCAGACGGACGGCGAGCGCACGAACGGTGTCGCTGGCCCGCTGCCAGGCGAGTTGCTCAAAGGATCGCGGAACCTCCCCGGCAACCGCCCGCGCCGTTGTGGCGCAACATGCGAGACCCAGGCTGGCTATCGACGTGTCTTCGCAGGCCAGTAAACCTATGGTCTGGGCGCGGACTGTGGGCTTTTCTCTCCAACGCCGGTAGACCGCATGCCTGAGCGCCACCGCTTCGCCCCGATGATCGGCGAAGACCTCGTAGAGACCCATGGCGAGCAACTCTGGAGCGCGGGTCGCCTGAAAGCGCTTACTGGCAAAGTCGTGAAAGTCCTTGCTCTCGACCAGCGCCAGAGCATCGCCGAAACCGAGAGTCATGCCCACTGCGGTCATCGGATGGTAGTGCCCTGCCGCATCGCCGATGAGCACCCGCCGCGGGGTGCCGTATGTGACGCGCAACCTGAGCGCGTTGGCCGCTGCTTGGAACCTCCGCGCCCGTAGCGCCTCGACGAATGCAGGCCGAAGTGTTTCCGGCAACCATCTGGTATACGAATCCGACAACAAGCCAACCCAGTCGCCATTTGAGTGGTTCAGGGGAACATCGACCACTACCCGCACACAATGCTCTCCCGAGCGATAGATGAGAATCGGACCTGGCCCGCCGCACACTACATGCCCGTAGTCCTCCAGCGGAAGTTCGACCCCGTCTAGAGTGACTCCGATCATGCGCGAACAGGTATTCGGACTTGTCGACAATCCCAACGATCTCCGCACGATTGACGACCGGCCGTCAGCGCCGACAATCCGGTCCGCGTTCACGGAATGAGCGGAGCCATTGAGGGAAAGAGTGACCCGTCCGTCTTCGACCATACGCACCTGTGCGTTCAGCATGAAGTCGACGCCGGGCTCGCTTGCGATCGCTTCGCGCAGGCGCGAGACAAGTGCCGCATGTTCGACGACTAGACCGTAAGACTCGTCCGGATAGGGAAGCACTATCGGCTCCGACCGATCTTCCGGAAACACCACGAATCCCCTGCCTTTGGTGCTGCGGGATTGTGTATCGACCTGTATCCCGACGCTGCGCAATGCTCGCAAGGCAGGCGGATGCAGCCACTCGCCCGCCAGTCGCTTCGCTGCTGTGGGGCTCGCTTCGAGCAGGGCCACCCGGGCGCCTTGCCGAGCGTGGGCAAGCGCGCACAAACACCCCGCCGGCCCCCCGCCGACGATGGCTACGTCGTAGCGCCGCGCCGTGGCGCCACTCACTGGAATACGCTCTCCTGTGACCGGCGCCGGTAGCGGAGGCGGCACGGCGTGACGGGACCAGTCACCCAGCTGCCGTAGTTCGGCGCGGGAAAGCCAGTGTCGAGTTCGAAATCGAAACGATCGAGCAAGACCGTCCAGATCGCCTTTAGCTGGAGGTACGCGAAGTGTTTTCCCATGCACTGGTGCTTGCCGCCCCCAAAACCGATCAAGGCGTAGCGGTGTTGCTTGTCCTCGCAAGCGGGGGGAGCGAAGCGATCGGGAGAGAACCGCCCCGGGTCGGCGAAAACGTGGGGCAACCGATGAGAGACCGCCGGCGAAACCATGGCCATGGTGCCGGCAGGCACGGCGTAGCCACGGTACTGCAGGGGCTTGAGCACCTTGCGGATCAGCATTATCAGAGGCGGGTGCAGCCGCTCGCTCTCACGCACCGCATGTTCCAGCCTCACCTGTTGGTTGAGCTTCTCGAAGCTCACGGCTTCCCCATCGCGGTAGATGTCTTGCAGCTCCTGTCTGATTCGCGCCAAGTATGATGGCGCCCTCAGGAGTTCCAGGCCGGTCCATGTCGCCAGCACCGCGCTGGTGTGCTGGCCCGCGAACAACACCGTCAGCAGGATCCCGGTGATCTCGTCATCGCTCAAAGCGCGGCCGTCACTGTACTGGGCATGCATGAGGGCCTGCATGAAATCGTCAGGCCGGGCCCCGGACAGCCGGCGGTCGGCCATGATTCGGCCAAAGATCCGGGCCACACGTCGTCGGGCCCGGTCGCGACTTCGATGCGCTGCAGTCGGAAGTTTCGGGAGAAAAAACCCAAGTGTGTTGATGCCCTTTTGCAGGTCGTGATAAGCCTCTGCAAAGCCCGCATCGACCTGGTCCCGCACCTCCTGCCCAATGAGGCAACGACTGGCGATATTGACGGTGAGCTCGTTCATCGCCTGCGGCAAGTCAACCTGCCCGTTCTCGCCGAGAGCGTCAGCGAACTGCGTCGTTTCCTCGGACATGATACGGGCGAATCTGCGCATCGCAGCGGCGCGCAGCGCCGGGAACAAGAATCCCAGCTGCTCGGCCATCAGTTCTGGGGAGACGTCGTACGCCACGCCGCGCCCGAAGATCGGCACCGTGAACTGATAGACGGCTTTCGCGTTCAGTTGCTCTTCGGGTGCTCCGAAGTAGAAATCGTGGGCTTCAGGTCCCGTAAAGAGAACAAACTCGCGAGGGCCGAGTCGGAACTGGACGAGCTCGCCCTGCTCGCGCCAGCCACGGCTCAACATCGAGATCGGGTCTTTTTGGAATCCCGGCAGATGACCGATCAACGGCCACCCGCCCGCAAGTTCCGGAACGGCTGCACCTGCGGGCAGGGATGGCTGGGCTGGACGCCCAGGTTGCCACGTGCACTGCCGATCCATTCCTCATTCCTCAATAGACGAACGGCAGCATCGAATAGCGCACCCGCTCGGTGTAACGCCCCCACAACTCGCCATACTTGGCCCGGCAGCGGCGCTCGTCGCGTCGCGAGCGATGCCACAACAGGCACGCTAGCCACGCCGGCAGCAGGTAGGGCACCCAAGATGAAAGCCAGGTCGTAAGGGTGAAGGCGAGATACACGCAGATCTCGCCCGTATAGTTGAGATGTCGTCCGATACCCCAGAATCCGGAGACTAGCAAGCGGCCGTCCAAAGACCGCGCCGGTCCGCCCCAAATCGTCACGCTGGGATCGCGCTTGAAACGGTGTTTCTGCTCGTTGGCGCCGCGGAACAGCCAGAAGCCGAGCACGAACAGCAGGACGAGCGCGGGGGCGGCGATCGGAGGCAGCGGTGCCGTCGGGTGGACGAGCCACCAGCCGCCGAGGCTGTAGAAGAATGGGACCAGCACGTAGTCTCCCCAAATCAACATCCACCCCAAGCGCTCGCTGACCATGTCCCAGGTGTGCGTCATTCCGTGCTCGAACTGGAAGTAGTTGAGCACGTACAAGAATGTGAAGGCCTGGTAGAGCGCCATGGCTAAGGTCAACTCACCGTAAGTCTCGTACTGCACCACGGCGAACGATGCGTTGAACAGCGCCAGTGCGATGAGAGAAGGACGGTAGCTGAAAAGCTTCAAATCCACACCGAACCAGGTCGGATTATGATCCACACCGAAGAAGAACCCCCGCCAGAATCCCGGTGATGCGCCGCGGGCCCGGACCCCCCGGAAAAACAGCCAGCCGGACAGCGCGAATGCGAATCCGTTTGCCACGACGAACAAGGCGGCAAAGTGGGTATGCAGCGCTAACAAAGAGAACCAGCCGAAGAGTTCTGCGAGACATCCCGCGACCGCGGTGATCAGGAATAGCGCAAGGCCGTTGAGCTTGTAGGAGTGTGTTTGACCCTCGCCATCAGGCCCCGTAACTTGACGTCCGGGCAGAACTATCGAACCTAGAAACAAGACGCCGATAAACGCCAACATCATTGCCGCCGCCTCGAGCGCGGTGGTTGCCGACAGGGCGGACCACGCCGCCATCGCCTCAGGCGCGGACACGGGAAGCCTCCTCCTCCCGGGCCAAGTGCTCCCGCCACTTGCGGACGGTCACCTTTTGGAAGGCGCGCACCACCGGATTGCTCTCGATGGGAGGGGCGTCCCAATGTCTCTCGTAACCCTCCTGCTCCGCTTCGACAGCAACTCGGTCCTGAGCGAGCAAGGGGCCGATGAGGACGCGGTTCGCGATCTTCAAGACCGTGGTCATCGCGAAACGGGGAATGCGCACGGGCAGCATAGGTATCTTCAGCGACTTGAAGTAGAACAAGAAGAACGCCCGAGTAGTGCGCTCGTCGATCGGCAGCACGAATAGCCAGTGCTTGATCTCGTCATCAGTGTTCGACCGCTGGTACGGGTATTGGTAGCAAAGCTCCATCCGGTTGGTGTCGACACGGTCGTGATCGACGAACAGTCCGGAGATGCGCCCGCGTCCGACCTGCGTGTCATAGGCGAGGTGCACGTCGTCACCGACAGTTTCGCAACGGGTGAGATTGGCACCGGTGAAGGGACGGTATCGACGGTGCAGATAGGCGTGCGAGAAGTCGCTCACGTTGTCGATCACCATCGAGTGGTGGGCCGAGCAGGTGAAGCTCAGCGGCACACAGGCCCATCGCTTCGGTCCCTCGAGTTCGGGGATGTCCGGGATCTGGCGCAACGGCGCGCGCTCCGGGACACCCGGAAACAACCAGACCAGACCGTAACGGACCTTTACGGGATAGGATCTGACCGAGAGCTTCGGGGCACTCTTCCGCCCGAAGAGGTCGGGAATCCTAGCGACCCGCCCGCTCTCGTCATACTCCCAGCCATGGTAGGCGCAGACGAGCCGGCAGCCCTCCACCTCGCCCAGGGAGAGTTTGAGCTGGCGGTGCAGACAGCGATTCTCGACCGCGTGAAACGAGCCATCCGCACTCCGAAACAGCGCGATCGAACGTTTCCAGAATACGATCTCGACCACCGTGCCAGGCTTGACCCGCCGCACCTCCTCAACCGCATACCAATAATCCGGGTCCATTCCCGTGGCGCGTGCTTGCTGCCGCAGGTTGCCCGCCTCCTCGAAGCCTGGTGGCATAGCTTGCGCCAGGCTCATATCGCGACCCCTTCCGGTGTGACCCCTGCGCCTTGGCTTGGAACGAAGTCTTGCCCCTCGCCGTCGGCGTTCGCGCGCGGAGGCTTCGCGCGAGGATTCGCGATTGCCTTGCGATCGTAGTGGAACTTGTAGGCCGCGTGAACCGCAGCGCGGATGGTGGTTGGCTGATAGCCGAGCTCCCGCCTTGCTTTGCCGGTGTCGGCATGACGGCGTTTCCTCAGCAGCCGAATGGCACCAGGGGTGAAACGCTGGGGGAAGCTCGGGTGAAATCGGCTCAGATAAAAGCTCGCCGCTTCTGCAAAGACGAGCATCATGTGAGTCGGGACCCGCCGATGCGGTCGCGGGACACCAGAGACTTCCTCGAACAGATCCAAGATCTCGGATATGGTCTTGTATTCGGTGCTGAAGATGTACTTTTCGCCCGACCGTCCCCGTTGCATGCACAACACGTGTCCTTCAACAATGTCTCGTGCCGCAACAAACTCGAACCCGCCATCAACATAGGCATGGAGCTTGCGGTTGGAGTAGTCGCACAGGGTCCTGCCCAGTCGCGAGGGGAAATAGTCGCTGCCCCCAACCACCGCACAACACGTTGCAACCACGATGTCCTGCCCCTTCGCCGCGGCACGCCAGCATTCGTGCTCGACAAGCGCCTTGCTGCGCTCATACGGCATCGTGCGGTCCATGGGATAGAACTGCATGGTCTCGTCGCTGGGAGCTGACGGATCGTCCAAGTCGTGGCCGACCGCGCTGAAGGAGCCCGTCACCACCACGCGGCCAGCCCCCGCCTCCCGCGCCGCTTGCAGCACGTTGCGGGTCCCGAGAACGTTGCACTCGAATAACTCCCGGCGATGGGCGCGATTGCCCTCGATGGTTGAGACCTTGGCCGCGCAGTGATAGACGCCCTGGCAGCCTGCGAGCGCGTGCTTGGTGGAGTTCAAGTCCCGAATGTCGCCAACCGAACGCTCGACATCGAGTCCTTCCAATGCTTCGTCGCTTTCCCCGCGTTTCAGAAACACCCGGACCCGAACGCCGTCGTCGAGCAGTCGGCGCACGAGATTAGCCCCTAAATGACCGGTCGAGCCAGTGACGAAGACCGGCGGCATCGATGAGCCGACAGTGCTTGATCGTGAAATCATAAAGGCTTACTCCACTACTGAGATCTCTGAGTTACCAAGACCTTAGGCCGTATATTGAGCGGACCAGTATAGCTGATCCTCGACAGCCGGCTTCATCTGGCGCAGCTCGGACCGGTTGTCTGTCAGGGCAGAGCGATGCGCACACTACGCGGGTGAGGGTTTGGATTTCCTGGCGCAATCGCGAATGCCCAAGGGATGCGAATGCAGTAGGCGACAACCGCGGTTCCAACCGCGGTGCGATCGCGACACACCAAATTGGTCGCATCCTCGAAAGCCTGAGCAGAGAGATGGTCTTCGGCGTGAAGCAAATCGGCTCTGCAGGGTCGGCCATGCGCAGGCATCTTCTGCGCGTCTAGGCTGCTCATTCCTGCGATGGCTCGAGCTTGGTCTTGATCTCAGCGGCTACAGTAGGCCGAGCACTTCGATCACATGGGGCGAAGTCGGCGGCCCCGAAGCTGTGACACCCTGGTGCGCGATCGACGCTAGTGCGACGCGGCTCCGCACCCAGGTATCGGCCGGCGGACTAGCGCGACGCGAGTGGGCCGCAGTTCAAGCGTTGAATCAGCCTGCTGTGCACAAGACAGCTATGCGACGTTTGAGCTCACTGCCACGAGCGCTCGCGCGCCGCCAGGAACTCGTCCCCCGGCCTCCAAGTCGGAAGGTCAGACTGGTCGGCCACGATCCTGCCCAGCTCGAATCCGAAGCGCGCCAAATCCGCGATCCCGGCAAAGTCCCAGTCCTCCTGAAACTCGTCCGAAGGCTGGTGATAGTGGCTCCCGCGATACTGAGCGACCTTCTCATCGCCCCACCCGGCGGGCCGGCCCGGATACTTGGAACCGCTCTTGATCGAGAATGCGGGCACGCCGTGCTTGGCCAGGCTGAACTGGTCCGAGCGGTAATAGTAGCCCTGTTCGGGGTGCGCGTCGGGAGTCAGGGCGAGTCCGAACTCGGCCGCTAGGGCCTCCACTGTCGCGCTGAGGCTCGTGCGCTCATATCCCGGCAGCGACAAATCGCTGGTCTTGCCGAATGGATACAGGCCGTCGTAGTT
Source organism: Bryobacterales bacterium (assembly GCA_022823865.1). GTDB lineage: Bacteria > Acidobacteriota > Terriglobia > Bryobacterales > UBA6623 > VXMF01. The sequence continues at coordinate 11,193 of JAJEHF010000133.1, forward strand.
GAGGTTGACGGCGGTCTTGCCCGTCGCCACCACCGGGTTGGCGGCATAGTACGCCGATCCCAGCAAGCCGCTCTCCTCTGCACCGACGAATGCGAACAAGACCCTGCGAGCCGGTGCGGACGCCAGCTCCCCAAACGCTCGCGCGATGCTGAGCAACGCCGCGCAACCGGTAGCGTTGTCCACCGCCCCGTTGTAGATGCGGTCGTCGCCTTCCCCGTGCACGCCCATGTGATCCCAGTGAGCCGTATAGAGCACGGCCTCGTCTGCCAGGGTCGGATCGCTCCCCGGGAAGCTCGCCAAGACGTTGCGGGTCTCGATCGGCACGACGGAGCTGCGCAGATCGACCTGGGCCCGCACTCCCAGTTCGATGGGAGTGAAGTCCTCGCGGTTGGCGGCGTCAAGCAACCCGCCCAGCGTAAGCTCGCGGGTGCCCGGCGATGACTGGAAGAGCCTCTCAGCCGCATCTGATGTGATCCAACCCGCCAGCGCCAGCCTAGGCTCGCCCGGCTTGACCTCGACATAGGGCTGGGCTCCGCTCCACGAATTTCGCACGACCTCCCAGGGATAGCCCGCGGTCTCGTCGGTGTGGACGATCAGCACGCCAGCAGCCCCGCGCCGGGCAGCCTCCTCGAACTTGAAGGTCCAACGCCCGTAGTACGTGAGCGCCTTGCCGCCGAAGAGGGCGTCGTCGTCGGACGGCGGCTCGTTCGTAAAGAGCACCAGCAGCTTGCCGCTGACATCGATTCCCTTGAAGTCGTCCCACTCGAATTCCGGCGCCACGATGCCGTGCCCGACGAAGACCACGTCGGCGTCAAACACTTCCCTGCCGGTCTGCCGCTCGTTGTTGCCCACGTACTCGGTCAAGGGCTCGAGCTCGCGCCCGGCCAAGCGCACGCTGGAGCTGCTCTGGGTCTTGATCTCAACCAATGGCACCGTCTGGAAGTAGGTGCCGCTTTCGCCGGCCGGTTCCGCACCGGCCAGCTCCAACTGGGCGGCCAAGTATTCTATGGTCAATTCCTCGCCGCGCCCGCCTACTCCGCGCCCTTCCAACAGGTCATGGGACAGGAACCGCACATGCGGCGCAATGTCATCGGGCGCGATCAATTCTGCGTCGGGCGCCCCGCCCACGCACCCGGTTCCGAGCAAGACAAGAGCGGCTAGCCAGCGCATGACAGGCAGATGCTAGCAGAAGCGAGAATGCGGCGCAGGACGCGAGCGCTACCAGACGACCGCCTTGTGCGGGGCCGCAGGCGGCCTGATCTCCAGGCAGCCCTTGCCCGTTGGCAAGATCTTGCCCGGGTTCAGGCGGCCATCGGGATTGAAGATGCGCATCAGCCGCTCCATCTGGTCCAAGCTGTCCTCGGCGAACAGCAGCGGCATCAGTTCGTTCTTCTCCATGCCTACGCCATGCTCCCCCGTGATCGCCCCGCCCACTTCGATGCAGTACTTGAGGATGTCCTCTCCGGCCGCGCGGGTGCGCTTGGTCTCGTCCTCGCTGCGGGGGTCGAACAGGATGATGGGATGCATGTTGCCATCCCCGGCATGGAAGATATTGCTGATCGTCAGGCCGTACTTCTCCGAAACGTGGTGGATGTGCCGCAGAGTATCAGCGATCCGCGTGCGGGGAACGACCCCGTCCTGCACGTAATAGGTCGGGCTCACCCTCCCGACCGCTCCGAACGCGTTCTTGCGACCCTTCCATAGCAAGGCCCGCTCCTCGGCACTCTTCGCCACCCGCACCTCGCGCGCACCGGTCTCCAAGCAGACCGCGTTGACCAGCTCCAGCTGCTCGGCGACGCCTTCGCGCACACCCTCGAGCTCGATCAGCAGCACCGCTTCGGCATCCATCGGAAACCCGGCGTGAGTCGCTTCCTCAACCATGCGGAGCATCACGCCGTCCAGCATTTCCACCGCCGCCGGAGTGACGGCTCGAGCCGTGAGCTCGGCCACCGTATCGGCAGCGTCGTCCGCTCGGTCGTATATCGACAGCAGCGTCTCCACCGCCTCGCTGGCTCGCATCAGCCTGACAATCACCTTGGTCACCAGGGCCATCGTTCCCTCGGAACCGGTCAGCAAGCCGGTGATGTCGTAGCCCGGCAGGTCCTGCTCCTTGCCACCGACTTGCAGCACAGTGCCATCCGGCAGAACAGCCTCTATACCCAGCACGTGGTTGGTGGTCACGCCGTAGATCAACGTGTGCGGGCCGCCGGCGTTCTCGGCAACGTTGCCGCCGATGGTGCAGGCCTTTTGCGACGAAGGATCGGGAGCGTAGTAGTATCCGTGACCTTGCACGGCGCGGGTGATGTCCAAGTTCACAACACCCGGCTGTACCACCGCGCACTCTTTCTCGAGATCTATCTCGAGAATCTTGTTCATGCGCGCGAAGCCGATCATGATCCCGCCCCGGGTCGGGATCACGCCCCCGCTCAGTCCGGTGCCGGCTCCCCGCCCCACGATGGGGAGGTCATAGTCGGCCGCGATGCGCACGATCTCGACGACGTCTTCGGTGCGCCGGGGGAAGACCACGCATTCCGGGCGGCCCTTGTCGATGCTGCCGTCGTACTCGTACAGCAGCAGGTCTTGGTCCCGGTGCAGGACGGCGCGCTCGCCGACGGCTAGCTCCAAGGCGCGCAGGGCTGGTTCTGGCAGCACGATCCTATGGTAGTCGAAGCCTCAAGCCGCCGCCCGGGTTTCCGCCTGCATGGTCGCCGCCGCGAAGCTCAACAGGTCGCGGCGATTGCGCGCCACCTCGGCCAGCCGCTTGTAGTCCTGCGCCATCTGGCACAGCTGCAGGGCGTTGGGGCAGGTCAGGAACTGCGGATCGGCCTCGGAGAGGTGTTCCAGCGCGACATCGGCGGCCTCTCCGGGACGGCCCAGGCGCACCAGCAGGTTCACCAGCACTTGCGCGGGCGTCGTGCCGGCGATATTGGGATCGCAGGTCTCGATCTTGCGCCGGAAGTGCTCCAACCCGGCCTCGACATCGCGTCGCAAGACGGTGCTGATGTAAGCGGCGTAGTCTTCAAAGACGTTCTCGAACGGCGGATTGCCGGGGAACTGGTACATCTCGCTGAGCTGGCTTCCGTAGCGCGCCATGCCCAGCAGCAGTTCGAGCGTTCGCTCGCGGTCAATCGCAGGCGCCATCTGCACCAGCGACGAGACATGCGAGGTGTCCAAGTAGTACGCATTGCCCTCGAAGAGCCAGCCGCGTTCCTCCACGATGGCTCCGAGGTCGTCGCCTTCCGGGGCCTGCCCCTCTTTCTGCTCCACGGCGTGCTTGATGTTCGCCAGCAGCTCGGAGTGTACGTTCTCGGCCAGCAGTTCCGCGCAGTCCGCCCTGCCCTCCTCGACGGGATACTGCGAGAAGTTGGTGATGGCGCGGCAGGTGCCGTAGTGCTTGAGGATCAGCTCGAAGCCCTTCTTCGGATTGACCTGCTCGTGATAGGCGACCTCGATGATGCCGTCCAAGGCCTCGCCACTCGCGCCATCGTCACACTGCTCGATGGCCTCGCGGACCAGATCCTTCTCCCCGATCGCGCGGAAGTACGGCCAAGCCCGCCCGATCTCGCCATCGTTGAGGAAGAGCGTGCCCACCTCGCGGGCGGCCTCGACCGTGGCGCTCTCGTAGGCGGACTGGCAGTCCTCGCCGAGATTGCTCCAAGGCTCGGTTTGAATCAGCGGCATGCCCAGCGCGTGCCGCTTCTGCATCAAGCGCGCTTCGAAGATCATCGGGTACGACCGCTCGTTCCGGAAGCGGTCGATCGCTAGCTCGAACCCGGCCTCGACGTCTCCGGACGCGAGGGCGTCCCTGACTTGGTCGAACACATCCATGGCACACTACCTTCCGCCATTATGCGGCAACCGCTGGCCCCGTGGCAGCATTCCGCAGGCTCGCCAGCTTGAGACCGCCCCAAGGACAGCGCTCGGCAGGACGCCTAGTACAGCGAGCGCTTCCGCGCTGGTGTCTTGAAGCGCACCCAACTGGCACAAAGCAGCACGAACGAGCCCAGCAGCATCCAGCCATGAGCCTTGAAGCTCTCCATGCCGTCGAAGCGATAGTCCCCCCTGAAGACCGCCGCCGTCAATCCCACGAACAGGACTGCGGCCCAGACCAACTGGGGAATTCGCTTGAGCCTGCCGTCGGAAATGGCAAGCACCGAGGCGACAACAGCAAACGCGCCGAGCACAAGCAGCGCCGTGGCAGCGTTCTCTGGCGAGACCGGCACCAGGGGAAAGAACATATCGCCGCCGACGACCAAGCCTAAGGCGCCGACAGCGCACAAGTAAAGCCCCAAGAACAGGTTAGCGATAGCTCCAATCGCACCGAACGCGCCGCGAATGAAGCCAGGCCGACCGGACTTGATCTTGAACTGGCGTCGCAAGAATTCATACTATCACTCCCCGAATCAAACAGATGCGTCCCCGGCGAGCGGCTGCCGGGCTCATGCCGGCCGGGGCTCCGTCGCAGCGGCGGGCCATAATGAGACTCCATGTCGAGCAGACCCGCGGCGGGAGCGGTTGCCGGAGCCGAGACCGTGCGCGGTATCCATCCCGGAACCGGCGAGACGCTAGCCATTAGCACGAGCGGCGGCAGGATTTCCGCAGTCGAAGCGGCCGCCGGCGAGGCGGAGCCGTTCGTTTCCCCGGGATGGGTGGACTTGCAGGTGAACGGCTTCGCAGGCGTGGATTACAACGACCCGAACACGCCCGCCGACGATATCGCCCGCTCCATCGAAGTCCAGCGTTCGACCGGCGTAGCGCGCTTCTATCCCACGGTGATCACCGGATCGGGAGAGGACATGCGAGGCTCGCTGCGGAATCTAGCCATGGCGCGGCGCACCGTCTCCAACGGCTCGGCGATGCTCGGCTTTCACGTCGAAGGGCCGTGGATCTCACCGGATGACGGGCCTCGCGGGGCGCACCCGCAGCGGCACGTGCGACCGCCTAGCATCGAAGAGTTCGCGCGCTTTCAAGACGCAGCCGAAGGGGGCATCCGGATCGTCACCCTCAGCCCGGAACACGACGAGGCGCCGCGCGTGATCGAGCACATGGCAGCCAACAACGTGGTTGTCTCGATTGGACATACCAACGCCACGTCTGCGCAGATCGCCGACGCCGTCAGCGCCGGTGCGACGATGAGCACTCACTTGGGCAACGGCGCGCACGCGAGAGTCCCGAGGCACGACAACTACATCGTCCACCAGATGGCTGACGACCGCCTCTATGCAGGCCTGATCGTCGACGGGATCCACCTACTGCCAGCGTTCGCCAAGATCGCACTGCGAGTCAAGGGGCCGCGCCGATCGATTCTCGTCACCGATGCGGTCGCACCGGCCCATTGCGAGCCGGGCATATACCAGCTCGGGGAGCAGCAAGTCGAACTGTTGCCCAGCCGCCGGGTCGAACTCGCCAGCAGCCGGCGGCTGGCGGGATCTGCCCTGAGCATGGATCGCGGCGTCGAGAACGCGATGCGATTCGGTGGGATGACGCTGCACGAAGCGACTCGACTGGCCTGCTCGAATCCGGGAGCGGCGATGGGCTTGCCGGAACGCACGGAATACCTCGCTCCCGGACAAGCCGCCGACTTCACCCTGTTCCGATTGGAGGGCGGCAACCTAGAGGTGATCCGCACCGTCACCGCAGGCTGACCGACCGGCTGGCCGGGGATATAATCGCAACTTGCCGAGGGCCGGATACTTCATCAGCGTCGAGGGAATCGACGGCTGCGGCAAGACAACCCAGATCCGGCTCCTCGTCGAGCGGCTGGCGGCGATGGGCCTACCGACGCTGCTCGCGCAAGAACCCGGCGGAACGGCGATCGGGCGGAGGATTCGAAGCGTTCTGCTCGACGCTCGAAACCACGGGATCGAGCCGATGACCGAGCTGTTGCTGTTCTTCGCGTCACGGGCGCAAAACGTGGCAGAAGTCATCCGCCCGGCCCTAGATGCCGGTCAAGTCGTGGTTTGCGATCGCTTCACAGATGCGAGCGTCGCCTACCAAGGCTACGGTCGAGGACTAGGCTCCGCCGCGGTGCAACAGCTGAGCGAAGTCGCCTGCGGCGATTTGCAACCCGACCTGACACTGTGGCTGGACATCGAGCCGGCGGCCGCCCTGGCGAGGGTGGGCGAACGAGAATCCGGCCGGAGCGCCGGCAGGGACCGCATGGAGTCAGAGGCGCTGGAATTCTTCCTGCGCGTTCGGGACGGATACGCTCAGATGCATGCCGACCAGCCGCAACGAATTCGCCGTGTTGTAGCCGAGGGCTCGGTCTCGGAGGTCTTTGGGCGAGTGTTGGCCGCCGCGCTTCCGGCACTTTCTGAGCGCGGCCTGGTGGCGCGGAGCGACTGATGCCAGCACCTCGATTCTTTGGCCACCGCCGCATCGCCGCATCACTCTGGCGAATGGTGTCCGAGGATCGCCTGCCGCAGACGCTGCTGTTCGCCGGAAAGCTAGGCATCGGCAAGGCCACCTTGGCCCGCCACCTGGCGGCGGGAATGAACTGCGCGTCCGGGCCGGGCAAGCCGTGCGGCGAATGCTCGGCCTGCATCAGGATCCTCGAAGGCGACCTTTCGTCGGAGCAGTTCCGCGAGCGGATCGAGGCACGGCGCAAGCTGACGGCGGAAAAGCGCAAGGGCGCTCCGCTCGTGGTCGCGACGCACCCGGATGTGCTCATTTTCCCCCCGGACGGGCCGATGCAGCTGCTATCGATTGACCAAGCTCGCATGCTGCGGGAGTCGGCTCGCCTCGCTCCCGCAGAGGGGCGTCGCAGGATCTTCGTGCTCGAACACGCGGACCGCGCCACGGACGAAGCCTCGAATGCGCTGTTGAAGACACTGGAGGAGCCGGCTGCCAGCCTGACGATCATCCTGACGTCCGAGAACCCGTTCGCCCTCCTGCCGACCATACGGTCCCGAGCCATCCCGTTCTACTTTTCCCCCTTGGCGAGGAGCGAAATGGACGAGTTCATGCAATCGCGGGACGAGGTTGCCGAGGAAGACCGAGCTCTGGTCAGCGCGTGGGCGGAAGGCAGTCCCGGCGCGGCGATCAGTCTGGACATGGAAGAGTTCGCGCGTCGCCGACACGCGATGCTGACCCTGCTCCGAGCCGCGCTAAAGCGCGGCGAATTCGCCAAGCTGTCTGTTGAGATCGGATCGCTCGGCAGAGGCGAATCGGGTCAGATCGACCGGCTGGCCGCGATGCTGCACTCGCTCTTGCGGGACCTGCTGCTGATGCGCGTCAAAGCCCCAGCTGACCTCGTGCATCATGACATCGCCGCGGAGTTGGAACCGCTCGCGCGCCGGGTGAGCTTTCCCTGGCTCGAGCGGGCGGTGGCGGCGCTCCAAGAGCTGGAGCAGCTCCAGCGCTTGAACGTGCAGAAACAGATCGCATTCGAAGCATACGCCCTGAAACTGCAACGCTAGCCGGGCGGAAGCAGTACGGCTCGCCGGGGTCTAGACTAAAGCCTGGGAGGAATCCGATGTCTGCAACAGCCCTAGTCGATGTTCCGGCCCTGCAAGCTCCAGTCGGAGGCCACTTTCTGATCAGTGCCTGCGACTCGGGCGCCGTGCTCACTCCAGAGGCCTTCACCGAGGCGCAGCGCCAAGCGCTGGCCACGACCAAGCGCTTCGTGGAAGCGGAGGTCGTGCCGCAAATTGCGGAATTCGAACGCAAAGAGCCGGGCCTGGCCCGACAGTTGATCGAGCAGTCTGCCGAGCTAGGGCTGCTCGGCATCCTCGTGCCGGAGCGGCATGACGGGCTCGAGTTGGACATCACCACGCAGATGCTGGTGGCCGAGGCGATGGGCGGCTACGCATCGTTCTCGACCACCTACGGAGCCCACGCCGGCATTGGCACATTGCCCTTGGTTTTCTTCGGAACCGAGGAACAGCGGCAGCGGTACCTGCCTCGCATGGTCACGGGAGAGCTGCTGGCGGCCTACTGCCTGAGCGAGCCGCAGGCCGGCAGCGACTCGCAGAACTCGCTCACGCGTGCCGAACTCTCCCCAGACGGCAAGCACTACGTGCTCAACGGCCAGAAGATGTGGATCTCGAACGGGGGCTGGGCCGACCTGTACACGGTATTCGCGAAGGTCGACGGCGAAAAGTTCACCGCGTTCTTGGTCGAGCGCGCGTTCGACGGCGTCAAGCCGGGAGCCGAAGAGCACAAGATGGGACTGCGCGGCAGCTCGACAACGGCGCTGTACCTAGACAATGTCCACGTCCCGGTCGAGAACGTGCTCGGCGAGATCGGCCGCGGGCACGTGATCGCTTTCAACGTCCTCAACATGGGCCGCTTGGAACTGGCAGCCGCATGCGTGGGCGGGGCCAAGGACTCGATCTCGGATTCGGCCTCGTACGCGCTGCAGCGCAAGGCGTTCGGGCAGCCGATCGCCCACTTCGGGGCCATCCGCCAGAAGCTGGCGGACATGGCGGTGCGAGTGTTCGCAAGCGAGTCGATGGTGTACCGCACGTCGGGGATGATCGACGCCAGGCTGGCGAACGTGTCCTGGGACAGTCCCGAGGCGGCGCGACAGACGCTCAAGGCTGTGGAGGAGTACGCCATCGAGTGCTCTATCGCCAAGGTCTACGTGTCGGAAGTGCTCGACTTCACGACGGACGAGGCCGTGCAAATCCACGGCGGCTACGGCTACCACGAAGACTACGCAGTCGAACGCAACTATCGAGACTCCCGCATTAACCGCATCTTTGAAGGCACGAACGAGATCAACCGTCTGCTGACGACCGGCATGCTGCTCAAGCGCGCAGGACAGGGGCGCCTAGACTTGCTGAAAGCGGTCGCGCAAGCGGCGAGGAGCCCAGCAGACGCTGCCCCAGCTGTTGACGACTCCGCTGGCTTGGCCGAGCAGCACGACATCGTGGACCGCATAAGAAAGGCTACCTTGCGCATGGTGGGCCTCGCCTACCGAAAATTCGGCGATTCGCTGGACCGGCAGCAAGAGGTCGCCGCTGCCGTGGGCGACATGACGGCGGCAGTCTACGCCTGTGACTCGGCTCTCTTGCGAACCGCGAAACTTGCATCTCGCGGTCGCAGCAGCAGTGCTGGCGACATGCTCACTGTGCTGCTCCAGCAATCTCTGGGCACGGTACGGGAACTCGGCGGACTCGTGATCGGCGCATGCAGCGACGGTGCCGAATCGGAGGACACGTGGAAGGCGTTCCAGCAGCTGACCGGCCCGGCTCCTTCAGACCTCCCGGCGGCGCGGGATCGGATCGCCGCGCGGATCCTCGAGTCGGGCGGCTACTCGCTCTAGCACTGAGCCGCTCGGAATTCGGGCGACGGTCGCGGCCGACCGTCTCGAGTGCCGCGGTCCGCGCAGGTGGGAGTGGTGAACGTACTCAGGGTTCGGGCGACCACTGCCCGCGCTAGCGCGCGCATCGCACCACGCCACCGGCAGATGAACGCCCGGCCGGCAAGGGGGGCGGAGGCCGCCCCCCGGGCGCAGCGCCTTGGGAGCGGCCTTGGCTGGAGGCCGGCTAGAAGGTGATCCGCATGCCGAACTCCATCACTCGGCGCCCGCCGTAGGTGCCTGTGATGAGGCCGAAGTTGCCGGCGCCGACCGAAGTGTTCGGCAGCGCGAAATGCGGGGTGTTGGTCATGCTGAAGACTTCGGCGCGGAATTGCGCGCGCCACCTCTCGCCCCAGTAGAAGTTCTTCGCCAGCAGCATGTCCAGGTCAAACAACCACGGCCCGCGAATGCCCGGCAGGTTGCGGGCAGCGTCGCCGAGGGTGAATCGATCCGGAACCGCAAACGCGTCCGGGTTCAACCAGTCGATCGCGCCGTTGAAGTTCGGCGTGGGCGCGCTCTGCGTCGGGTGCTCGAACGGAGCGCCAGTCAGGTTGGGCCGCAGCACGTGACCGAACGAGAAATCGCCCTTGATGTTCTGGCCGCCCTGCACGATCGTTCCGATATACCCCCCGCTCTGCATCATGTTGATGGCGGACACCTGCCAGCCGCCCGCGATCGCATTGAGGAGCTTGGGCCACTGCTTGCCCCAGCGTCGGTTGTGGCCGAAAGGCAGGTCGTACATCGGCGCGGAAACCACTCGGTGCGGCAGCCGGCTTGCCGAGCTGGCCCGCTCGTTCCTCAAGTCGTACACCGACTGCGGGTAGTAGTTGGTCCCGAAGGTGTCCGCGTTCCCGATGAACCGGATGTTGTCGATCCACTGCGTATGCGTGTACGAGATCGTCCAACCGATCCCGTTCCTCATGCGCCGTTCGGTCTTGAACGTGGCAGCGTAGTAATTCGAGATCCCCCAGTTCGGCGACATCAGCTGAATCTGGTCGGCGCGGCCAGCCCACGCCGTCCAGGGCAGGAAGAGTTCCTTCTGGGTGGCAGTGACTCCAGGAGCGTTGGCCGCCGCCAGGTCATCGGGGTGAATCTGATTGATGTTGATGTTGTTGTAGGCTTGGTGCCTGGCTAGGGCCCCGAGCAGACCGAACTCCCAGAGCGTGTTCTTCCACCGAGTCTGGAGCGTGAGGTTGAAGTTCTGCGAATAGGGCAGAACTCGATCTTCGTTCCAGTACTGGATCGTGGAAGTCGGGAAGCGGGTCCCAATGGCACCGAACCCTCCGTTCAGTTCCTCCTCGGGGATGTCGTCAAGGGCTCCCGCTGGCAAGCCATCGCGAAGGTAGCTGTTGAGGCCATTGCGCCGACGGAAGATGTTGTCGAACCCTGCACGGCCGGGCTGAATCGAGTTGCGGTCGTATGGATTGCCGAAGAAGATCCCGAACCCACCTCGGAGCACCATGGATGAGTCCGCCTTGAGGCGGTATGCGAAGCCGAAACGCGGTGCGATGTTGTTCTTGTCCCATTGCCACAGGTACTTGCCCGTGCCGTCCCTATTCGGGAAGAGCACCTTGCCGATCGCTCCTTCGGGTATCCCGTTCTGGCCGGCCAGCGGGTGCGGGCAGAACTCGCAGAAGCCGTTCATGCGCCCGCCAACCTCATAGATGGGCGTCTCGGTTTCGTAGCGCACGCCGAGATTCAGCGTGAGCCTTGGCGTGACCCTCCAATCGTCTTGGAAGTATCCCGACCAGTACTTGATCCGTTTGCCGATCGGCGCGGCGACGCGCGCGTCCAGATTCCAGACCTGACCTAGCAGGAAGTCAGCGAGTCCGACGCCGGTGTTGACATCCCCGCCACCCCTCTCTGGCCATTTCCTTGTGTACTCGCCCCTAGATTCCAGTTGCCAGAAGGCTGCGGTCTGGCGAGTTCATTGCCTTGAAAGGATGTGTACTTGCCCCCGTACTTCAGGGTGTGATCGCCATGAATGCGGGTGAAGTTGGCCTCGTAGTCGAAATTCGTGAAGGCAGCCACCCGCTTCGCATAGCCGGCTCCGATGCCGGTCATAGGAATGCGGCTGTTGAAGTTGAATCGCGGGAACGCTTCCCCGCCCTTCTCAAACCCGGGCATTCCGAGCAGCTCGGCGTAGTCCGTGTCGCAGCAATCACCAGAGAAGCGGTCGATGTAGACACGGTTGAAGCCGACCAACACGGCCACGAAATTCGTGGGACTGAACATGTAGGTGTTGTTCAACCCCCAGTTCTGGCGGAGTTGCTCGTTGTTGATCGCGTTCGGGTCGGCCACGCCGTAGCCGTCTGAATACGCATCGACGACCGCGTTCTTGCTGATGATCGTCCTCAGGAACGTGCTCCACTTCGCGGTGTAGTTGTGGTTGATCTTGATCGTGTTGTACGTCCGCGTCACGTTCCGCGGAATCTGCTCGACCCAATTCCCGGATTGGTTGGCTGGGTTGCGCGGTTCCCAGCCGGGCGTTGGCTGGGGCAGGTAGCTCAGCGCCTTGACAGCGACCGGGTCGAACCGACCGGCCGGAATCTGTTGGTTCGGAAACGGATCCGACAGGCGCGGCCTGGTGAACGAGCCCGCTTTGCGAGTGTCCGGGTCATGGATCGGCACGAGGACGGGATTGCCGCGCCGGTTCTGGAAAGCTCGCGAGAAATCGCCGGTTCGGAATTCCGGGCGACCGACGCTGCGAATCCGATCCCGCGTGAACGGATTCAGGAACAGGTCGGAGTTGACGAAGAAGAACGTCTTGTTCTTCTTGATCGGTCCGCCAATCGAGACCCCGCCTTGGTTGCGCCGCAGCGTGGGCTTGCTCACTTGGTTCCAGCCGATCGCGTCAAAAACATCGTTGCGCACGAAGTGGTAGAGGCTGCCGTGGTACTCGTTGGTCCCGCTTCTGGTGGCCGCCTGGACGGCACCAGCCGAGCTGCGCCCATACTCGGCACCCATCGAGTTCACCTCGACCTTGAACTCCTGCATGGAATCAATCGGCGGGACCATCTCGATGTTCTGGACGCCGAGGCCGCCGCGCGTGTTGTTGATTCCGTCGATGTAGGAACCCGCGGACCTAGTGCGCCCGCCGCCAATGGAGATGTTTCCGTTACGCGACCGGTATGCGCCCGGAACAAGGTTGACCAAATTGAAGATGTTGCGTCCGGCAAGGGGCAGCTCCATCATCTGCTCGATTTGCACCGCCGAGCCCACGGCGCCGGACGTGGTCTGGACCTGCACCTGGGCGGCGCTGACCTCGACTGTCTCGGTCACGGCGCCGATTTCAAGTGCGAATGACTGTTGGATTTCGGAACCGACGTTGAGTCGGAGTCCCAGCACTTCCGCGCGCTTGAACCCGTCGGATTCGGCAGCGATGTTGTACTCGCCGAAGAGCATGTTCGGCATGTAATACACGCCGTTGATGCCCGTCTCCGTCGTCGTGACGACACCCGTTTTCGCGTTGGTGATCTCCACCTTCGCCCCGGGTATCACCGCTCCCGTTTCATCAGTGACGGTTCCATTGATGGTTCCGCGGTCTCCCTGGCCCCACAAGGCCACCGGGATCAGCACAGCGATCACGAAGAAGCTGTGCAGGCTGAACCCACTGAGCACTCTGCGCGTGTTCATACGATCTCCTCCATCGGAAGCTTCGCGACACGCGCCTAGGTTTGACTGGCTCACGAGGACAGCGCCCCGCTGCAAACCGACACGGCGCGGTAGCCAAGATACCCTGCGGAACCCCTTCTTGCTCTACTCGCGATCAACTCCCGGCGGCGATAGTATCACTAAGTGGCCCACCGCCACAATAGTTTTGTGAAGAGAGAGGACTCCCGACTCACCCGCCCGTGGCAGCCAGCCGCACGAGTGTGCGTTTGAAGGGATCGACGCGGGGGCAAGTATCGCCGTCGCTGGACCAAGAGACAGACGGCAGCGGTTCGTGCACGCGGCTCAATCTGAAGCCGGCAGCTTCCACGCCGAATGCGACTCCTCGACCGATTCACACGACTCTAATGTCAAATCGCGCCGGAGATGGCTCGGGCCTCCGGTAGGCTGTCCGACACCCTCCGCTACCGCCAAGCACACGCTTCCCGATGCCAATCGAATCTTGCCGACGCTGTCGAACGAGAAGCGCTGCGATGGCGACGAGTCACACGGCTTGAGGAAGACTTGGGCTCCGGGTTGGTCCGCTTCCGCAGAAGCGCAGCGGTCATAGGCTGGCATGTAAAGCTGCCCCGATGACGGCTTGTTGATCGCAAACATCTCGTCCGCCGCGCCGGGCTTGCAGGTGTGCGCCATGAGGGGAGCGTTGAGATTGAGACGATTTCCAAACCCTGGGACGTCGACGCAGTAGCGCTCGGGCTCGTCGAGGGGGTCGACCAGTTCGATCAGGCCCTCGGCCTGGCCTAGCACCGGAAACGCCAACGCCGCAATCAGTGTGACTCGTATGAGCATCGGGGACATTCTAGCGCCGTCAGCAGGGGAGGGTTGGCCAAGAGCTGGAACGGGCTACATGCTTGATACCATGTTTGGCATGCAACGGCTGCTAATAGGTCTCGTGGCCATCGCCGGGCTGGCTGTCGCCAACGACAGTTGGCCTCAGTGGCGCGGCCCGAGTCTCAACGGGACAAGCACTTCCACAGGACTGCCCATTCGGTGGAGCGAGTCCGAGAACGTTGTTTGGCGTACCAAGCTGCCCAGCTGGGCCGCCGCCACGCCGATTATTTGGGGCGATACCGTCTTCGTGACCTCCGCGGAGAAAGGCTCTAGCCTGAACCGCCCCAACTCCCGCCTGTTCGAAGGCGGCGACGCGGACCGGGACCAGCTCTACCTGATCGCCGTAAACCGCCAGACCGGAAAGATCCGCTGGCAGCAGTCGATTGGACGCGGAAACCGCATCGGCAACAAGCAAAACATGGCATCGCCATCGCCAGTCACGGATGGCGAGCATGTCTGGGTCGCCAACGGTAACGGCGAGCTGCGTTGCTTCGACTTCGCCGGTCGCCAGATCTGGTTGCGCGACTTACAGGCCGACTACGGCGAGTTCGGTGTCCAATTCGGCTACGGTTCATCTCCCCTGCTCCACCAAGGCGTGCTGTACCTACAGAACTTGCAAGGCATGTACACGGACGATCCGTCGTATGTATTGGCGATCGACGCCAAGTCCGGAAAAACGCTCTGGAAGGTGGACCGGCCGACCGATGGCCTGCACGAGACGCCCGATTCGTATTCGACAGCAACCTTGGCCAAGGTGGGCGAGAAGTTCATCCTGATCGTTTCCGGTGCGGGCTACGTCACCGGGCACGACCTGGAGACTGGCAGCGAGATCTGGCGGGGAGGCGGACTGAACCCGAACAACGCTCGGAACTATCGCACCATCGCTTCCTCGCTCGTGGTTGGCGACATCGTGCTGGTTCCCTCCCGGAGGAGGCCGTTCATCGCGTTCCGCACAGACGGGAGCGGTGACGTGACCGAGTCCAAGAAGCTCTGGTCGACTGACTATGGTCCGGACGTGCCGACGCCAACAAGCGATGGAGAGCGGCTCTACATCATCGACGACAGGGGCATTTCTCTCAACCTCAGGGTGAGCGACGGCAGCACGATCTGGGATCGCACCCGGATCGAGCCGGGCACCTACTCGGCCTCGCCCTTGCTGGCGGACGGCAAGATCTACGCCATCAGCGAGGAAGGGACGACCACCGTCCTCAAAGCTGGCGACGAGTTCGAGATCTTGGCTGTGAATCGCCTTGACGACTACACCCTGGCATCACCCGCGGCAGCCGGGAATCAACTCTTCATCCGCACTGCCGAGTACCTATACTGCATCGGCAAACCGTAGCCTAGCGACTGCAAGAAAGTCCGCCCGGCAGACGCCGCAGAGCTTCCTGCGCGGATTCCGAGCGATGGCCGCCGGCCGGGGCGATCAGTCGCTGCTCTCGTCCGAGGCCGTTTCTTGAAGCAGCCGGAACAGCCCGGCCGTTTCCCGCATCTGGAACTCGTCCAGCAAACCCTCCGGCATGATCGAAACGTCCGACTCGCGCATGTCGACGATGTCTTCGCGTTGAATCGAGACCGGCCTGTCCAGATCCGGGATCAGGATCGTGACGCTGGTCTCGTCCTCTTCCAAGATCAGCGCCGAATAGACATCGTCCTTGGTCTCGATGCGCCAAGAACCGTATTGGTCCGAGATTTCCCGCGAAGGCCACAGCACGGCCTCGAGCATGTCGCTCCGCGTGAAGCGGTTGGCGATCGTGGTCAGATCGGGACCGTAGTCCTCGCCGAGCTCGCCCAGGCGGTGGCACTTCGCGCACGCCTTCTCGTACACTTCCACGCCTTGCTCCCGGGTTGCCATCGTGGTCATCGGGTCGTACATCATGTACTCGAAGATCTCCTGCTCGCTGTACAGGTTGGTGCCGGTCTTGCGCGCAAACACGTTGGGCTGGACATGGCCGTCTCGCCTGCGCAGGCTGGCCAGCAGGGCCTCGTCGTCGACCGGGGCGTACTCGGGAATGGCAGCGTAGGCCGCTTGGCGCTCCTGCTCGTCAAAGAACTCCAGCGATGACTCGAAGAGTCGGTTGATGAAGCCTGGAAAGCTGGCCCCGCCACGCCAGTCCTTCGCCTTTCGGAACCACGCCAGAAGCGTTTGCTTCTGCTCCGGCGACCAGCCGCTCTTGATCTCGCGGAGACAGTAGACGTAGTGAATCTGCAACTGCTGGTCGCCCTCGCCAGCCGGAATCTGGGCCAAGATGGGGCCAATCGCCTCGGGTCGGTTGGCGTAGGCCATTGTGCG
Source organism: Bryobacterales bacterium (assembly GCA_022823865.1). Lineage (GTDB taxonomy): Bacteria > Acidobacteriota > Terriglobia > Bryobacterales > UBA6623 > VXMF01. Next base: position 27,293 of record JAJEHF010000133.1, read on the forward strand.
GGCGTATTCCCGGTTCAAGCCCTCGTCGGGCGCGGGAAAGCGCGCGGAAACGATTTCGTAGATCTGGTCACGCAGGCTCTTGCGGCATCCGCCGTCGATCTCAAGGCAAGCAAGGTGAAACACTCTCAGCAGCCCTAGCTCGTCTGCGGCGTCCAATGCATCGGACTTGAGCATCGACAGGGTCTTCTCGAACACCGCTTCCAGCTCGATCTGGCTCTGAGCGGTGCGCACCAGCGCCAGCATGCCGCTAGCGGCGGCTGTCGGGTCGGATTCCTCAGCGACCAAGTCCTTCCAAGAGTCGCGTGGCGTGGCCTCGGTCGCCACGCGCCCGGACCAGCGCACGAAACGGTCCGGATCGCCAAGAAGGGAATAGAGGAGCGAGGCATCGGCGAAGGCCGGATCTCCCATGCGCAGCAGGGCCTCGACCGCCCGCCGGCGCACGAGAGCGTCCCCGTCCGCCAGACCCTCCGCCGCGAGGGTCTTGGCGCGGTCGCTGCCGTGCTGGCCGACCACGTACATGGCGGCGGCCCGTAGCGACGGGTGTTCACTCTCAAACGCGCTCCGGATCAGCAGCGCATCTGGCTTCGGCCCGTAGCGCTGCAGCAGATGCAGCGCTTGCGCCCGGTCGCGAGCCTCAGCGGTGTCATCTCGCACCAACGCTTGTAGGGCTGCGGCCCATGCATCGCCCATCGCGTTCTTCTGCTGCTGGAAATAGGCGTGGCTAAAGGCCGACAAAGGCTGTGGCTGGCGAACTACGGACAAGATCCCGGAAACGGGTCGGTAGCCATCGTTGGCGCGGTGCCCCTTGTATGCCACGCGGAAGAACCCGCCCTGGGTCATCCGCCCGCCCATGGTGAAGTAGACCAGGCCGTCCGGACCGACAGCCACATCGGTGGCGTTCAGAGGCTCGCCGTAGATGAAGTCCGTCGCCGGCTCGGCCGGCTCATAGGTCGCGCCGCTGCGCTTGAACTTTGAGAGCACGACCCGGCCCCGTGACCAGTCGCCCTGCAGGAAGGCGTCGAAGTACTCAGGCGGGTAGGCGTAGCTGTGATAGAACTCCACGCCCACCGGCGAGCCGCGCCCCAAGTCGTCCACCGGCGGCAAAGAATCTAGGAAATAGGGCGGGAACTTGCCGGACCCAGTGCGCCAGCCATAGTCTGCCGATGGAATGCCATGCACGGATCGGACTTCGCGATACCACGGCAGGTTGATGTCCCACTCCATGTCGGAGTCGAACGTGAACGCCTCGCCGGCGAAATCGTAGGCGTGGTTGTAAGGGTTGCGGAAGCCGCCGAACTGCAGCGAGTACGACATGCCGTCGTCTTCGATCCGGAACAGCGCGCCCCCGGGAGCCATGCGGCCGGCGGCGTGCCCGCGAGAATCCATGTAGCGGTTGAGAAGCTGCGACTCCTTGTAGCCTTGCAACGGGGAGTCAGCCGCGATGCGGTCGGCGGGCACGAAGGTATGGTTGCCCACCAGGACGGAAATCGACCCGTCCGGAGCACGACGGATGTCGTGGGGGCCGTGCTCGCCGATCCGGCCCGTGTATCCCACGAGGATTTCCCGCGAGTCCGCGACACCATCGCCGTCAGTGTCCGGCAGGCGGAAGAGGTAGGCTTCGCGATCCTCAGGGTTTGTGCAGTTGGCGTAGAGCGTGGGGCCGTCGAACCAAATGCCCTGGCAGTTCTCGACCTGATCGCTGATGACCTGCTGCGTCTCGAGCGTGCCGTCACCATCGTTGTCCAGCAAGCGCACTGGATGGCTGCGCTCCTTGGAAACGACCGGCAGTCCCTTGGCATCGAACGTGACCTGGATCAGGGAGCCTATCTGGGCGTCGTCGGCCAGCGTCTCCACCACAAATCCGGGCGGGACCTGGTACGGCCCCTCCAGAATCGGCTCGGACACCTGGCAACTCCAGATGGCTACGACGAATAGGAGACAGGCCAGCTTGCGCATTCTACGAACCAGTGTAGCGACGGCCGATCATTGGCCTTCGATCTTCACGAAGCCGCTGCGAAGGAGAGCATTGCGGCGCAAACGGACGATTTTGCCTGGCGCACGATGCGGCGACATCTGCAGGCCGAACTGCGAGGTCCGACGATCAGCCGTCGCCTCGCGCACCGGCCCCGAGAGGCGGGTGTCGGAACAGCGCTTTGACGATCTCGCCAGAGCGAGTCTCGTCGGCAAGACCAGTGGGCGAGTTGGTCGTTCGACAGCGGTGTCAGGAAGTCGCAAGCGGCGGGGGGCGCAACCGATGGCCCAGCGATGTGCCCGTCAGGATGAGCGCGACCCACAAGGCCTGAGCAGCCAGCAGGTGCACGATCTGCAACCACCCGGGCGCGGACAGGCCGATGTTGAGGAACCCCACCGCCACCTCGGCTGCCACCAGATACATCGCCGCTCGCGCCCAGCGATTCTTCTCAGATTCACCGTTCAGCAGCCAGATCAAATACGCCGCCGCGATGATTGCGACGCCCGGGTGCAGCACTCGCAGCCGCACGAGAAAGTGATTGCTGGCTGACAGGTCATCGCGGATCTCTGCCAACAACCCCGCTCCCACCGTCACCTCACGCGGGAACAGCGTGTCTCCAAGTGCCGTGATAGCTCCGCTCATAGCCGCCAGAACCACGAGGGCCAGCGCCGCCGCAAACGCAAGCCTCCGCCCGCCCATGGACGATGGCTGCCAATCCTGTCCGGAGCGCCATGCAGCGAGTGACGCGAACGCGGTCAATGCAAGCGTGTTGGTCAAGTGGAGGGCGATGACGACCGCTCGGGCGGCCGAGTCGTCGTCCGCGACGAGTTCTGCCAGGACCAAGCCCGCCCCGATCGCGCCTTCGAAGACAACGAACAACAGCGTCAACGCGACAGCCCGGGTAACCGGGCCCCAGCGGAAGCGCACCCAGGCCCAGGCCAGCAAGGCGAGTCCGAAGACACCGCACAACCCACTGGTGAGGCGGTGCGTGAATTCGATCAGCGTGGCGGCGGTGGGGTCGGTCGGGACGACCTCTCCGTGACACGTGGGCCAGTTGCTGCCGCAGCCGTCCCCGGAGTGGCTGATCCGCACCCATGCGCCGAACAGGATGACGGCGACCAAGTAGCCGAGGAAGAGCCACGCGGCGAGAGTGAAGCGCCCGTCACGCCGCTGCACCGGCTCAAGACCTCAGCACGAGCAGCAGGTCCTTGGACTGCACCTGGCTACCGGCGGTGACCGCGATCTCCTTGACCGTGCCCGCTTTGGGCGAGTAGATGGTGCTCTGCATCTTCATTGCCTCGAGCGTGAGCAGCTTGGAGTTGGCCTCGACCTCGTCGCCGACCTCCACGAACAGCCCCGTGACCAAACCTGGAGTAGGCGCCCCCACATGGTCGGGATTGCCGCTGGCCGCCTTGCGCGCCGCCGGGCGGTCGGCCTGCAGCGAGTGGTCGCGCACGCGCACCTCGCGCGGCTGGCCGTTGAGTTCGAAGAACACCCTGCGCGTGCCGTCCGGCCGCGGTGCGCCACAAGTGAGGAACTTGACGATGAGCCGCTTGCCCGGCTCGATATCGAACACGCACTCTTCGGCTGAGTCCAAGCCGTAGAAGAACACCGGCGTGGGCAGGACGCCTACCTCGGCAAACTTGCGCCGGGTCTCGGCGAACTTGGCGAACACATCCGGGTAGAGCAGCAAGCTCAGCGCATCGGTCTTCCTGGCCTTGCGGCCGAGCAACCTCCCGGCCTCGGCCGTGGCGGCGTCGATGTCGGCGGCAGGTAGCTTCTGGCCCGCCCTTCCCTCGATCGGCTGCTTGCGACACAGCAGGATCTCGCGAACCTCCGGCGGCCATCCTCCCGGAGGCTCGCCAAGCGAGCCGCGCATCATGTCGATCACGGAGTCAGGGAAGCCGACATTGTGCTTCCGAGGCAGTCTGCGCACTTCGTCGCAGGTCATCCCCTTGGCCAGCAGGAACAGTGCCAGATCGCCGACGACCTTGCTGGAGGGAGTCACTTTGACGATGTCGCCAAGCAGCTGGTTGACGTCAGCATACATCTGCTCCACATCGCGCCAGCGCTGCGCCAGCCCCATGGCCGCGGCCTGCTGTTGCAGGTTCGTGAACTGCCCGCCCGGAATCTCGTGCGTATACAGCCGCGCGCTGCCCGACTTCGGCGCGTTGTCGAAGGGCAGGTAGTACGTGCGCACAGTCTCCCAGTACAGCGAGCAGTCGCCCAGCGCCTGCATGTCGAGGCCTGTGTCCCGCGGCGTGCCCTTCAGCGTCCCGACCAAGGTGTTCAGATTCGGCTGGCTCGTCGATCCGGACAGAGCCGCGACAGCCGCGTCCACCACGTCGACTCCCGCCTCGGACGCCTTCAACAAGGTCGCGGCATTCAGGCCGCTCGAGTCGTGCGTGTGGAAGTGGACCGGCAGGCCCAACTCGCCGCGCAACACCTTGACGAGCTCGTAGGCTGCGTACGGCCGGCAGAGGCCGGCCATATCCTTGATGCCAAGCATGTGCGCGCCCATCTCCTTGAGCTGCTTGGCGAGGTCCAGATAGTAGTTCAGGCTGTACTTGGGCCGCTGAGGATCGAGGATGTCGCCGGTGTAGCAAATCGCCGGCTCGCAGATCGCACCGGTACCCTGCACGGCGTCCATGGCGACGCGCATGTTCCCGACATCGTTCAGAGAGTCGAAGATGCGGAACACGTCAATGCCCTCGCGCGCGGCTTCGATCGTGAACTCGCGCACGACGTTGTCGGGGTAGCTCGTATAGCCCACTGCGTTTGACGCGCGCAGCAGCATCTGGAAGCAGATGTTGGGCACGGCCTGGCGCAGCGCGCGCAACCGCTCCCAAGGATCCTCGTAGAGGAATCGCAGCGACGAATCGAAGGTCGCCCCGCCCCACATCTCCAGGCTGAATAGATCGGGCAGCCGCTTGGCTACCGCGGGAGCGGTGGCCATCAAGTCGTGCGTCCGCACGCGGGTCGCGAGCAACGACTGGTGCGCATCGCGAAACGTCGTGTCGGTGATCAGCAGGCGCTTCTGCGCGTGAACCCACTCGCAGAATTTCTCCGGCCCGAGTTCCAGCAGCCTTTGGCGCGTGCCGGGCTCGATTTCCAAGCCAGGATCGACAGGCACATCCGGAGGCGGCTCGAACCGCTCGGGACGCCCCTTGCCCGCCACGGTGGGATTGCCGTTGACGATCGTGTCGCCGATATAGCTGAGCAGGCGATTGGCACGGTCGCGGGCGGGACGGAAGCGGAACAGTTCCGGGGTTTCCTCCAAGAACCCGGTGGTGACCTCGCCAGCCTGGAAGCTGGCATGGTTTACGACGTTCTGCAGGAACTGGATGTTCGTCTTCACACCCCGGATCCGGAACTCCCGCAATGCCCGGTCGGCGCGGGCACAAGCTCCGGGCAGTGTGGAGTCCCACGCGGTAAGCTTGACCAGCAGCGAGTCGTAGAACGGGCTCAGCACGGCGCCGGGATAGGCCGTGCCGTCCAAGCGGATTCCCAGGCCGGCAGCGGTGCGATAAGCCTGCAACCGCCCGTAATCGGGCGAGAACCCGTCGGAAGGATCCTCGGTCGTGATCCGGCACTGAATGGCGAAACCGCGCCGCTGGATCTCGTCTTGGCGCGGGACGTTGAGCGGGCTCTCGTGCAGACGGCATCCCTGCGCGATCAGGATCTGCGAGCGCACGATGTCGATCCCCGTGATGGTCTCGGTGACGGTGTGCTCCACTTGGACGCGCGGGTTGACCTCGATGAAGTACCAATCCCCTGAATCGGCGTCCACCAAGAACTCCACCGTGCCTGCGTTGCGATACTTCACCGCCCCGGCCACCCGGATCGCCGCCGCGCAAATCTCGTCGCGGAGCCCGTCCGACAGATTGGCGGCAGGCGCGAGTTCCACCACCTTTTGGTGCCGCCGCTGGACAGAGCAATCGCGCTCCCACAGGTGGACGACCGATCCGTGCGTGTCGGCGAGTATCTGCACTTCGATATGCCGCGCCCGAGAGATGTACTTCTCCAGGAACACGGAACCGTCGCCAAACGTCCGTTGGGCCTCGGTGCGGGCCTCTTCCAGCCGTTCGGCGAGCTCCTCCGGGCCATGCACGACACGCATTCCGCGCCCGCCACCACCAAAGGATGCCTTCACGATGAGCGGATATCCGATAGCTTCTGCCGCCAGTCGCGCCTGTTGCGGGTCGTCCGGCGCCAGACCGGTGCCGGGAATGATCGGCACGCCCGCTTGCTCCGCGATCTTGCGCGCCTCGGTCTTGTCCCCCAGCCGGTCCAATAGTTCGGGCGGCGGTCCCACGAACGTGATGCCCGCCTCGGCGCAGGCCCGGGCGAACTCGCTGTTCTCGGACAGGAAACCGTATCCGGGATGAATCGCGTCAATGCCGCGATCCTTCGCCAGGGCGACGATCCCCTCGATGTCGAGATAGGCCGCGACCGGACCCTTGTCGCCACCTACCTCATAGGCTTCGTCCGCCTTGAAGCGGTGCAGGCTGAGACGATCCTCGTTGGAATAGATGGTGGCTGTGCGCAGTCCGAGTTCGGTAGCCGCGCGCATGATGCGGGTTGCGATCTCGCCGCGGTTGGCCGCAAGCAGCTTCTGCATCGGTCTCAAGTCCTAGGCTAGCAATGATGACGCGGGCGCTCGCCGCCCTCCCGTCAGCACTCCAAGGCCATTGCTATCAACCACCCGCGGATTGCAGGGAACGGTTGACCGTTCAACTTTCGGCAGCTCAAGCGGGGACCTTCACATGGACGGTCAGGATATCGATGTCGTGGTATTGCTGGTGGCGGACAGAAGACGCCAGGTGTCGAAGCAGCCGGAGCGAGACCTCGCGCTCTACCGAAGCGTCATCGCCGATATCTCCGAGCACGGCCAGCTGGTCCTGAATATTGTCGTCCCCACGCGCTACAACGAGTTCTAGGACTGCTCCGGCACTTTCCCTGTGGGCGAATAGCCGTAGGCGGCGACGCGCGACTTTCGCCCCGTCATCCTGCGGCTGGACAAGAACCTCCAAGCACTCTTCACCGATAGCCTCCAGACGATCCGCCATGTCGGCGCCCCATCCCGCGGTAGCCGCGAAGGAGCGGAGAAACTCCGTGATCTTTGGCAGAGCCGACGGTTCGAGCGCGGCGTCCATCCTGCTGCGCCGGGATTTCGTCAACTCTACGAACAGGGCCATCAAGATGGCTGCCAGCCCACCCGTCGTCATTGCGTTGGAGAATAGGCCGCCGGCGAACGCGGCAGCCTGCTCCGGGAAGATCTTCTCGCTTTCGAAACCGAGACCGATCCAGAAGGCAACGCCGACGATCAGTCCCTTGCGGTATTCGAGACCGTCTTGGATTAGCACCTTGATGCCCACAAGGAAAAGCATCGCCATCAGTACCCCGAGGTAGCCTCCGACGACCGGACCGGGTACTGCCAGCACGGCGGCGAGCGCTTTGGGAAAGAACGCTAGAAGGACGAACATGGCCCCGGTAGCGACTCCCACGCTGCGCGCCGCGACCCCAGTGAGCTCGGCCAGAGCCGCGCTCACCGAGAGGGCCGAGTTGGGCACAGTGCCTGCGAGGCCGCATAGCAGGTTAGTGATCCCATCGACGTTTACCGCTCCCTGGACCGCGCGAAAGTCCACCGCTCGTTTCTCTCGCCACGACACGCTCTGCACGGCCACGCTACTGCTGATCGAGCGAAGGGTCGTGATCAGCATCACCAGCAGGAATGGCGGAACGAGCGACCAGAAGGCCGGGCCGAAGTCCAGATCGATGCCGGGCCACGCCACCGAAGGAAGTCCTAGCCAGCGGGCGTCGGCGATGCGTCCGAAGTCGTAGAGCCCGAAGAGACCGCCTACGACGGAGCCCGCGACCACGCCGATGACGGGTGCCCACAGGCGGACCACACCTTGGCCCTTCAGCGCGATCACAACGATGACTAGCACGGTTACGATCGCGCACAAGGGTGCGACGTGCGCAGGACTCCCGGCGGGAACATGGTCCAGCATTCCGAACACCGACGGCATGGCGGTGACCGGAACCAGCATGAGAACCGCCCCCGACACGGTCGGCGTTAGGATCCGCCGGAAGAGCGCGAGCCGGGCGGAAAGCAGGAACTGGAAGAGCGAGGCAACAACGACCAGAGTCACCAGCAACGCGACACCGCCACTCTTGATCGCATCGATGGCGGGTCCGATGAACGCCGCGGAGCTGCTCATGACAATGACGTAGCCCGCACCGATTCGCCCAATGCGGTTCGCTTGCAACAGCGTGGCGGCCCCGCAGAGCGCGACCGCCGCGGTAACCGCCCATGACAAATGGGCTTCGCTGGCGCCGCCGGCGCGCATTACGACCGTCGGGATCAGAATCGGTACGGAAACCATGAGGGCCGTGAGCTGCAGACCGAGCCCGAGCGCGAGGGGCAGCGGAATCTTGTCGTCGGCCTGGTAGCGCAGTCCTTGTTCGTGCGTCGGATCTTTTCTGGTCATGTCGGGACGAACCCCATCAGACGCCATCGATGCGGCCTGCAACGCGAGACTTCATCTATTGTCTATGCACCGGACTTCCGTGCTAGGGGACGCTGCTCATGCGCCTCTTCTATCCGCCCGGGCGGCGGGCGACAGCGAAAGTCGAACCGTTGCTGCGGGCCACGCGAGACAAGAGATGCATGCACGGATCGCGGGCTTACGATCACGGGTAGAATCGTAGAATCGCGCCGGTGTCTCCGCCGATTGGCCCGAACGGAAATCCCTATGCGGTTATGGGCGCTTTCTGACTTGCATGTGTCCCACCCGGAAAACCGGGCAGCCCTTGAAGGTTTTCCGGCCTATCCCGACGACTGGCTGATCCTAGGAGGGGATGTTACCACCGGCACGCAACGACTTGACTGGTGTTTTCGGTGCCTGACAGCGAAGTTCCGCCGGGTCGTCTGGGTTCCCGGAAACCACGAACTCTGGACGAGTCCCGATACGGCTTCCGGGCTTGGCGGTGTCGCGCTCTACGAGCGGCTCGTTGAAATCGCTCGACGCCACGACGTTCTCACCCCGGAGGATCCCTACCCGGTGGTTCAACATCGCAGCGGCCCGGTTCTGATCGTGCCGCTGTTCCTGCTCTACGACTACAGTTTTCGGCCCCGGCACGTCCGGCGTGACGAGGTAGTTCGGTGGGCCCGGGAAGCCGGCTCCGTTTGCTCCGACGAACTAGTTCTGCAGCCTGACCCGTTTCCGGACCGGGAATCGTGGTGTGCCGCTCGCTGCAAGGACACCGCCGCTCGGCTCGCGTCCTATCCGGCGGATCTTCCCAAGGTCCTGATCAATCACTTTCCGCTAGAAGAACAACATGCCGTGCTGCCACGGGTCCCCCGCTTCACGCCATGGTGCGGGACCCGCCGCACGCAGGGCTGGCACCGCCACTTCAACGCGTGCGCGGTGGTGTACGGCCACCTGCACATCCGGGGCACGCGATGGCTCGACGGTGTGCCCTTTCAGGAAGTCTCCCTGGGATATCCGCACCAGTGGGACCGCCGGCAAGGGGTCGGAGCGTACCTGCGGGAAGTGGCCATGGCGCCCCGGGGCGTAAGCAGCCGATGACCGCCCCTAACGCTTGGTGGAGTCCTTGGCGGGAGTCCGAAAGCTTGCTCATCCTGCATGTCGACCTAAGGCCAAGCCCCGACCGCGAGGAACAGGCTCTTGCCCTGCTCGACGAACAAGAGCAGGAGCGTTGGAAACAGTTCGCGAACAACGACGCTCGGCGTCGCTACACGCTTTGCCGCGCAGCGCTTCGGGCCAACCTCTGCAATCGGCTGGGGTGTTCGAACCAGGAACTGTCCTTCGGCTATCTCGAGCACGGCAAGCCGTTCGCAAGGGTGAACGGAGCACCGTCAGGCGAGGGCTTCAATTTGAGCCACAGCGGCCAGCACGGACTGATTGGTTTCTCGAGTCGGGACAGGCTTGGCGTGGATCTGGAGGTGCGCGCTCCTGGCAGGGATTTCGACGGTATCGCAAGCAGCGTTTACGGTCCGCGGGAACAGCGCGCGCTGTCCGCAGCCGCGGGAGGCGAGAAGGCGGATGTCTTCTACCGGCTTTGGAGCCTGAAAGAGGCACTCATCAAGGCCCTGGGCACCGGATTCTCGCTGAATCCATCCCGCTTCGAGGTACCGGGCCCGATGATTGAGGGCGAGCGCTCCGGTGTGTTTCGCTTCCCGCACCTGCCGTCGGAGCCGTTTTGGCTAGAGGATCTGGGAGAGCCCCGGTTCGCTGCCGCGAGCGCATACCGTCTGAACGTGGAAGATGCTGGTCCGAGCAGAGGACTCCGCTAGCAGCCAGCGGAAGATACCGTCGCAGCGTTCGAGAGCCGATGCATCCGCCGAGTCGGCCGCGCGCACATGCGGCGGCGGCCCGCCCTTCCGACAGAGCACTGCCATTGCCCGCCGCTTCCCAGCGCGATCCCCGTGGGATGGCGGGTCCCAATACAATGACGACTGTGGTTGCAAGGCTGCTAGTCATCGCTGCGACCCTGAGCTTCCAAGCCGCTGCCGGCGACTTCGAGGACTACGTGCAGCCCTTACTCTCCAAGCACTGCATAGCCTGCCATGGGCAACAGATGCAGATGGCAGAACTGCGCTTGGACCAATTCCAGGGCGAGCCCGACGCGCTGCGCTATCCCGGCATCTGGGATGACGTGCTGCGCATGACCACGCTCGGCAAGATGCCGCCTCCCGGGAGCCCAGCGCCAACCCAACCGGAACTGGAATCGTTGGCTGGGTGGATCGAGAGCAACCGCTCCGCCATGGAGCTTCACCGCAGCACGCAGGCACGGCGCGTCACAGCGCGCCGCTTGAACCGGGCGGAATACAACAACACCGTGCGAGATTTGCTGGGAATCGAAGGCCGGCCGGCGGACGCATTCCCGGTTGACGACTCCGGCTACGGATTCGACAACATCGCCGACGTGCTCTCGATTTCCCCGCTGTTGATGGAGAAGTACGTCGCAGCGGCAGGCAAGTTAGCTCGCGCAACCGTGTGGGACAAACCCCGCGCGGCCGAACCGACGAGGTTCCGCATCCAAGCATCGCGCGACGAGTCGAACTCGGCCGCTATCGGCCGAATCTCACCCTTCGCCGCGGACGGGTCCATCCGCCTTAGCTTCGAGTTCCCCGCCTCCGGCTTCTACGAGTTCGCATTCGGCGCGATCGACAGGCGCCAGCGATCAGAGGAAGACGGCCGCTACCTGCCCGACATGGAACCGCCGCCCCCCAGGCTGATGACGATGCGCCTAGACGGCTCGCGGATGGCGACGAAAGCCGTCGAGGCGGCCCAGTACTTCGACCGCAGCGAGCGCGTCACGCACCGGATCGAGCCCGGAAACATGGACATATGGGTGGGATTCATCGATCAAGCTGGCAATCCGATGGACCCAAACACGGAATATTCGCAGCGCAAGCTGTGGGTGGATTACCTGGAGATCAACGGTCCTTTCGACGCCGAGCCGCTTCCCCTGCCCGCAAGCCATCGTCGCTTGCTGGTGTGCCGGCCAGATGGCGAAGAACCGTGGGAGCCGTGCGCGCGCCGGATCATCGAGCGCTTGACCCTGAGATCCTACCGGCGTCCACCAACACAGCCGGAGACGCAGAGTCTGATGAGGCTGGCGGCGCGTTCGATGCGCGACGGCGAGAGCTTCGAGGGAATGATTCAGACTGTCCTGCAAACAGTGTTGGTGTCCCCGCAATTCCTGTTCCGCATTGAGCGCAGCCCGGAGCAGGCTTCGGACCAGCGGGCTCGGGAACTGGACGACTTCGAGTTGGCCTCGCGCCTGTCGTACTTCCTCTGGAGCAGCATGCCGGACGATGCTCTCTTCGAGGCGGCGGCTGGCGGCAGCCTGCGGTCCGCTGAAGCACTGCGACGCCAAGCGCGGCGAATGCTGGCCGACCCGCGCTCGTCGGCGCTGGTTGAAAACTTCGGCGGCCAGTGGCTGCAGTTGCGCAACTTGATGCAGGCCCAGCCAGATGCCGAGCGCTTTCCCGAGTTCGACGACGAGCTGCGCGCATCCATGCTCAGGGAGTCGGAACTGTTCTTCGACAGCATCGTGCGCGAAGATCGCAGCATCCTCGACTTTCTGGACAGCGACTTCACGTTTGTCAACGAAGCCCTGGCCCGACACTATGGGATAGGCGACGTCTCTGGAGCCGAACTCCGCCGCATAGAGCTTCGCAACGAGCAGCGAGGCGGACTGCTCGGGCAGGCGAGCTTGCTGACCATTTCGTCCTACCCGACCCGCACCTCGCCAGTGTTGCGCGGGCTGTGGGTCCTAGAAAACCTCCTCGGGCAGAATCCGCCGCCGCCACCTCCAGACGTGCCCGAACTCGAGGTCCAAGAGGGCCCGTTAGTCGGCACGCTGCGCGAGCAACTCGAGGCGCACCGCTCGAACGCGGGTTGCATGTCGTGCCATCGTGTCATGGACGCGATTGGGTTCGGGTTGGAGAACTACGACGCTACGGGCAAGTGGAGGGAACGGGACGGAGACCTGCCGCTCGACACGTCTGGCACCCTGCCCGGGGACCACTTCTTTGAGTCGCCCGCGGAATTGCGCAAGATCCTCGTCGAGACCGAGGCGCAATCATTCAGCCGCACCCTAGCCAAGAAGCTCCTCACCTATTCCTTGGGTCGAGGCGTCGACCGGCACGACAACCCAGCGGTTGACGAGATCCAGCGACAGGTCGTAGATGCCGACTACCGGTTTTCCGCCCTGGTCGAAGCCATCGTGAGCTCCGAGCCCTTCCGTCTGACAGCGCCTGATCGGACGGTTGCTGGACAAGACCCTCGATAATCGGACCGTGAGCCGATGGTGCCGTCCCGGCTCATTCGAACGCTTGGCGGGTTGTTGTCGCAAGAGCGCCAAATCACCGCAGGGCCAGCCCCGTCGCTATCCCGCGGATCCCGTGCCGAGCAGCCACCAAGCCGCTGCGCCTAAGGTGGTCGCGGCCGCCAAGAGAGCGACGCGCCTAGCGAGCCGATAGTCGGCTGATGCCCCAGCCGGCGGGTCGGCAGGATCGCCCAGCCAAGTCTCCGTCACCAGATCCCCTGCCAGCCAGATCGGTCCGGCAAGCCGGCGCTGAATCGCACCTGCGATCGCACCCTCGCTCCAGCCTGGATTCGGCCCGGGAACGACACGGTGCTGGCTCCAAGCGATGCGAAACGCCTTCGTGCCCGACGCCCGCGGGACGAGCAGAGCCGATAGCCCGATCAGCGGCCAAGCCAAGCGGGCCGGTATAAGAACGAGCAGATCGTCTAGTCGCGCTGCACACCAACCGAAGAGTCGGTAACGGTCGCTCTTGTATCCAACCATGGAATCCATGGTGCTGACCGCCTTGAACAGCACGAGTCCCGGCAAGCCGGCGACCGCATACCAGAAGACCGGAGCGATGAAGCCGTCGACGAGGTTCTCCGCCAGGCTTTCCACCGCAGCCCGGCGGCATGCTGCAACGTCCATGCGGGCCGGGTCTCGGCCGACAAGCTTGGCAACCGCCCGGCGAGCGGATGTGAGATCGCCGCCGGACGAGTCAACCTCATCGCAGTGCCGGAGGAGGTCGCCGAGGGCGAGGAAGGCGTAGATGCAAAGGAAGTGAAACACTGTTCCGGCAATCGGATGTCCTGCCTCCAGCGCGACGAGCAGCGCCCAGGCACCACCGGCCCACAGGCATCCGACCAACGCAACCAAGGCGCATCCGCCGACCCGGCCGTCGGCACCCAGCCTGCGCAGGCAGCTCTCAACCGCGGAGACCGAGCGTCCCATGAGCCGCACTGGATGCCCGCGCCAAACTGGATCCCCGGCAATGAAGTCCAAGGCTGCGGCTGCGACTAGCAGGCCGCCTACCGGAGGCGGCATGGTCAAGCCCACTTCGTCTTCCAGCCCAGAGCCACCGCGCGGAGAATGGATTCCAGCGGATCCTCATCCCGGCAGTCCAATGCCGTGTAGAGGGCGGGCCAGCTCTGCGGCCGCGCGGCCACCGAGCATGCCAAGCAGGCGACCTGCTGTCGCACGGCCTCCCCGACGGCTGCTTCCGGCAGCGTGCCGCATCTGACGCGGTCTAGCACAGCTGCCAGAGCGTGAGCGGACGCACCGACACCCGGTTCGTAGAAGACAGCCTGCAGGTTGTCGGCGAGGAGCGCAAACTCGCGCTCGGAGAGCTCGCCTTGCAGATACTCCAGCACGCGCTCCTGCGTCAGGCCAAAGCGGCCCAGCGCGTGGAAAAACCCGCGGGTGTAAGACGGCTCGAGCCCGTTCTGCCAGCGCAGTGCCTCTCTGACGGCCTCCTTGACAACGACACCGATGATCTCTCCGGCCTTCGCGTGGGGACTGGTCGACTCTTTGGGCTTTCCTCGGGAGTCGAGAGGATGGGCCAGGCAGAACTGATCCGTGCCAGTGCCGGTTGCGATCGCGGAGGAGGAAAGGCTTGGCACGGCGAGCTCGGCCAGAGCGGCCGATTTGGCTTCAGTCATGGTCACGACGGCGCTGGCCAGTGCCGACGGGGAGAGAGAAGCCGAGAACGAGGATGATGTTAATCGTCCCGTCGTACCGCGACGCTTCGGCCCAGCCATCGTCTGTTTCGACCCACCGAGCCGGATCTCCTGCCGTCGTCGCGTTTCCCTTGACGCCTGCCGACACAAAGGCATCCGCCCGCAGGTCTCCAACCTCGCGGTGACGGTGGGTAACGCACGCCATGCTCGCCGCGGTTCCCATCAACGCCGTCCGATCCGGGTCGATCCCAAGCTCGGCACAGACCTGGCGGTGGTAGCGAGCGAGCCCCATTTCAGCGATCAGCGCTTGCCTCTCGCTGTCACCACGACCCTCGCAGCTTTGGTGGTTGGCGAGAAACCGAACACGGCCCTGTTCGCCCCCGCAGTGCGCCGAGGTGCTCAGAACTCGGTGAGGCGATCTCAACTCCACAAGGAAATAGCGACCGAGGCGGCGAGCCGAGAACTGGTCGCTTGCCCACAGTGTCTCGGCTAGCTGGGAGAGTTCGGAAACGGGCATGAGTCGCGAGCCCCGATTATCGCCAACGACCGGAGCAGGGGTCCGCCGCTAGAAACTGAGTCGGCTAGTCGGTCGGGATGCCGCTCGGCTGGGAAATCTTGCCCAGCACGACTGGCCTGTCCGCCCCTGTGGCAGATGGCAGGTTTCCGGGTCGCCCGTGGTAGGACTCGTAGGCAAGCACGGCGAACGCGATCGCTTCCTTAGCCCCTGCGGGAACGCCGAGATCATCGGTGGGCCCGACACGTGTCTCCGCAAGAGCATCCCTAAGCGGCTCCATGATGGCCGGGTTTCGCCATCCCCCACCGGAGACAAGCAGTTGCTCCACTGGCATGACAGGGCGCACCCAGCGTTCCAAGCCGAGCAGGATGCTGCGCGCCGTCAAGTCGGCTGCTGTGGCCATGGCATCTGCCGGGGAGAGACCCCGGTCCAAGATGCGCTTGGCGAAGCGCTTTCCGTAGCGCTCTCGGCCAGTGCTTTTCGGGGCCGGCAGCGCATACCAAGGATCGGCGATCAGCTCGTCGACGAACGCCTCGTCGGCCCGGCCGCTCAGAGCCATCCTTCCATCGCAGTCGTAGCGCTGCTCTCCGTCGGTGAAGTGCGCGATCAATTGATCCATGACCATATTCCCCGGACCGGTGTCGAACGCGACGACCGCTCCTGCGCCCTGGCCGGCGGGCAGCGCGGATAGGTTCGCGATGCCGCCGATGTTCAGCACGACGCGACTGGTCGCATCGCTCTTGAAGAGCAGGTAGTCGACATAGGGCACCAACGGGGCGCCGATTCCGCCCGCAGCGATATCGGAGGGCCTGAAGTCAGACACCACGGGCACCCCGCAGGCTCGGGCGATGCAAGCGGCCTCGCCGATCTGGAGCGTGCTAGCGAGTTCAAAACCGTGCCAGCGCTCCCGCTCGCCTTGGTGATAGATGGTCTGGCCGTGCGATCCCACCAGGCCCAATTGACTCACAGCCACTTCAGAGCGGTCGCAGGCCTCGATCACGGCTTGTCCGAATAGTTGTCCCAGCAAGAAGTCGAGCTGGCTGATCCGCGACGTCGCGACGACGGCATCCGACACGTCCAGCACCTCGTCCCGGACCGCGTCGGGGAACGGGATTTCGTGATATGCGACCAAGCGGCAGCGGAGCGATTCAGCCTCTCCCCTAAGCTCGACCAGGGCGACGTCGATGCCGTCCACGGACGTCCCGCTCATGATTCCCGCAACAAGCATCGAACTTCGTGTCAGCGATTCGAGGGCGAGGCCCGCCAAGATCGAGTTCAGGACGTCAGTCGCCTACGTCAACATTCGCCAAGGCATCGAGCAATTCATCATCCTCAGAAACTTCGCGCAGGACATCGGCTATCACATGGGACTCGAACCCCGCCCTCGCTAGCGCGCCGTATAGACGATTCAGCTCCCGCCGTCCATTGATCTTGACTCCTGCGAGGTCTTGCCCCAGCTTGCGGCGCAGAAAGTTTCGCGCGAGCTCCGCCTCGTCCGCTTCTTCATACACTTCCTCGACGACCCGCTCGGCTGTGGAGGCTTCCACGCCACGCCGGCGCAGTTCGTCCAGCACTCGCTTGTGGCCGACTAGGGCGAAGTCCCGGCGAAATTCCGAATGGGACTCAGCTACCAGCTCGTCATCCACGTAGCCGTTGTCCCGGAGCCTGGAAATCACGGCTTCAACGGCACCTTCCTCGGCGGACCGCCGGGCCAGCTTTGCACGCAACTCGGCCGAGGTATGCGGGCGCCTCACGAGCGCTCTCAGCGCGTACTCGTAGAGGTTCTCGAGTGTCAGCTCGCTGGATGTTCGGGACACGCCAACCATCGGCATCCCTTAGCTTAAGCGCAGCCGGGGCAAGTGCCCGCTGCGGGCATCCTCTTGTCCGTTGCACTCACGCTGTCGAGCAGTCATGCCCCCGGGCAGGCAGCCACCTACAATAGGGCGATGCTCAGCGGGATGGGAACGCGCCTCGGCGCGATGATGTTCCTCCAGTTCTTCGTGTGGGGGGCCTGGTATGTCGGAGCGCCCCTATACCTCGTCAAGATCGGATTCAGCGGCGACGATCTCGGCTGGACGTACGCCGTCGGGCCGCTGGCGTGCATCATCTCGCCGTTCTTTGTGGGGATGGTCGCCGATCGCTTCTTCGCGACGGAGAAGATCCTGTGCACCCTGCATATACTCGCCGGTGGCTGCATGTTCCTTGCAGCCGCGCTGATGGACCCGGCGGCACCGGCGTCGCCGTCCACCATCAACGTCGTGTTTCTGGCGCATACGCTGTGCTATTTCCCTACCCTCGCCCTGACGAACTCTCTCGCCCTGCACCACGTCACCGACTCGCAGACACAATTCCCGCGCATCCGCGTCTTCGGCACCATAGGCTGGATCGCTGCCGGGTTCGCGCTGGCGTGGATCGGCTGGGGCGATCAGCTCCAGATGTTCCAGCTGACCGGAGCCGCTGGCGTGCTGATGGGCCTGTATAGCCTCACGCTCCCGCACACGCCTCCCCCCTCGGCGGGCAAGGCCACCTCCCTGCGGGAGTTGGCAGGCGCGGATGCATTCGAACTGTTCCGCAAGCCGTCGTTCGCGGTCTTCATGCTCAGCACTTTCCTAATTTGCATCCCGCTGGCCTTCTATTTCCAACTGGCTGCAAAAGCCGTCCAGCTGGCCGGTATCGCGGATGTCACCCAAGCCATGAGCTACGGGCAGATCTCAGAGATCGTGTTCATGCTGCTGATGCCGCTATTCTTCCGGCGGCTGGGCGTGAAGTGGATGCTGGCCATCGGCATGCTGGCCTGGCTGCTGCGGTACGCGCTGTTCGCTCTCGGCACGGCGGATGCCGTTGTGTGGATGATGTACGCCGGGATCATCCTCCACGGCATCTGTTACGACTTCCTGTTCGTGACCGGCCAGATCTATACCGACATGGCCGCCCGCAAGGAGATCCGGGCTCAAGCGCAGGGCATGCTGGTACTGTTCACGCTAGGCTTGGGGATGCTCATCGGTGCCCGGGTGGCGGGCGTTTGGGAAGAGCGCAACACACCCCAGGAATCTCGTACTTTGAGCGCGGAAGTGCAGGAATTGGGCACCGAACTGGCGCGCCTGCAGGAGTCAGGTGCCCCTGAAGCCGAGGTCCAGGCCTTGCAGGCTGAGCAGCGTTCGAAGCTTAACGAGGCGCAGGGCTTGATCGACTGGCAGGCGATTTGGGCGCTGCCAGCGGGGCTGTCGGCCTTGGTACTGGCGCTCTTCGTGGCCATCTTTCGAGATCGCGAAACCTCGGCGCAACCCAGCGGCTGACCGCCGAGATCTCGGCGCTGGCAGGCCGGTCGACGAACCCCCAGCTCGAACGACCCGAGAAATCTAGGTGTGCTGACGCCTAGTCGGCCTGACGTAGGTCGAGCCGACCCGAGCGGAACCGCGCCTAGGTGGCCGCAAGCCTGTCCGCCAAGGCACGCGCGGCGTCACTCGCCAAACGCGCGACGTGTTTGGACTCGTTCGGTAGGCCGCCCAGCGCCGCCTCGACCTTGCCGGCGTCTATCTTGCGTAGGTCTGCAGCCGATACTCCCGAGAGCAAGTCCGTCAGCACCGAACCTGCGGCAATCGACGCTGTGCAGCCGCGCACCTTGAAGCGAACCTCGCGCACGACGCCGTCCCCTACCTCAGCCGAGAGCGTCAAGATGTCGCCGCACACCGGATTCTCCACGCGCACCGTGATGGCGGGCGGATCCAGCGAACCGATGCGACGGGGGTTCCTGAAGTGATCTAACAGGGTCTCGCTAAACACAGACAGCTCGCCTACTCCGCAGCAAGGCGGATCTCCGTCTTGCGGCTCTTGGTATCGACAGTTCGAAACACAAGTTCCTGGCGCACGTCCAGTTCGTGCTTGGGGATCTCAAACCGAGCTGCGGTCAGGCCGCGAAACAATTCCCCGGGCGCGATATAGCGGTCATCCAGCAGCGGCTCGTCCTTCATTCCGCCGAGCGCCGGGTAGTACTTGAAGAGCTGTTCGACATCGAACACGCTCAGGATCCGACCCTGTCTGATGTTGCCCGCCTGGTCCACCACCTCGATCTCGCGGTAGTTGATCGCAATGTCGTAGTTCGACGTGTTCGTAGCCTCGAAGTTGACAATGGCCACGGAGCTCTTGGCGTCCATGCCTAACGTCCTCACCTCCGTGATCCGACCGTCCAAACGCGGCGTCGCCCCCCAGTTGTAGGCGATGATGGCGCCGGCTACTAGCAGCGCTCCCAGTAGTCCGCCGCCGGCGGTCGTGCGAGTCCACTGCATGCCACGCATCCGAGCGCGGGGCCCAGTCCCGCACTCTGCGTCTATGGTGGCATACAGTCGTGTTCGGCCAGTCGTGTCGGCCACATTCGGCTCGTAAGATCGCTATTGTTCCGCCGACGCTTCAGACCGACAATGAACGCAGACGGCCGTCAAGGCCGCCCCTGGCTGGGCCGGCGGAAGCTTCGGCGAACTCTTGCGACCAACCGCTTCTGGCGCTAAGCTTGCCTGTACCAGAGACGGCGGGTCTCGGCAACGGATGGCAAGCGCTGGGTTCCAAGCCGCCCGCAAAGAAGCAACTCTTTCGTGTTCCGAGCGCTGTTCATCGCATCACTCCTCCCGGGCGCAGCCCTCTACGCCGCGCCGGACCGGCCGGCGCAGCACGCGACCGAGATCTTGGAGCGACGCTGCATCCTGTGCCACGGCCCGAGCGCCCAACAGGGCCAGTTGGATCTGTCCACCCGCGCCGGAGCGCTCCAAGGTGGCACGAGGGGACCGGCGCTTGCGCCCGGCGACCCCGCAGGCAGCCTGCTGGTCGCTCGAGTCCTGGCCGACGAGATGCCACCCGGGGCTCCGATTCCGGCTGACGAAAGACAGGAGTTGCGCGAATGGGTCGCAGCCGGGGCGGGATGGCCGGAGCCGATCGCAGAGCGCCGCGCCGGACTGGACTGGTGGTCGCTGCAACCGCTCAGCGAACCAGCGCCTTCAACCTCGGATTCCGCGCCGCCCGACTGGCAGGCGAGCGCGATTGACCAGTGGGTTTTCTCCAGGCTTGCCGCCGACGGCTTGCACCCGGCACCGCCGGCCGGACGCAGGGACTTGATTCGGCGAGTCTCGTACACGCTGACCGGCCTGCCACCCGAACCTGCCCAGATCGAGTCGTTTCTGCACGATGCCTCACCCAATGCTTACGAGAAGCTCGTGGACCGCTTGCTGGCGTCGCCGCACTACGGCGAGCGCTGGGCACGGCACTGGCTGGACTTGGTCCGGTTCGCCGAGAGCGAGGGATTCGAGCGAGACCTGCCCCGGGAACACGCATGGCCGTACCGCGACTATCTGATCCGCAGTTTCAACGACGACAAGCCCTACCGCCGGTTCGCGATCGAGCAGCTGGCGGGCGACGTGGCCAAACCGGTCACCCACGACTCGATCGTGGCGACCACGATGCTCACCCTGGGGCCGGTCGATGCCGTGGGCCTGACTTCGGCCATCGCGGACGAAAGAGCCCTGATCCGAGAAGACTTGCTCGAGGACATGCTGGGCACGATCACCCAGACGTTCTTGGGCCTCACCGTGAACTGCGCCCGCTGCCACGATCACAAGTTCGACCCGATCGCACAGGAAGAGTACTGCCAGATGAAGGCGGCGTTCCAAGCTGTCTGGCCCCCTACACGGCAAGTGCCTGAAGCCGGCCTGGACATCTTCCTGCCACACGGCAGGCCAGTGTTGACGCCGCTGGAGAAGCAGGACCGGGACCGGCGTGTAGCCGGGATCGAGCGGCGCCTCGAGCGGATCGACTCCGAGCTCGGAACCCTGTACCGCAGCGCGCGGCCGGCAGATGTCGACAGCGGCGCGCCCGCCCCCCTGGCGCGCTGGACGTTCGATGTCGACGGCCGCTCGGACTTCGCGCCGTTGCACTTGCGCTTCGTGGGCAGTGCCGAGGCGCACTCTGGCACGTTCCGCAAGACCGTCGGCCGCGACGAGTCTTCAGATCTGCCGCAAGGGGACCAAGACGATCCGGGAATCGTTCCCAACTTCGGCGTTAGCGCGCTGATCGAGAGCGAGATCGCAGAGAAGACTCTCGAGGCTTGGCTCGAGGTCGACAGCATTCCCGAAAAGGCCCAGACGGTCATGGAGCTTCGCAGTCTGAGCGGCTATCGAGGAGCCTCGGTCGACGGAATCCGCTTTGTGCCCGGCAAGTCCCCTCGCTGGGAGAATTACTCGATCGGCCGCTTCCGATCGCAGGATACCGGCGGGCGGGACGAGACACTCGAGCCCAGCACGCGCGCCCATGTTGCCATCTCCTATCGCCAAGACGGCAGCATCGCAGTTTTCCGAGATGGCAAGCCGCACGGGAAGCCGTACCTGCCGGATGCCTCCGCGCCGGCCGGTCGCCTCCAGGCCTACGGCAGCGGCGACGCTTTGCTGCGATTCGAGGCAAACCAGCACTTTCGGATCTCGGAGGCGCGCCTGTACGCCGAGGCGCTGTCTGATGACCAAGTCGCGGCTTCTTACGCAGCCGGCATCGAGAATTTCGACGCCGCGCAATTGCGGGACCGAATGCCGCAGTCCCGGCGCGAGCGGATCGCGACGCTCGAAGCCGAGCGCGAACGGTTGGCGGCCGAACTGAAGGGCCTTCCGAAGCCCGAATTGGCCTATGCCGCAGCAATCCGTCCGAGCGAGCCGACGCACGTCCTGCTCCAGGGCAAGGTAGACCAGGCTGGCAGGCAGGTGGGCCCGGCAGGGCTGTCGTGCGTCCAAGGCCTGCAGGCGGGCCTGGACCTGGCCCCGCGGGCCGACGAAGGGGAACGGCGCCTGGCGATGGCGGAATGGATCGCGCACCCTTCCAACCCGCTCTTCGCCCGCGCCATCGTCAATCGGGTCTGGCAGCAGCACTTCGGACACGGCTTCGTGACCAACCCCAGCGACCTGGGCTTCAACGGCGGCCAGCCCACCCATCCGGAGTTACTGGACTGGCTCGCCTCCGACCTTGTCCGGCAGGGCTGGAGCCTGAAGGCTCTCCACAAGCGCATCCTGATGTCGCAGGCATTCCGCCAATCCTCGCGATTCGACCCAAACGCCGCTGCCCAAGATGCCGACAACCGCCTGTTTTGGAGGTTCCTCCCACGCCGCCTGGACGCGGAGTCTGTGCGCGACAGCATGCTGGCGGTAAGCGGGGACCTCAATCGCGCATTCAACGGACGGAGCTTCCGCCCCTTCGAATACGGCGACGCGCGCGGCTCTCTCAAGCGGTACCTGCTCACGTCCGCCGACACGCCGGACCACCGCCGCCGCACCGTGTACCGGATGAACATCATTACGGCGGGGGATCCCATGCTCGAGGCGTTGGACTGCCCTCTGCCCGCGGTCAAGACGCCCCAAAGGCGCTCCACGACCACGGCCCTGCAAGCGCTGAGCCTGATGAACAACGCTTTCGTCCAGCAACGGGTGGAGGGCTTTAGTGCACGGCTTCGCCGAGAAGCGCCGCAACTCGACGGGCGCATCCGGCGGGCGTTCGCCCTGGCATACGGGCGCTCCCCGAACGGGCGCGAGATGGCAGCCAGCAGGCGGCTTGTCCGAGATCACGGCTTGGGGGCTCTGTGCTGGGGGCTCCTAAACTCCAGCGAGTTCTTGTATGTTCGCTAGGTCCTCTCGCAGGCAGCTGCTGCTGGACGCCGCAGGCGGTTTCGGCTGGCTCGCGCTGGCGTCCATGCTGCCGTCTCAGGCCTTGAAGCCTGCTGCGGCGTCTCCGACCTCGAGCAATCTGCCGCATTTCAGGCCCCGCGCCAAGCGAGTGATCCAGATTTTTGCAGTCGGCGGGATGAGCCACCTGGACACGTTCGACTTCAAGCCGGAATTGCACAAGCGCGACGGCAAGCCCTACGCGATGCCGACGTTCTTCGGCCAGGGCGGGAGTCTCCGGGCCTGCCCGTGGGAGTTCAGCAGGCATGGCCAGAGCGGCCTGTGGGTCAGCAGCCTGCTGCCGCGGCTTGCCGAGCAAGCCGATCGACTCACGCTGCTGCGCAGCATGGTCGCCAACAGCGCCAACCACATGCCCGCCGTGGCGCAAATGAACACCGGCTTCATCCTGACCGGCTTGCCGGCGATGGGGGCATGGGTGACGTATGGACTCGGCACGGAGAACCAAGACCTGCCAGCCTTCGTGGTGCTGCCCGACCCGAATAGCCACCCTTGGGGCGGCTCGGCGCAGTGGACCAACGGATTCCTACCCGCGAGCGTGCAGGGCACGGCGTTCCGCACCCATGGCAATGGGGATCCGGTGCCCGATCTGACCACGCCGGACGGTGTCTCCGCAACAGCTCGCAGGGGAGCGGCTGCGTGGCTGAGGGAGATGAACCGGAGCTACGCCGACGCACACCCCGGCGACTCGAGCCTCCAAGCGAGAATCCGCAGCTACGAGGTTGCCGCGAAGATGCAGCTCAGCGTGCCGGAGATCGCTGATCTCAATCAGGAATCGGAAGCCACGCGCCGCCTCTACGGGCACGGCGAGGAGGCCACGCAGAGTCTGGCCAAGAACTGCCTCTTGGCGCGTCGCTTAGTGGAGCGCGGCGTGCGATTCGTGCAGATTTACCATGGCGGCTCGGGAAAGAGCTGGGACGCCCACTCCAGCTTGGTCAAGAATCACGAAACCATGGCGCGCGAGTACGACCGGCCGGTCGCGGGCCTGCTGGCGGATCTGCAAGGCCGGGGCCTTCTTGAGGACACCCTCGTTCTTGGCGTCACGGAATTCGGCCGAACACCGGTGGCGCAAGGGACGGGTGACGGCGCGGGGCGCGACCACCACCCCAGTTGCTTCACCTGTTGGATGGCCGGCGGCGGCCTGTCCGGCGGACAGGCCTACGGTGCATCCGACGAGCTGGGTTACAAGCCGGCCTCGGATCCGGTGACGATTTACGACTTACACGCGACAGCGCTGCACCTGCTGGGCTTGGATCACGAACGGCTGACGTTCTATCACAACGGCATCAACCGCCGCCTTACGGACGTGCATGGTCACGTGGTCCCGGGACTGATCGGCTGACCGCTGGCCGGCTTAGCCGCACAGCATCTGTCTGGGGGATGCCTGCTTGCCGAGGCTAAGGATCGCCATCCAGGTTTGCGAATACGGCCGTCTTCCAGCCCGTGTGCACGGTGAAGCCACATCCTTCAAAAAAGCCCGGCTCGCTCGTCACGGCAAAGAGCTGCCGCACCCTGCGCTCGATTCCCCGCCGTCGGCAGGCATCCACCAGCCGCGCAGCAAGGCCCTTGCCGCGAAAATCCGGGTGGATCGCCAAGCTCCGCACCTCAGCCAATCGGCGCGAATACACCTGTAGCGCGCAGCAGCCGATGATTGACCCCTCCCTCTCGGCCACGAAGAAAGACGAGATCCGAGGGAGCTCGTCTTGGACCAGCTCGTCGGGATACAACCCGATCAGCCGCCGGATAGCCGGTAGCTCGCCAGCCTTGGCCGGTCGAACGACGACGTGCCCTTTCCCGTGTCCCCGCGCGGACTTGTCGTTATCGGCCTGATCGGAAGTCGGCTCTCGCTGTGTCAAGCTCTCTCCGCTGAGGCCGCTAGGACGTTGCGAACAATTCGTCCGGCTCGCACACGGGGCGTTCGCAAACGTAGTTGCGGCAGACATAGGCGGTTGGCCGGCCGTCGATCATCCCGCGCCCCGCCAGCAGGGGGATCCGCTCGGTGCCGGGAATGCCCTCCCCTTCGGACACGACGATGACCATATTGGGCCGAAACTCGGCGCGGGCCTTGGCCAGCAGAGCTCGCGTGCTCTTGTGCTGCCTCGGCCCGATGATAGCCACTTCGTCCCAGCCTTGGTGCCACGCGTCCAACGCGCATAACAATCGCTCTTGCTGGAACACCGTGCGCAGGGAAGCATCGACGAACAAGCGCAAGATGGCGCCGGCCTTTTCGCGGTAGTCAGTGCGTCCGATCAGAACGGCCAGCTTCTGCAGGGACAGGGCCATCACCGAATTCGACGATGGCGTGGCGCCGTCCTGCAGCGTCTTGCTGCGCAAGAGCAGATCCTCGTGGTCTTCGGCTGTGAGGAAGAAGCCGTCATCGGCGCTGTCCCAATAGTGGTCGATCAGCGTGTCGGCCAAGCGCTCGGCCTCAAGCAGGTAGCGTGGCTCGCCGTTCCATTCGTACAGCGCCAGCAGCCCCTCGATCAAGAAGGCGTAGTCGGTGCTGTAGGCTCGCAGCCGCGCATGCCCCTTGCCGTAGGTTGCCAGCAACCGGTCGCCGCTGCGGACGCGCGCCAGTGCGAAGTCCGCCGCTCGCGCCGCAGCCTCGCCGTAACGGGGCTGGTCCAAGACAGCCGCGACCCGTGCCAAGGCGGTGATCATCAGCCCGTTCCAGCCGGTCAAAACCTTGTCGTCGAGACCGGGCCGTACCCGCTGTTCCCGCAGCTTGAACAATGACTGCCGGGACCGTGCCAAGCTCGCCTCGACGTCGGCAACCGGAACCGAATCCAAGCGCGCCAAGACATCGGCGGAGCGCACCACCTGGAGCACGTTCTTCGGCCCGCCTGGCACGTGCGCGTCGCCGGGATGCATCCAGTTGCCGTGCTCCGAGACGTCATAGTGGGAAGCGAAGAGCCGGGCGTCGGCCTCTGGCAGCGCACTTCCGACCTGGTCTCGGGTCCAGATGTAGAACTTGCCTTCCTGCCCTTCGCTGTCAGCGTCCTCGCTGGAATAGAACGCGCCCTCGGGGCTGCACAGCTCGCGCAGCACGTAGTCGCAGATCCCGCATGCGCGGCTGGCGAAGAGGTCTTTCTTTGCCGGATCTTGCGATGCCTGCCAAGCGTCCACCAGCACGGAGGCCACCAGCGCCTGGTCGTAGAGCATCTTCTCGAAGTGCGGCACGAGCCAGCCTGGATCGGTTGCGTAGCGGTGCAGGCCGCCGCCGAGATGGTCGTAGATACCTCCCAGGCAGATGCGCTCCAAGGTCAGTTCGACCACATCGCGATACTGCACTTGCCCAGCCGACCGGAACGCTCGCAGCAGCAGTTCCAGAGACATGCTCTGGGGAAACTTGTTCGTTCCGCTGGCGATACCGCCGCGGCTATGGTCGAAAGCGCGGTAGACTGCCGCCCCAGCCCGCTCGACAGTGTCGGCGCCGGGGAACTGGCCATCCCCAGATCGCTCGCCCAGCATCTGACTCAGGGCGTCGGTTACCCTGCCGGCGTCGTGAACCAGCGTGGCCTGCTCGGCCTGCCATTTTTGCTGGAGGAAGCGCAGCACGGTCTGGAAACCGGGCCGGCCATGGGCATCGTCCTTGGGAAAGTACGTGCCCGCAAATACGGGCTTCTGGTCCGGCGCGAGAAACACGCTCATGGGCCAGCCTCCGTGCCCGCCCGAGAACAGCATCGTGGCCGCCATGTAGATCTCGTCCAAATCGGGACGCTCCTCCCGATCCACCTTGATCGAAACGTAGTCCCGGTTGAGAATCGCCGCGACAGACTCGTCCTCGAAGGACTCGTGCTCCATCACGTGGCACCAGTGGCAGGCGGCGTAGCCGATGCTGAGGAAGATCAGCTTGTTCTCGCGCCGCGCCTTCTCAAGCGCCTCTTCGCCCCACGGGTACCAATCGACCGGATTGCCGGCGTGCTGCGAAAGGTACGGGCTAGTCTCGCCAGCGAGTCGGTTGGGCATCGTCTTCCAAGCGTACCTGTGACGAGCGTCCGCCGGACAGTGCCGCTTCAGATCTCCGCTGGGATCTAGAAGGACAGCCCCAAGACAATCTCGACGTGGTTGCGCAGCGTATTGGCCAAACCGATTTCGAAGGTCTTCTGCTGCCAACGCATGTAGCGACCCTCGACGCTCAGCTTGAGGTTGACGTCATCGATCAGTTCGAAGCCGATCCCGCCGATCAGCGCCATCGTCTGGTTGGTCACTACGTCCGGGGTAACGGTCACGAACTCGCTCTCCCCGCCATCGATATCGGCGATCTCACGCGTGGCCTTGGCGTTGCGCACCATGCGCATGCCGACGCCGCCCGAGAAGAACGGGCGCGCCCGCTGGCGCGGACCGTTGAGGTAGTAGCGGGCCAGGACCGGGACATCCCAGTGATTGCCCTCGGTCACGATGAATTCGTTCGACAGCAGCTGGCGCCCGCGCGTGGGCGTCTCCCGGCGCTCGACCCGCGTGCCGGTCTTGAAGCGGACGCTGTGCGCGATCAGGTCCACCGTCAGGCCCCAGCGCGGCAACAGGTTGAATTGCGCTCCCGCGCCAACGCCCCACGAATCCTGCTGCGGCTCGGAAGTGGTCTTGAACAGCGTCGGGGGATTGGTGGTCGTGCTGGTAAATTCGTGCGAACCCTCAGTGATCTGGGCGGTGATGTGGTAGCCCAAGCGGACCCCGAAGGAGAACCGCTCGAACTCCGTGCGGGGATTGCGCCGCTGTTGCGACTGGTCCTGCTGGCCGAGCAGGCCGAGAGGGCACAAGCCCAGCGCCGCCACCGCCAGCAAGGCGCAAATGCATCTGCTGCTACGCATCATTCGTTGAAAAGACCCCTCTAGTCAGATTCGCACAGAAGCCCGCAGTTCAATTCAGGTCCGCGATCACGGGAGCGTGGTCGGAGGCGGTCAGGCCGTCCACCTTCTTGCGATAGTCGCGATCGACGCGCGCTGCTGCGAGTCGGTCGGCGATGGCCTTTGTGCCGAGCAGGAAGTCGATCCTCAATCCGTGGTTGCGGTAGAACGAACCGGCGCGATAGTCCCACCAAGAGAACATTTTCTCGCCGGGATGATGGTGGCGAAACAAGTCGATCAGCCCCCATTCTAGCAAGTACGCAAAACGCCCCCGCTCGGATTCCGTGTGGAAGATGCTGCCGGCCAGTCGCTCCTCGTCCCACGAGTCGAGCGCCTCGGGCACGATGTTGAAGTCGCCGCACAGGACAGCTTGGTCGCCAGGCGAGTGGCCCGCGACGAAGTGCTGCGCGAGCGCGTCCAGCCAAGCCAGCTTGCGCTCGAAATCGGGGTGTTCGAGGCTCTTGCCGTTGGGCACGTATACGGTCGTGAAGCGAAGTCCCGCCACGTCCGCCGTGAGCAGGCGCGAGCCGAAGTCTTCCTGGCCCGGCAAGCCCACCTGCCGCACTTGCGCTTGCTGCCGGCTCAAGATCGCCACTCCGTTCCAAGCCTTCTGGCCGTGCGTGATCGCGTGGTAGCCGGCCGCCTCGAACTCGGCCGCCGGGAACTGCTCGTCGAGCATCTTGAGTTCTTGCAGCCCGACGACGTCAGGCTGCCGGGCGCCGAGCCAGTGCAGGACGTATTCAAGCCGTGCACGAAGGCCGTTGATATTCCAAGTGGCGATGCGCAATTTCTTATTACAGCACGGCCTAGCGCCCGTCGAAGGCGGGCGCGGCGCCTAGCCGACGCTCTCCCAGCGCCGGCTCGCGAACGCCCTGGCCGCTGCGTCCAAGACCTCTTGGTTGCGCACGCCGTCGCCGAAGTCGGGATGTGTCGGCTCGCCCGCTGCGACCGCCTGGATCCAGTCGTAGATGGTGTGCGTGAAGCTGTGCTCGTAGCCGATCAGGTGCCCGTCGAACCACCAATTGTCGGCATACGGGTGCTTGCCCAGCGAGCACGCGATGATCTCGTGGAAACCCTGCACGTCCCCGGCATCTTCCACAGAGTAGAAGCGCAGGTTGTTGAGGTTCTCTAGATCGAAGCTGAGCGAACCCCTGCTGCCATTGATCTCGAAGGTGTTGTGGTTCTTCCTGCCGGGCGCGAAGCGGGACGCCTCGATGGTGCCGATCGCGCCGTTCTCGAACCGCACGCACAACGCAGCTGCATCGTCGACCGTGACGTCGGCCATCTCTTGGGAGCCGGCCGCGGCGGGGCGCTGCTTGACAAACGTTTCTTCCGTGCCCGCCAGTTCGGCGATCTCGCCGCACAGGTAGCGCCCCAGGTCGATCACGTGCGCACCCAGGTCGCCGAGCGCTCCGCTGCCGGCCTGCTTGGCATCGAAGCGCCAGACAAGCTCCAAGCCAGGCGTCGTGGCCCAGTCTTGCAGGTAGCGAGCCCGGAAATGGTAGATGTCGCCGATGCGGCCGTCCTCCACCAGCCGCTTGGCCAGCGCCACGGCCGGCACGCGCCGGTAGTTGTGCATGACGAGGTGGCGCACGCCCGCGCTCTGCACGGCGGCAAGCATCTGCTTGGCTTCGTCCAAGGTGTTGGCCAGCGGCTTCTCGCAAATGACGTGCTTGCCGGCCTGCGCGGCGGCCACGGCCATGGCGCAGTGCATGTGGCCGGGCGTGACCACGTCAATGATGTCAATGTCGTCGCGCGCCACGACCGCTTGCCAGTCGGTGGAGGCCTCCTGCCAGCCGAAGGCGTCGCGCGCCTGCTCGGTCTCGTCGGGGTTGCGCCCGCAGATCACGGCCTGCTCGAGCCGGGGAGCGTCCGCGAAGTACATGTTGACGTTGCGGTAGCCCTGGCTGTGGGCCTTGCCCATGAACTTGGTGCCTATCAGCGCCACGCGGTAGCTGGGACGGGATGTAGATGTCTGTTCCTTGGGTTTCAAACCGCTGTCTCCGATTGCTGATGATGACTGGCCCGCGGCCTAGAGGAACATTTCCTCGTCGGCGGAGATTCGCGCCGGGTCGCGCTGGCGGCCGCTGGCGAGGTTGCGCATCGCAGCGGACAGTCCCGCCCCGATGGCGCGCAGCTGGGTGGTCGGCACGCGCACGGCCTGGTTGAACGTCTCGGTGGCGGCGTTGAACCGCTCCAGCGTCGTCTGTACGGTGGCATCGACGCTCTCGGCGTTGCGCTGCGCGATCTCGGCCAAGCTGGCGAGCGAGGCTTCGACTTGCATGGATTGCTTCTGCAAGTTCGCCGTCAGGCTGTTCAGGCGCGAGAGAAGTTCGCCGGACTGCTCGGCGAAGTTCCGCACGGTCTCCTGGGCCTCGGCGGCCACCGGCTGCCACTCGTCGAAGAATTCTGCGGAGCGAGCCTCGGCCCGCCTAATGGCCTTCCAAGCGCCGTAAGCACAGCAGGCCATGGCCACCATGGCGACCGCGACAACGCCGGCGAATGCCGCGATGGCCAGCACCAGCGGCTGAGCGTCTCCTAGCCCCTGCATCAATGGCCCCGTCTAAAGCGCAAGTCTGCCAGCCACTTAGCCCAGATCGCCCACTACGCGGCGGTACGCCGACACGCCCGCATCTACGGCCGATTCGATGTGCTCGCGCTGAGACTCGACCAGCTCCCGTCCTTTTTCCACCACCGTGTCGGCGGTGTCGCGCAGTGCCTCGCGGGTCTCTTCGCCCCGCTTCGGGGCCACTACCAAGCCGACGATGGCACCTAGGCCAAGGCCGATGACAAAGCATGGAAGTCGATTGCTCATTGTGGGATCACCTCGCGGCAACCAGCCAGATAACGCTAGTATACCGTCACTTACTCAGACGCACGGAACGTCCGATCCGGTTCAATTCTGGCCGCGATGGTTGAGTGAATCCAGAGAATCGCACTACAATGTTGCCGGTGCGATCCGCTATCCGAATCCTGGGCCCAGTCTTCGCCGCAGCCACCAGTCTGTCGGCTCTGGGCGCGGCCGAGCCTGCCAGCTATTACGACGAGGTCCGCCCGCTGCTGCAGGTGCATTGCTCTGGATGCCACCAGCCGGCCAACAAGCTCAGCGGGCTGGACATCACCACCTACGAGGGCATCCTCAAGGGCGGCGCCAAGCACGGCAGCGCGCTTGTGAAGGGCTCTCCCGACAGCAGCACGCTGGTCAGCTTGGTGACCGGAAAGTTGGAGCCCCGCATGCCGATGGGGGGAGCGCAACTGGCTCCCGAGGCGATCGATCTGCTGACCCGCTGGGTTCGCGAGGGGGCCGAGGACGACACCCCCGCCGAGGCCAAGGCGCCCCAAGCTCCCACGGAGCCGCCGGAGTACGCCCAGGCCCCCACCATCACGGGCATGGCGTTCTCGCCCGACGGCGAAACGCTGGCCGTGGGCGGCTTCAAGGAGATCCTGCTGCACAAGGTCGATGGCTCGGGTATCGAGGCACGCCTGTTGGGCCGCTCGGACAAGATTCATTCCATTCACTTCTCGGCCGATGGCAAGCGCTTGGTAGCGATCGGCGGAACGCCGGCGCGGTTCGGCGAGCTGCAGGTCTGGGACCTGGAGTCGCGGGAACTGGTCCGGTCGGTGACTTCCACGGCCGACACGCTGTTCGCGGGCGACCTTTCGCCGGATGGCAAGCACGCGGTCTTCGGCGCCGCCGACAAGAACGTTCGGATGGTTGCGGTGGAGACCGGCGAGGAGATCTACAAGGCCGGCCACCACGAGGACTGGGTGCTGCAGGTGGTTTTCGGGATTGATGGCAAGCGAATCGTGTCGGTCGGCCGCGACCGCGCCGCCAAGCTGGCCGATGCCGCAACCGGCGCGTTCCAAGAGAACGTCAACTTCTTGCGGGACAAGCTGTACGCGGTGGCCCGGCATCCGCGCAGGGACTATGTGCTGGTGGGCGGCGAGGACAGGGTCCCGTACCTGTATACGATGGACCGGCCGCGCGCCCTCAAGATCGCAGACGACTCTACCCTGGTCCGCAAGTATGAAGAGCAGGACGGCAAGATCTTCGCGATTGCGTTCAGCCCGGACGGCTCGCTGGCGGCGGTCGGCGGTGTCGCGGGCGAGGTGCCCGTGTACGACACCGAGACCGGCCAGCGGGTCTCCTCCTGCAGCGGACATGACGGCGGGATTTTCGTGATCGCGTTCCACCCGGACGGCAAGCGGCTGGCCACGGGCGGATTCGACGGCGTGGTGCGGATCTTCGAAGCCAGCAGCGGCGAAGAAGTGCGCTCGTTCGTACCGGTGCCTCTCCAGCAAGCCGAGAGCCCAAGCGACGGCCAAGACGCGGGATGATCCGATGATGCCTGCGCTCGCCAGAAGCGGGGCCGCGGCGGCGCTGCTCGCGCTCTCGCTCCAGGCAAGCCCCACCCTCACCAGCGTGACCCCGCCAGGCGGCCAGCGTGGCGCGGCCGTGCGCCTAGTGCTGAAGGGCACCGGCCTAGGCGAGAAGATCCAGATCCGCTCCGAAATCCCCGGATCGCTCACCGAGCTCAGCGCGGAGGGCCCGGGCAGGCAGTTTCTGTTGGAGATCGATTCCGACGCAGCGCCCGGAGCGTACCCGCTGGCTGTGGAGACCGCCGGCGGTCGCACCAACACGTGGTTATTCAGCGTCTCGAGGTTCCCCGAGTTCGCGGAAACCGAGTCCACGCGCCCGCGCGCTCCCCGCAACGACGATGCTGCCCGCGCTCAACAAGTGGCGACACCCGCTGTGATCAACGGCACGCTGGGCGAAGCCGACCGTGATCTCTACAAGGTCGCTCTCGAGGCTGGCGAGAGGCTCGGGCTAGAAGTCGAAGCCCGGCGGCTGGGATCGGCGATCGACCCCGTGCTGTCCGTCCGCTCAGAGGCCGGACGCCCAGTGGCGCGCGCCAATGACTCGCCAGGCGCCGGCGGCGACGCCCGCCTTACGTTCGCCGCGCCCGAGACGGGAACCTACGTCGTCGAGGTGCGCGACGCCCGCTTCAGCAAGCAGCGCCGCAACTTCTACCGCCTGCTGGCGGGCCGGCTGGAGTTCGCCGATACCATATTCCCTCTGGGCTGGCAGGCCGGCGAGACGGTGGACGTCGAACTCTCGGGCGGCACCCTTTCCGCCCCCGAGACTGTCAGCGTTGATAACGACCGTGCCGCTCTGCCGGACCAAAGGGGCGGATTGCCGCTGCCCTTCCTGCGAGGCGAGCGACCCGAGACGCTCGAGCCGAGGAGCAGGAAGCGCCGCCGGCTCACCGAGGGCACGGTGGTCAACGGCCGCGTCAGCCGCCCGGGCGAGATCGACAGCTACAGGCTGCAGGTCCGCCCTGGCGAGGAGTGGATGATCGAAACGCAGGCGGCCATCCTCGGCACCTCGCAGCTGTACACGCTACTGGCCCTGTATGACCAAGACGGCGAGAAGATCGCCTCCGCCGGCGATCAGCCGCCGGCGGAGCTGCTGTCGAACATTTCGACCAGGGCCGAGACGCTGGGAGATCCGGCAATCGGCCTGCGCATACCCGATGGCGTAACGGAACTGCGGGTCACAGTCGAAGACTTGCTCGGTCGTGGCGGCCCTGGCTATGGCTATCGGCTGGCGGCCCAGCGCCAGCCGGCGGACTTCATGGTCCGGCTGGACGACACGCAGATCAATATCCCGCAGGGCGGCACGACCAGCGTCTCACTGACGATGGATCGCCGCGGCTACGACGGCGCCGTAGAGATCATCGCCACAGGCCTGCCGCCCGGCGTGATCGTCGAAGGCGGCAACATACCCGCCGAATTCGGCGGCATGACCACGCAACGGCAGTCCCTGCGAGGCCGCCTCATGCTATCGGCCGCCGAAGACGCGGAGCCCGGCCCAATCTCCCTGTCGCTGCACGCGGAAGGCCGCACGGAAGACGGCCGACTGATCCGGCGCCCGGTTCGCACCTCGACAGTGGTCACGCCGGTGGCTGGGGAGAAGCAGCGCCCAGTCCGGATTCCCGGCCGCTCCGGCGAGATCGACGCCGTGGTGGCCGGTCCGGGGGCTGCCACCATCAAGGTCCTTTCCGAGCGCTCCTTGCGCCTGATCCAAGGGATTCGCCACGAAATCCGCTGGGCCTACGAGACGCACGCACCAAGCGTGAGGCCCGTGACAG
Organism: Bryobacterales bacterium; assembly: GCA_022823865.1. Classification (GTDB taxonomy): domain Bacteria; phylum Acidobacteriota; class Terriglobia; order Bryobacterales; family UBA6623; genus VXMF01. The sequence goes on from JAJEHF010000133.1 coordinate 61,002, forward strand.
CGGTCCGTGTGACCAATTCCCCGTCCGTCGCGAACTTGAGAATCCTCGGCGGAGCTCTGATCAAGCCCGGGGACAAGCAGGGCTCGTTCGAGATGAACACGACAATGGGCACGCCCGAGATGCGCTTCGACCTGGTTCTCCAAGCACGGGTACGGCACGCTGGAGCGGATCTGACAATCTATTCCGAAGCGATCACTGTTGACGTCGTGCAGGGCTACGATGTCCGAATACCGGACGCGCCGGTGGCGGTCTCCCCTGGCGGGGACTTCGAAATCTCCGGAACCTTCTCGCGCGAGCCGGAATTCGACTCGGATGTCGAACTCGAGATGGTCAATCTGCCGGTAGGCGTCGCCTGCGCAACGAGCAAGATCACCGGCAGTCCAGAAACCTTCTCCCTGGCCTGCAATGCAGCCTCTGAGGTCGAGCCGGGAGAGTATTTGGTGGAGCTAGCGCCCAAGTCGGTGATGGCAGGGCGCGACAAGGAAGCAGTGCCCTACAACATCCCACCCGTCGAAGCCGTGCTCGTCGTGGAGGAAAACAATACTACAATTGCAGGTGCAGGCTAAGCGCCGGGAGTTGATCACAATGACGAAAGCCTACGCATTGATCGCCGTACCGGCCCTGCTTGCCGCCTCAGCCGCGCCCGTTTCGGCAGCAACTGCGGACGAGCGTCGGGTCACCTTCCTGCGGGACGTGATGCCGGTGCTCAACTACACCGGCTGCACGGCCGGAGCGTGCCACGGCGCGGCCAAAGGCAAGAACGGCTTCAAGCTGTCGCTACGCGGCTACGATGCCGAGTTCGATTACCGCGCCCTCTTGTTCGAGGTCTCGGGCCGACGCTTCAACCGGGCGGTGCCAGCCGCCAGCCTGATGTTGGCCAAGCCGACCATGCGCGTGCCGCACGAGGGCGGCTTGCGTTTTGAGGAAGGCTCGGATCCTTTCAATACCATCGTCGAGTGGATATCGCAGGGGGCGCCGTTCGGCGACCCGCAAGTCGACGCGGTGACCAAGCTGGACGTGCAGCCGACGGAGATTTTCCTCGAAGAGCCGGGCGAGTCCCAAGCGCTCACCGTGGTGGCCCACTACGGTGACGGCTCGTCGCACGACGTCTCGAAGCTCGCCGTGCTTCAAAGCAATTCGACCAGCACCGCCAAGATCGACGAATCCGGGGCGGTGCTCGGCGAGCGCATCGGCGAAGCGGCAATTATGGTGCGCTACGAGGGTAAGTTCGTCACGGTGCCGTTAACGGTGCTCAACCCGGCCCCGGGATTCACGTGGAACGATCCGCCCGTCAACAACTACATCGACGAACACATCGACGCCAAGCTCAAGCGGCTGCACATCCAGCCTTCCGAGCTGTCTAGCGACGCAGCGTTCGCGCGGCGCGTCTACTTGGACCTGACCGGCATTCCTCCGACGCCCGAACAGGCACGCGCTTTCATCGAAGATCCAGACTCGACCCGTGCCAAGCGCCGGCGGCTGATCGACGAGTTGGTGGGCAGCCCCGCCTACGTGGATCACTGGTCCCTGAAATGGGGCGACCTGTTGCAATCCAACCGCAAGCACCTCGGCGAGAAGGGCATGTGGGCGTTCCGCCAGTGGATCCGCGACGCCATAGCCTACAACCAGCCCTACGACGAGTTCGTACGCGAGCTGCTCACGTCGGTGGGCAGCACCTACCAGTCTCCGGCCTCGAACTTCTACCGGGTCAACGACGATCCGAAACTGGCGATGGAGACGACGACCCAGCTGTTCCTCGGCGTCCGCATGGTCTGCGCCCAGTGCCACGACCACCCGTTCGAACGCTGGACGCAGAACCAGTACTTCCAGCTGGCGGCATTTTTCGCGGCCGTGGGTATGAAGCCCGGCTTCGACAGCGACGAGCAAATCGTTTATCTCAAGCGGGACAACAACGAGTTCCTGCATCCGAAGACGAACAAGGCGGTCGAGCCCGAGTACCTGCTCGCTTCGGCAGGCACGCCCGAAATCGGCTCCTTCGGCGACAGCCGGGAGGCTCTGGCGCTCTGGCTGACCTCGGACAAGAATCCGTATTTCGCCAAGGCAATCGTAAACCGCGTGTGGAGCTACTTCTTCGGACGGGGCATCATCGAGCCGGTCGATGACATCCGCGGTTCCAACCCGCCGATCAATCCCGCCCTGCTGGACGCGCTCGAAGCGGATTTCGTCGCCAGCGGTTTCGACTTGCGGCACCTAATCAGGACCATCGTCAGCTCGCGCACCTACCAGGCGGCGATGGAGACGAACGAGTGGAACGCAACCGACGAGATCAACTTCTCGCACTTCCAGCCCCGCCGTCTCACGGCCGAGTCCCTGCTGGACGCGATGACCATCGCGACCGGCTCCCGCCCGGACTTCCCGGAAGTGCCGGAGGATTTCAGCGCCCAGCAGCTGCCCGACCCGCACGTGGACACGGGAGGCTTCCTGAACATGTTCGGCCGGCCAGAGCGCGAGTCGCCCTGCGAGTGCGAGCGTCGCAACGACCTCAGCCTGCCGCTGGCGATGAGCTTGGTCAACGGCCCGACGCTGGCGGACGCTATCGCCAATCCCGAGGGCCGCATCGCCAAGGCGATCGTCGCGGGTCGCGGCGACCGCGAATTGATCGAGGAGTTGTACCTCGCGTCGCTCGGACGGATGCCGACGCCGACCGAAATGGACGCGGCCGTGACCTACTTCGGCAGCTCGCCCGGTCGCGCAGCGAAAGCCCAAGACCTGCTTTGGGCGTTAGTTAACTCGAACGCGTTCCTGTTCAACCGCTAGCAGCGCGTCGCATACCGGAATTCCGGACAGACGAGCGGTCGATTCTGCTTGAAACGTCCTAGACCGCAGCCCTTCAGGCGAACGGCACCGCGTAGGCGTCTCGTCGTTCGGGGAGGACCTTGATCTTGCTGAGGAGATCCGTGGCATTGGGGACTTTGCCGCGCTAACAGCGGTGTTCCAGTTATACAGGGAAAGGGCATCAGGCAAGATTCCTCCGGTCGCGCCAAGATACTTGCGCATGCGCTCCATCGAGAGACTGGCTCTTGATGACTCCAAGTCCCCGGGGCATGGGTGGATGGGTCCAACCTAACTCTGGCTTGATATGTCCGTGTCGTCTTGCAATAGTATTCATGTATGCCCCGGACCCGCCTCTGCCGCTGGCATGCGCCCGGGGCCCAAACCACGGTCGTTCCACCCCCGCCCTTGCCCCACTCCACGTGGACGTAGACCCACGCGGTGGCCTCGTTGGGTCCGTCAGCGATGACGCGGTAATCGCCACCCGCTCCAAACGGTCACACGTGCTGGTAGTGGCATGGATGGTGTCGTGCACTACTCCCGTGGCAGCTCTCGTCGGGTAAATGGCGACCGGATCGTCGCACAGCGCCGAACGCAGTTCCCCCATTCTTGCTGGCCCGGATGGCCCATGCGTCGCCCCCGGTGCTGCCATCACACGGCTTCAGGCACGCCAACGCCCGCATTCTTCGAGTAGAACGGGATTGTTACGGTGAAGTAATGCCCGGTCTGACGATTCGCCAGCTCACAGCCAATGACGAGCCAGAGTGGCGGCGTCTGTGGTCGCTATATCTTGATTTCTATGAGACATCCGTGCCAGAAATCGTATACCGAACCACGTTCGCACGCTTGCTTTCGGGCGAGCTGAACGAGTTTCGTGGCTTGATCGCGACCCGTGGCGACCGGTCAGTGGGAATCGCGCACTACCTCTTCCACCGGCACTGCTGGCGAGTGGAAAACGTTTGCTATCTGCAAGACCTGTACGTGGATGCCAGTGATCGAGGAACCGGCGTGGGGAGGGCACTGATCGAGGGTGTCTACGCTGCGGCCGATGCGGCCGGTTCCCCGTCGGTTTACTGGACGACGCAGCACTTCAACTCGGTAGGCCGTCGCCTTTATGACCGCATCGGAGAGCTTACACCCTTCATAAAATACGCCCGGCGGGCTTCCTGACCCGAGGGTGGTCGGATCAACCCGTTTACTGGCAAGAACACCCGGGGTTTCGGCGCCAGGACTCGCCAAACGTGGGGACGAGTTCGCATGGTGCCGGAGCGAATCCTCGGCATGGCCTCGGGGAATCCCCGAATCAATGGCCTCGCCACCACTTGGCAGGCGGCACATCGAGCGGCTGGCCACTCCAAGCGTCGTCAGCTGCCATGACGCTGCCTTGATGCAGCGAATCTAGCGCCGGGACCTGCCAGTGGATGCTCCAGTGGCACGCGTTCTACGACACAACCACAGCTGGACTCAATCCAGTCTCTTCACCTCAAGGTTTCGATAGAAGACAGGCCAGCCCTCGGACTGCAGGCAAATGTTGCCTTCGACAGGCTCGATGTCGCGTCCCTCGTTCATCTTCTTGCCGTTGAGCTTTACAGTCACGATCCCGTTGAGGGACCGGATCTCGATGCTCTCCCACTCGCCGAATGGCCTGCGATTCTCGAAGACCGGACCGCGGTGTGCACCACTGACGCTGCCGCCGCGGACACCGAACAGGCTGCCTGCTTCACCGTAGTGGCCCTGCACTTCTAACGATTTCGGCCAGACATCCTCAACTGCCCCTGCGTGAATGAAATAGCCGGCGTTAGGGTACGTTGGAGGCTTCCGGGTCCAGCCTTCCTTCTGGAACCTCCACTCGGACCGGAAGATAAAGTCGCGGTAGGTCTCCCTACTGCGCAAGAATCCGTTCGGCTCGCCGGTACAAACAATGACTCTGTCCTTGACTGACCACGTATCACGATCTGACCCCTCCACTGTCCAGTGCTCGCTCAGATCGGCTACGGGGGACAGCGACACGAACCCCTCAGACTGTGCCGCCGGCGTAACAGCCGCGACCAGCACCAAGGGCATCCATGCTAACCGTATGACCCGCCTCGCGTGCATGAATCCCCTCCGACCTCGGATAGTACACCCTCTTGATATCCGGGGGCGCGTACGAAAAGCCCGCGGCTGGACCCCGACATGGTACGCTGACCACCGCCCGAGACAGGACGATACTTCGACCGAAGGGAGACATCAATGAGAGCCAGCACGTTGGTTCGCCGTCGTTTACTGCAGGGAGCGGCCGTAGCGGCGGCAGCAAGCGTCGTGCGCGCCCAAGGCGACCCGTTGCGCTTCGGAATGATCGGCGTCGGCAAGCGGGGCAACGCCCACTTGACCCGCTTGGTCGAAAGGTCCGACGTCACGCTCGGGGCCGTATGCGACACCGATCCCTCCGCCAGAGATGCCGCGCAGAGCGCCGCTCAGGCCGACGATCCTCGTTCCTACGCCGACTACAGGGAGTTGCTCCGCCAAGAGGATATCGACGCCGTTCTCATCGCCACGCCTTGCTACCTGCACGCGGAGATGTCCGCTGCGGCACTCGAGGCTGGCAAGCATGTCTTTTGCGAAAAGCCGCTCGCCATCTCGGCGGACCAGGTCCAGTTCGTGCTGGACGCCGCCCGCAAGTCCAACGCGGTGTTTCAGATCGGGCAGCAGTCCCGCAACTCGCCCCACATGCAGGCCGTCGTGCGCGAGATCCACGAGACCGGCCTCATCGGAACGCCGCTCGTGATCAAGGCCCAGCGCCACAGCACGCCCTCGAGACCGGGCGCCCGGCGCGAGGGCGGCAGCGGCCAGCAACGGCGCTTCCCCGGCTGGTACAACGACGTGAAACTGTCCGGCGACCTGATCGTCGAGAACTCCATTCACAACCTCGACGTCTGCAACTGGCTGGCTGGCAGCCGTCCGGTCAGCGTCTACGGCCACGGCAAGCGCTACCTCCCCGAGCCGATGCCCGCCGGCACGGTGATGATGGACGGCTTCAGCGTCGAGTACATCTACAACAACGACATGCACCTCGACTACAGCCAGCTCTACCTACACCCCCGTGCGCTCAAGATACTGCCGAACGGCATGTGGTTTGTCATCTACGGCGAGAGGGGCACGATCGAGCTGGACTACAGCTCTTGGACCTTCTACGACATCTACGGCGACTCCGAGCCCGTCGAGCACAAGGGAGTCGAGGTCCTAGACCTCACGGAAGAGGCTCACAACGACTTCGTGCGGGCGATCCGCGAGAACCGTCGGCCGATTGCTAACATCGAAGTCGCCGCCACCGCGGCCCTGACCAGCATTATGGGGAGGGAGGCCATCTACCAGCGACGCATGGTCACCTGGAACGAGATGGGCGTCACGATCTGACAGTCCCCTAGCCCGCCTGGCCCCCCGATCACGGCCGCCAGGAATTCCTGGACTCCGCGCGAGAGCCAGTCAATGCCTCCAGCGGTAGAAGGCCGGGGAGTTAAAGGCTCGAGAATGTCGGAGCCGCCATGAACTCGTCGATGGAATGGCCCTTGCAGCTGCCCGCGTCGGATTCCGGATGGCCGCGCTCGTCGCGCCAGCTCATTCGATACCCATCAAGGCCATTCCAGAATCCCATATCAAGTGAGATCCGTGACTTGCAGATATCCCTATGGGGTTGTTCGACAAACTCCTCCAGCCATTTAGGTTAATCTAAACTTAAATATGAACTCAGGAAATAGCGGCGGGTCCGGGTTCGGGCGGCGGTGCAGCCGCCGGTAACGCTTCCGCGACCAACTCGGCGACGTCAACAACACGAACGTCCTCCGCGCCGGCCTGTCCTGCGGCGTCCTTGAGCATGATCGGGCAATAAGGGCATGCGACTGCGATCGTGCCTGCACCAGTCTGCCGCGCCTCCTCAAAGCGCTTGTAGTTGACCCGGCCGCCCGGCAATTCGACACTGTCGTCGGCAATGTAGAGTTGAGCGCCGCCCGCCCCACAGCAGAACGTCTGGGTGGCATGGTGGCGCATCTCAACGACCTCCGCACCGGCGGCTTGCAGAACATCGCGAGGCTCATCCACCACTCCCCGTCCACGCGCCAGGTAGCAGGGATCATGAAACGTGACCTTGCTAGCGGATGGCTCCATTGGCAAGGATTCGACCAATTTCGCGAGCAGCTCGGAGTGATGCACAACCTCGATGCCAAGTTGCTCGAAATCCTCCGACTGTCGGTAGTCCACGTCGAACATGCGAGCGCAGTGCGGGTCACAAGTCACCAACTTGCGCACGCCCTTGGAGCGGAACTCAGAAATCAATCGCTCGGAGAGTTCCATGTAAAGGTACTCGTTGCCGGCGCGGCGGGCCGGCTCGCCACAGCAAGTCTCGGAAGCGAGCACGCCCCACGAGACTCCTGCGCTGTCGAGGATCCGCTGCATCGCCTTGACGACCTGCTGGCCGTGGGGGTCGTAACTGCAGCCGCAGCCCAGCCACAACAGCCACTCGGTTTGCGCTTCGTGGATCGGCAGGCCGGCCGATTCCAAGAGCTTGCGGCGCACCTGTTGCGAGGCACCCCAGGCGTTGTGCGGGGAGCGCTCCATCGTTGTGAACATGTCCGACAGCTTGTCGTTGGAGGTTCGCCCCTCGCTCACCAATCCGCGTCGCAAGTCTAGGATCTTCAAGCCGACGTGCTCGATGCCCACCGGGCAGGCTTGCTCGCAGGCGCCACAAGTGAAGCACTGGTAGAGATCCTCCTCGCTGATCCAGGCCTCGCCGCTGGCCACCGCCTCAGCGTCCGCGGCAATGACTTCCCCGCCCGCCATTAACCCGCGCTGGAGTTGGAGCACGATCTGCTTCGGATCGAGGGAGCCGCCGATCAGGTTGGCCGGGCAGCTGTCCGTGCAGCGCCCGCACTCCACGCAAGAATTGACGTCTAGGACATCCTTCTGGGAAAGGTCCGCGAACGCCAGCATGCCGAAGTCATCGTCATCCTCGTCTCGCAGCGCGCGCATGGGACTGGTGACCTCGCCGCGGAAGAAGATCGCCACCGGCCCCAGCACGAGATGCAGGTGCTTAGAATTCGGAATCAGCCAGAGCATGCCGAGCAGAGCCGCCGTGTGCAGCCACCAGTTCGCCCTCCAAGCGTCCGAGCCGGCCTCGAGCAAGCGCCAATCCGCCAGATACGTCACCATCAGCCCGACGATCAACAAGGCAACCAAGGCCGAAGTGACCGACAGGTGCCCGCCCAGTGCCTTCGGACGCAGGACGAAGCGGCGGAAGCTCAAACCCACGATGCCTGCCAGCACTGCCACGGCCCACGCGCCGGCGAAGGCTGAATACCACGAATGCCCTGAAGGCGTCGGCTCGAAGCCGCCCAAGCCAGTGGCAAAGTGCTCGAGGCTGACCCACGCGAAGGCGAAGAACCCCCACATCACCAACGCGTGCAGCACGCCAGCCACGGGCCGCTCCCGGATCACCCGAGTTTGCAGCATGACCTCCGCAAACACGGTCCAAAGCCGCGCCGGCAGACGGTCGAATGCCAGGTTCCGCTCCTTGGCGCGAAGCATCGGAGCCAAGCGTTTGGCAACTGTCCAGCAGAAATAGCCGAGGCTCGCCAGCGTGGCGAGGACAAGGACTGAGACTTCGATCACAGCATTGGATCATAGCGCGTCACCTTTCGTATCGTTTGTCCATGTCGGGAGCGCAGTCTTGGCGGGCCGGGCACAGCTCGACCCCTGAGACGGGACGGCTGGTCTCGGCCGCGATCCTTGATCTGGAGTCTTCAAGACTGGCAGCCCTCGGCCCTGTGCAATCGCCTTTTATGTTAGAGGGGTGCCAGAGAGCGGATCGCCAACTCGGACTTGGGTGCGTCTCTCTCGTCTGCCGCAGGTGGCGCAAGCCACCGCTGCGGCAGGCCGTGGATCCCTCCCCTCGCCAGCGGGGGGAGGCTGCCTAG
>JAJEHF010000081.1 GCA_022823865.1 Bryobacterales bacterium
CGAACCGCAGCTAGGGGACGGGAGGCCCAGAAAGATTCCAAATAACTCAATCTAAAGGTGTTGCAATCGAAGTTGACGTTCTGACGCCTGATTGTGCAAGCCGGAATTAGGGTCTAATTGGAAATGAAAATCGGTGTTCATTCACCTGTTCAGCCAGTGGCCGACGGCAATATGGCCACCTAGCGGCTGGCGGAGCTTTGCGTCGCTTGCTCGGTCGCACGGAGCGACAGCCGGCCATCTGCGGAAGAGCACTCACCGTCTCCGGTTTGGAACTAAATCGCCCTGAGTGAGACCGAAATCCTCTTGCAACAACTTGACAATTCGCACCTAGTTGCCAACAATAAACTTGGCAACTAAAAAGTTGGCAACGAAATTGTTGGCGAGCTGCGTGATGCGAGGTGGGCAATCTTGAAGAGGACGGTGGGGGACTGGGTCGACGGGGAGCGCTTCTTCCACCGCGATGACGATTCGTTGTTCCTGAAGGAGGCTCTTCAGGGCGGCACGAAAGTGCTGCTCATCGACCAGCGCAGGACGGGCAAGACCAGCCTAGTGCGCGAACTCTTGGAGGACTGGCCGCGCGTGTCGCTGGGGCTGCCGCCTACGCGTCTGAATGAGGGCGGACGCTAGGGGGATGCTTGCCATGGCTGGCCCGGCGATGAAGTTCAACCCCGGTTTCCTATCGGACCAAGAGCTCGTGGACTCGTACTGTGTCCGACTGCCCGAGTTCGAAATGCTGGTCCAGACGATACGAGAGAGCACTGACAGTTCGAATCCGCATCAGCTCGTGGTGGGTCCGCGTGGCACTGGAAAGACGACCTTGCTCTTGCGGGTTGCTGTCGAAGTCAAGCGAGACCCAGAACTCAGGAGGGCTTGGCTTCCCGTCGTCTTTCCGGAAGAGAGCTACGAGGTTGCAACTTGCGGCGAGTTTTGGATGCAGTGCCTGACGCACCTCGCGAATCAGACACCTCAAGACAGAGGGGGCATGGACTTGACCCGCGCGCTAGCGGAGGTTCGGATCGAGCGGGACGACCAGAGGCTAGCGGCCCGCTGCCTCGCAGCTGTCCTAGACTTCGCCATCCAGGAAGACAGGCGACTGCTTCTCATTGTCGAAAACCTAAACATGCTATTTGACGACATCAATGATCCCGATGTCGGTTGGCAGCTGCGGCACACATTCCAGAACGAGCCGCGGATTCTTGTTCTAGCGAGCGCTACCAGCAGGTTCGATGAGATCGAGCGCTACGGGAGGGCAATGTATGACCTCTTTAATGTGCAGGAACTGCAGCGCCTCGATACAGACGCGTGCGCGGCTCTTTGGAAAGAGGCCTCCCATAGGGATCCGGATAAGGGCGTCATCCGATCGCTGGAGATTCTCACGGGCGGCAATCCTCGCCTGCTTGCGATCGTCGCACGCTTCGGGGCCATGCTGTCGTTTCGCGAGCTTATGGACAATCTGCTGACGCTAGTCGATGATCACACCGAGTACTTCAAGAGTCACCTTGATGCGCTCGGAGTCCAAGAACGACGAGTGTATTTGGCACTTGCACGGCTATGGCGGCCAGCCACAGCAAGAGAAGTCTCAGAGCACGCCCGCCTGCCGACCAACAACTGCAGTGCCTTGTTGGGTCGGCTCGTTGATCGCGGCGCCGTCCTAATAGCTGGCGGGCGGCCCCGGCGTAAGGAATACTTCCTCGCCGAGCGGATGTACAACATTTACTACTTGTTGCGGACAGGCCGAGGATCGGACCGTCTGGTCGAGGCCCTAGTTCGCTTCATGCGATCGTTCTATTCTCCAAGCGAGCTAATGGACTATCTCGATGGCTTCAAGCGGGATTCTGGCTCTGTTGACCCAATCATCCTCCGGCAGTTCGGGAGAGCCCTGGAACATGGCGAACGTGCCGATCAGCGCATCGAATTTGGACTGGCGGGGTCTGGGGAACTAAGGGAGTTGGCGGTCAGGGCCAATGAGCTATTGAACTCCGAGGATTGGGCTCTACTCATCAGTGTCTGCGAAGAGATCGAATCGAGAGTTCCTTTCGATGCCTCCGTTCTTGAATCGGAACACCTTGTCGATGCCCGTGACCTGCGAGTCACTGCACTGATCGAACTGGGTCGCCTTGAAGAAGCCGAATCTCTGTGTTCGGCAACGTGGTCCGCATATGGCGGCAGCGATTTCGCTCCTTTGCTCAAGGCGGCGGCGATTGCTGGCACGAGGCGGATTGCGCTGCGGGTTTTGTCAGGCCAAAGCAGTGAGAAAGTCCTCCAGGCCAGCGATGGTTTCTTGGGCCGATTCGGAGGAGACGGCTCGCTGGGAATTTCTGCACTGCAGGCTGCGGCACTCTTCCAAAAGGCCATGGCACTCGGCTCGCTGGGTCGATGGGAAGACGCCCTTGTGACACACGACGAGCTCATTGAGCGTTTCGAGCGGGACACTTCACTTGGAGTCGAACAGTCTGTCATCTCGGCATTCCACGCGAAGGGCCTTCTCCTAGACCAGGGCGGCAAACTCGACCAAGCGCGGGCGGTTTACGATTCGGCGATGCGTCGCTTCGGAGACAGTGAATCGCCCGAGATCCTCGGACTTGCTGCTAGGGTCGTTGCAAGCAAGGGTGCCTCGTTCTGCCAGTCGCATCGTCTGAAAGATGCTCTGCTGTGCTTCGACGACGCCATTGATCGCCTCGCAGGCCACAGTTCAGGCGAGACCGACAAGGTATTGGCTAGGGCTCGATTCAACAAGGCGGCTGTTCTGGAAGCGCTCGACGAGTCTCTGTCCGCCCAGCGCGAATACGACGCACTGGCCCGGACGCTCGATTCTGATGACGTGCCATGGACCGTTGAATTGGCTGCGCATGTGTACTTGCGCAAGGCAGTCCTCTTGGCCAATTCCGGTGACGGGGAAGAGGCACTCGCAACCTTCGACTCCCTTGTGGATCGGTTCGGCGAGAATCGAGATCCTGAAGTTGTCCAGAGAGTCTGTTACGCCAAGCTCGAGAGAGCAAAGCTGGAGATCAGGGTCGGCCGACCTGAGGCGGCTATCGAAACAATCGACGAAGCACTCGCTAGATCCGACGCAATCGATGATGTAGGTCGACTAAGTGCGTTCCTGCTTCGAGCCGAAGCCCACTTCAAGTGCAACCGCAAGGATGCGTGCAGGCTCGAGCTCGTAGAGGTCCTTGAGTTATTCCCAAAGCTGCCGGAGGTGCCGCACATTGCCATAGCCGCGCTATCCGCATTTGCGATTCGTCTTGGTCCCAAGCCTGTGCTCGACCTGATCGAACGTTCGTCATCTACAGATCTGTTGCGCCCGTTTGTTGTCGCCCTGCGCCAAGATCTGGGCATCGCAGCCCCGGCTGCGACCGAAATCCTGCAGGTAGCACAAGATGTTCGGACGAGGCTCGACCGGATGAGGCACGAAGGCGTTCCGTAGCCAGTGCGTTCCAGGCCAGCTGCACCTATACGCTCAGTCCGGCGCGAAAACGATCAGACTTCAAATTGGTGCACGCGTAGCCCTCGGCCCCTACTCGGTCTCAAACACCACGAAATTGCTCCTGACGCCATCAGCTGCGATCTGGAGTTGGTGTTCGCCAGCCCGAAGGTCTGATGGCAGGAGCACGATGACCTCGTATACCCCTGCCTCGAGAGTTGAAAGACCGCTGAATTCGACCTCGACCGTGCGGAAGTCAATCCACGCCGCAGTTGTCGCGACTACCAGCTGCGGTGTCTCGCTGTCGCCCGCAACGCCCGTTCTCCCCGCTGGGCTGACCACCCCCAAGCCGGTGCAGTGAATCTTGATCCTTTCGCCCGCGCCGGGAAGACTCTCGCTCTCCGATTCGACAGGATCGTCGCCGCTATCAGCCCTGCTGATCCGATCGGGAAAGATTCCGGGCTGCACGGCGCTTATGGGAATCGCGGCGGTTCCGCTGCGTCCGTACACTGTTGCCACGCCGACGTCGACCGATGGGCCCTCCGCCCAGAACGGCAACTGGAATGTCACTTGTAAGGGTGAGACTCGCGCGAGGGGCGCGCCCACGCCATTGACATGCACGCGAGTCAGGGTTGGGCCTAGGCGGTCGGGCAGCGTGGGGACATCGGCCTCCGTGCCCGGCTCGGCCACCAGTTCGTCAAGGGCCAGTTCCGAACCGTGCAGAGTGACTAGACTGCCAGGCGCGAATCCGCGGCCCGGGCTGGCGGCCTCCTGACTGGCGGCGTTGACGATATTGGAGGCCGCGAAGTTCGGCGGTCCGGGAGTGGTTCGGATCGTGGTCGAAATTGCCACTTCCGGGGCGTCCTTCAGGCGCGCCACGTACTCCGTGTCGCTCGGTGTCGGTCCCAGCTGCCAGTTCACAGACACTTGCCCGAAGGCGTCGGTTGTCGGATTCGCGATGATCGGGCTGTCGTCCCCGGCTGCTAGGAACTCAATCTCGACACCGCTGTACCGCACGTGATCCTCGTCGCGCAGCACAAACCCCAGCGGGGATCGCAGTTCGTTCCCGGTCAAACCGTAGAGCTCACGCGGATGCATCAGCTGCATCTTCATGCCCTCCAGGCCGGAGCGCACCCTCAGACGAGTTCGGGGTTGGTCATAGCCGAGTTCCGCAGCCTCGGCCGCGAGCGAGGTCACGCCCGCTTCGAGCCCGCTCACGTCAAATTCCGCGTACAACTCTCCAGCCGGGATCGTCACAGTCGCCGGCACCGTGGCAATTGCATCGCCCAGGGTGAGGTTGACTGTCAGGTCGGTATTCCGCGCTTCGGCGATTTCGATTCGAGCGCTGCCGGTGCTATCGGCGATCACGCCGCCTGCAGGCCAGGTCGAAAGGTGGAGCATGCGCACCAGATCGGTGGCGATCGTCGCGCGATCGTCCAAGTGCCCGATGAAATAGCCGCGCGAGAGGCGGCGCAGCCGCTCCAGACGCCTGAGCGTGTCCGGGTCTGGAGCAGTCCCAGGATCTACCACCAGCACGAACGCATATCGGAAGTGCCGCTGCGACACCGAAGTGTCCGGACGGCGTTCGCCGTGCGCAGCGATGATATCTTCGATCCGGACCTCCTTGCGCACGCCGTTGAACTTCACGCCGGCCTCGGGTGACCGCGAGCGGGCGGCGTTGGACAAAGCCGAAGGCACCTCGACCAGAAACGACGGCCTGACCTCGTCCGGTTCGAAGAAACCCATCAGGTACTTGTCCAGAGCGCTGAAGGTTTGGGACACGGCGAAGGTCTCAAAGCGGGGGTCTGCCTCGGGTCCGTTGTCGCGGATCGCGTTGCCCTCCAGCACGGACGCATCCGTATTGAAGTAGAAGCTCCAGTGGTTCAGCTGCCGGCCTAGCGTCGTCGGATTGAAGTGGCCGGTCTCCGGATCCTTGAAGATCGCGTTGGCCAAGAACCTGTGGCCAATCTCGTGTGCGAGCACCGTGAGCAGCGAGCTATCGGGGCGGTACGGGATGGCCTCTAGCGGGTCGTCAGGGTAAGCGGACATCGGGCCCATGTTTACGAACGACCCGGTGCGGCGCGGCGAGCCGAAGTAAGGACCCGAGTTGTACACTTTCTTTCCAATGCCAGTGACTTCGTTGCGCACGGTATACGCATGCGCCAGAGTGTGCTGGCTCGCGCTCAGTCCGATGTCGTTGAACACGATCACTGAGTCGTAGGCGTCGTCTTGAGAGCGGAAGAACTGGTGAAATGCTGCGAATTCGTCAATCGTTGCGGTCGAAGTGAAGACTTCGGCCAGGATCGCGGTCTCGTCGAGAACGCTCGCTGATGCTGAACTCCAATCGACCGCCAGAGAGGGGCGCGTGACATCGCCCGGGAAAATTCCCACGATCGCCGCTGGCAGGTCGAGGTCTCCGTAACGGAACTCGATCGAATTGTCCGCACCCAAAGTCAGCTGAAACGTCTGGAGGTTGCCGACACCAGTCTGTGCCCAAATTGGGACACTGAGCCAGGTCACCACAACGCGGTCCGGCGAGGCGGAGTAGCGGATTTGTCCGGCGACGCTGGGGTCCATGTCCTCGAAGAGCGGAGCGATTCGCGGCGGCCCGCCAGCCGCTCGCGCGTACGTGCGGTAGTTAGAACTCGCTTCGGGGCCGACAAACGTCAGATTGCCGTCGGAATGCACATAGGCGCCTGGATAGGTCTTTCCGTAGTACGTGAACTCGAACGGCAGCTCGATCCTAACGGCGTCGTCGTCACCCAGATCGAGCGGTATTCCGTGGGTGCTGATCGGCGGCAGCGCGGTAGCGTCCGATGACAGTACGTGGAAGCGCTCGCCACGTGGGGTGATCAAGATCCGGCGCCCTTCCAGATCGACCTGATTGGGCGGCGACACGATTTCGGGCGTAGCCTCGATGATGGCGATCTCGCCGACGGAGGTAGGAATGGGAGGCACGTCTTGGGAGCGCCGGGCCGGCACAACTCCTGGAGACGACAAGCGAGTTAGCTTGCGCGATGGCGCGTGCAACTGCTCGGCGCCGGGGTCATGCAGCACGCGTTGCTCGTGCAGGAAGACTGTTTCCTCCGCGCTACGCTGTGCGTCGCAGAGGCCAATCCCCGATGTGGCGGGGGCGGCTGACAGCCACGGCACCGCGACTAGCACGGCTACGGTGGCGCCGAGCAAGCGTGCAGAGCTCTTGCGAAGCAGCATTCCCACCGCTTTGATTGTCACACTTGAGCGGTCAACTTGCGAATCGTACTAAGGTCGAGTCGCCCGCGGGTGAGATTCTCACGCGCAATTCGCCCCATCGTATTGGCTGGACATCGACGAACTCTATGGTGGCCCCGGCATAGAGGGGGTACTTGTTGCGATGTTGGACAGGGCATGGGATTACGGGCGGGACAGTGCACTGGAGAAGCTGGCCGGGTGCGGCCGTGCTCTCGACGCTGACGCCAGCTAAGTGTCGGGCGGACCAATTGCGGGAGTTGTTCAGCGCAACGGCCCGCCGAGGGGCGAGCCAGGGCGTCAAGCTGTCCGTTACAATGCAGGCATGTCGGCGACGTCGCTACGGCAACTGGCCTCCGAAGGCGCGGTCGGGGCGCGGGAGCAGCGGCTGTACGACAAGGACTTCTGGGCCTGGACGCAGGAGCAGGCCGCGGCCCTGCGGCGACGCGACTTCGGAGCGGTCGACTGGGACAACGTGATCGAGGAGATCGAGACATTGGGGCGAAGTGAAAGGAGCGCTTGGACCTCCTACTGCGCGAACGTTATTGCGCACCTGCTGAAGATCGAGCACTCTCCGGCGAGCCGGGATCTCAACCACTGGCTGGGCGAGATCGTAGCTTGGCGGGGGGAGATGTATGACAAGCTCTACGAGAATCCCGGCATGAAGGGTGAGCTTCTTGAGATGCTCGGCACGGCATGGAAGCGCGGTCGGAGGGGTGCCGCGCAGAAGCTGGCTGAGTACGAGAACGAGGGCGGGGCGCCCACGACGCGCTTGCTGCGCAGCTGGCAGCAGCGCCTGCCCGCCGAGTGCCCCTACTGCCTCGAGGATATCGCCGGTTATGACCCTTTCGACAAGGAGGCCGAGCCGCAGGCGGATTTCTGGCCCGCGACCGTCGCGCGCGGTCTCAACGAGGCACTGGGGACTGACTACCCTGTGCGGCAGTGAGATCCAGCGCGCTGGCTAGCGCTCGCGCTGAGCGGATCGGGACGTCGTGCTTGGCACACGAGCATTCGTCGGGACGGGTCTAGGTAGTGTCGTAGGCGGGCGAGTGAGGGGCGCTAGGGCCGGGTCGGCCGCTAGTACGGCATCTCATTGGCTGTGGTGCGGCCGGCAAGCACGCGTTGCCGAATTGGCGGGGCCGCGACACTGCGAGGTCTGTCATTTCGGAGACTGGCGCTAAGCGCCGAAACGATCGCGTAGTTCGCACTGATCAATGCGTGCAAGGAGACACGTCAAGAGTGTGCCTTTGATCTGCTTGTGCAGCCGCCTGCGCGCTACGTGTTGTTGCCGGAACTCTGCGCAGACCGGCACGAGCCCTTGTTCGATCGCATGTTCGAAGAGTGTTCAAGCGTAAGATTCCCCAATGTTCTTACGAATCGGCACATAGCTGGTAAACTCGTTGGATGCTGTGATCCGGGGTCTGTGGAGCCGTGCGCTCGTTTGCGGGATCATAGCTTCCGTATCGGCGCATGGCGCGGCAGCGGCAGACTTGCCGCGCATACCGTCCGCAGAGGACAGAACGGCTCGCGCCGGCACTAGCGACCGCGCGCCAGAGGCCTTGCAGACAGCGGTCTTCCGTGGGCGCGAGCTGTCCTATGTGGTCGTGGATGGCATGGCCGTCCATGCCGGCGACATGGTGCTGGGCCCGGCCAGCGATTTCGAAGCCGCGTCATCCAGCCGGGGGACTTCCGGACATTCCGGGGCGCTCATGCCGCTAAGGCGGGATGTCGCCCCAGCCAGCTCGGACCAGCTCTGGCGCGACGCGATCGTTCCTTACGTGATCGACAGCGACGTCTCGGAATTGCAGCGACAGCACGTCGAGACTGCTGTCGCAGAATGGAACGACAAGACCGTAATCTCGCTAGTGGCGCGGACAGCGGAGGCGAACTATGTTCGGTTCCGAAACATCCCCACAGGCAACTGCAGGTCTCGAGTCGGCATGGTCGGCGGCGAGCAGGTGATTGGCTTGCCGCCCGGGGGGTGCTCGGCCAACGCGGTCACCCACGAGATCGGCCATGCGGTCGGGCTGTGGCACGAGCACCAGCGCGTGGACCGATGGAAGTACGTCTCGATAGAAGTAGGAAACCTAGACCGGTCTCTAGACGCTTGGTTCAAGGCCGAACATCCGGGCAGTGACTTCTATGACTTCGCGTCAGTGATGCACTATGGCCCCCTGACCGCGACTGCCAATGGCGGGTTCGTGATGGAAACCATCCCGCCCGGAATCGACATCCCTGCGGAAGGACTGTCTGCCGGCGACATCGACGGGGTGGCGCGACTCTACGGCCAAGTGCCGGAGAAGCTGACGATTTCCAGCAATCCTCCGGGCCTGGACATCCTAGTAGACAACGTGCGCTACACCACGCCAGTGACTTTCGACTGGCCGCACCGAAGCATCCACGCGATCGAGCCCCCCGTGTCGGTCGATAAGGGCGACACGCGCTATCTGTTCGGCCGCTGGAACACAGGCGGGAACCGCTTGCGCTACGTGATTGCCGGCCAGGTCGGAACGTGGCTGGAGGCCAACTTCATCGTCCAGCACCGCGTGGAAATCGAAGCCCGTCCCCCGGACGTCGGCACAGTGGTCGTCACTCCGCGTACGCCGGACGGCTACTACACGCTCCGCACGCCGATGCGGGCCGAGGCCATGGCAGACCCCTCCGGCGGGCACCAATTCTGGCAGTGGGGCAGCAACCTGCACGGTGAGCACGGCCGCTCTTCGAATCCGGCAACTTGGGCCGTGGACCGTCCGGGCAAGCATTTCCATGCATATTTCGTGGATCGCCCTTTGGTACGCATCACGTCAACGGTCGATCCATTCACCGTATACATCGACGGCGAGTTGCGCCTAGGCCCGCTCGCGCTTTCGCCTGAAGAGCATTCCGAGCCCGTCGAGCTCAGGGTTGACAAGATCCGTCCTGCACCGGGTCCGGGATTGCTGCGTCATCGATTCGAAAGCTGGAGCAACGGGGGGCCAATCTCCCAAAAGGTCATTCTGCCGGAGCAGGGCGGGGAGATCTCGGCCGAGATCGTGCCCGAGTTCCCGTTGTCCGTCGCCGTGGCCCAACCTGGGACCGGGACTGTCACGGTGGAGCCTGCCGCGGTAGATGGCTATTACGCGCTGGGAACTCCTGTTCGTGTCATGGCCAGGCCCTCTTCCGGCTGGGTGTTCGCCGGCTGGATTGGCGAGATCGGCTCAGTAGACCCGGCGGCCCAGGTGGAGATGGTCCGCCCCATCCATCTGAAGGCATCCTTCTCGCAAGCTGGCTCTTTGCCGGTTGACGAGGAAAGGTTTCTTGACGAACCGTTCCTAAACCAAGGCCTCCATGGTTCCGACCGCACGACCGTGGACTCCTGGCCACCCTCCGAACCGGCCGAGGATCTCTTCCGAATCAAGGAATTGCCCCCTGATGGGGAGGTCCAGCGACTCATTGATGCCGGTCCACTAGCGCTAGTCCGGCAGAGGGCCGCAGATGCCACGGCACCGACTTCCGACCTAGATTTTCAATCGAGAGTGCCTGATTACTCCGATCACAGTGGTGCAGGCGAAGCCCGATCAGGGACGACCGTGGCCGCCTCGGCGAGTCCGCGAGCGCAGACCTTCGTGTCTTCCCTGGGGTATGACCCGGAACCCCAACTGGTCCGGCTAGTGAATCGCAGCCAACAGCAGACGCGGTTCGTGGTCGAGTCCGACCGGCCATGGTTGTATGCCTACCCAAGCGAGGGGACGCTAGCGAGCGGGGAAGGTGCCCGGATTGCAGTGAGCGTCTCCAGTGCTGGGATGCCGCCAGAGACCTATCACGGTCAGCTTGTAATCCGTCAGATCCCCGACGACGTAGCGGGGGGCGACGTGGCCGAGGCAGTCCATGTCACATTTGTGAGAGTGCCCAGCGGCCAAGGATCGCTTGACGAGACTCGGTAGGGTGAGGGATCTGGACTAACCGTAGTACTTGCCGATCTAACCTCGTGAGTTGTGTACGCCGACT
Source organism: Bryobacterales bacterium (assembly GCA_022823865.1). Taxonomy (GTDB): domain Bacteria; phylum Acidobacteriota; class Terriglobia; order Bryobacterales; family UBA6623; genus VXMF01. Next base: position 10,640 of record JAJEHF010000081.1, read on the forward strand.
GCGTTCGGCTCGAGGATCAATCTCCTGAATCTGCTTGCGGCACTAGCCGCGATAGCAAACACTCAAGGCCATTTAGCCGGTCTTCAAGCCGTGCCAGGCGTTGATCCACATCACCCAGCCGGCCACCCATCCGTAGCATCATCCCAGCGAGTGTCGCTCCGACGCTCAGTATTCCGATCAGTTCTGGACTCATGACTTGCCTGCCTCTAGATTGTTCACTCTACTGCAGAACCGCTCAACACGATCATATCGGGCCTCATCATGTGATGGTGCGTTCACACATCGAACACGTGCGGGCGGAATATGTGAGGGCTCCAAAGGTGAACCAAACGAAACCAGAATTTCGTTTGGTCGCACTATTTGCTAAGTGCGGTGCAAAATGGTTCGTCGCTCCTGTTGGATCGACGTAATCACGAGCGTGTTTGGCGCGCGATGCCTAGCTCGGCACGGGGTGCGGGCCGTCGGCGAGAAGACCTAACAGGTGGGCGTCCCAAGAGATGGGGTCACCCGGCGGGAGGCCACCAACGACGATTCCGCCATCGGCGGCCGCAACTCCAATCGCATGGCTGCAGTTCTCGCCCGCGCCCTCGCTCGGAGTTCGAGCTCGGATCGTGGTGGGTCGCGTGCAGTTGGCCATGCCGGCCGCGGCCTTGGGTCCCGCCGAGCATGCCTCGTGGACTATATCCGCGCCGAGGCCGACGCTGTCCCCCTCGTTCGTCGACGCCTCCGCGACCTCGACCGCAATTTCGGCTTCCAAATGGCTCGGAGACGGGGACCTATTGTATTGACTCAGTGCCGAACCGCATGGCGCGCCTCCAAGCGTGGAGGCTATCTGTGTAGATGACGAGGAATGCCTCCGACGGAGAGGCGGAGCCGCGTCCGCATTCGTCGGGCCACTTTGTCTCTTACATCGCGGGCGCGATGCGTATGTGAGCCATCAAGACTGCAGCAGATCGAGCGCTGGGAGTTACGGAAGTACCTCTGCGCCGAATGCACCTATGACGTCTCCCCAGTCCCAAGTCCCGAAAACGGCACCCGGCCCAGCAGCGGTGTAGCTGACGAATTTGCCGTCCAGCGTGACTGTGCCCGAGAACCTCTCCGAACGGCTCGGGTCCACGTAGCGGACGCGGGCCGAAGATGTCCCTGCGAGCCCGATACGGTTGCTGCTGTCTAGTACGACACGCCCTCCGCTAATGATGAGGCTGCTGACTTCGAACTGTCCGACCAGCAACGGCGCGCCATCGTCGATTCCGATCAAGTTCTCGATGACCATCGTAACGTCGGAACTCTGAGGGCTGGAGCTCCTCCAGCTGACACTCACCTGGACATCGCCGTCATAGAAGGTGGGCCCGTCCAATCCGCGGTCTACGGCGACGGTGCGACCGAGGTAGGTCGACGTGAATCCCCTTGGGAAATTCGGGTCGCTGGTAAAGTACACCGTTTGCTCGATCGGGCTGTACGCGAAGGCATCCCCGCGCTCGTTTCCTGATGCCAAGGTTCGAGGCGAGAGGGCGTCCTGGCGAACCTCCTTCGCCCATACCCCGAATCGGGTCAGGTCGGTATGGTCGTACTTGGCCAACACCTCGTACTCGAGCGCCGTGGCAATGTCTTCAAAATCGTAGTCGCCACTATCGAGCCGGGACTGGGTAAGGATGTTTTCGAATATGCCCCCGTCATTGACCGCGTCGCGGAAACTCGAGGCGCCTGCAAGGGCATAGTATGCCTCTTGCAGCAGTTCGACTGCGTCTTCGTCACGGTCGCGCCCCGTGGGGTAGCCCGCACCCAGCACGTTGGATCGGCTGAAGATGTTGTCGCGCAGACTCTGGTTCGCTGCCGCCCAGACGTCTCGGCGAGCCTGCGAGTCTTGGCTGCCGAGAAGGTTGATGTAGATGTCCAGCAACTTTAGGTTGTCGTCCAGGACCTGCCGGGTCTTGTCGAACAGCCGCTGTCCTTCGACGATGGTCCCCCGGTTGGTGTAGAGCTCGGACGCCGGCAATTCGATCGGGTCACCGTCGGCGTCAAGAGCGGCGATGTCAATGTCGCCGTTTTGATCCGGCCGGGCCCCGACATAGGTCGCGGCCTCTTCGCCCAGATCTCCGGACGGATCCACCGGCGGGCGAGTGGTCGGCGGCGGCCGCGTGGGCCCCGACTCCAAGTCTGCTCCGAATCCGCCCGCCAAGATCACAGAGCCACCCGAAGACACGCTCCAAGTGCCGATCGCGGATTCCCCGGCGTCGGTGTCGCGGCCCACGAAGCGCCCTTCGAACTCTGAGGCGAGCGAGCGCGCGGACAAGCTGATAGCGATCGGGCGGAACGAAACCCTGGCCGTCCCGCTGGACAGTGGCTCGAATGAGCCGATGGTGGAATCGAGCCTAGCTACGGGCAGCTGGATCGAGTCCACGTCCCTCAACGAAAAGCGCCAGGCACCGCCACTCGCGTCCTGCAAGTCGGTCACCAGCGCGTTGACCTGCCTGCTGGCGAACTGCACCCGCAATTCGATATCGCCCGTATAGATGACCTGCCTAGACTCCCTGCTGGCCGCGACTGTCTCGCCGAAATAGTACGCTTGGCCGCTGCTCGGCAGTTCGCGGGTCCGCGTGGTCTCCCACGGGCTGTAGGCAAACGCGCCTATGCCGTCGGTGCCCGAGGCGAAAGTCAACTCGTCGGAGATCCTGCTTCGCTGCAGCTTGGTGTACGCGCCATAACGCGTCGCCGACGTCCAGCCGAATCCCAGCCTGGTCACGCTACGCACCGCGAAGAACGTGTCGTCGCTCTCATCGGGATCCACACTTCTGGCGTCGGAGAAGATACCGTCCTCAAGCGCGAGCTGAAACGACCTGCTGTTCTCGAGCGCCGCCAGCACGTCCTGAATGTCTTCAACTACCTCTTCGTAGTCGATACGGCCATTGCGCTGCCTGGGCGCGTTGATCCCCAGAATGTCATCGCCCTCGTTGGGAAAGAGCCTGTCTAGGTGCCCTGTGATGCGATCCCAGCGCTGTTCGATTGTGGAGTCCAGCCCGCTCGAAGTTTCGGCGAGAACGATCAGTGCCTCGAGATCGCTGAGTTCGCCTGTGATCAAGGCCCGCGCCTCTTCTGCGAAGGTAATCTCGCGGTCGTGCTGGCCGTGCGTGAACAGCGCGTTCACCGAGTACTCTAGGTCGTTCAGCTCGAAAATCGATCCAGCGCGCGAGGCTGTGCTCCCGTCATCGGTCAGGCGCGCTCGGGGGCTGATGCCGACATAAGTGGCCAGCGAGTCGCGCGTCAGCGGATCTCCGGGAGATGGTATTGGTGCAGCTGAGGTCAGTGCTGCCCGCCAGCTGCCGTCCGAAAGCTGGGTGAGCCGGTAGTTGGTTTGACCTACCGAGATCACGTCACCGCTGCTCACGGCGGTGCCTTCGTACAGATAGCTGCCGTCCTCGACGTTGGTCAGGACGATGCTCCCGCCGGTGCCGCGCAGAGCGACTTGAATCGTCATGGGCTGCGGCTCGGCCCGCCAAGTACCGCCGGCTAGGGTCAGCCGATAGGTGTGACCGTTGGTGCCTTGGACCAAATGGCCTGTTCGGATGACCTCTCCCCCCAGCGCCCATCCGCCGTTTTCTTGCAGGGCCAGGCTGATCGTGCCGCCATGGGCCCCCAAGTGCACCGTTATAGGATCGGCCACGTAGGTCGCGGTCCAGCGCCCGTCGCTGCCAAGGGAGAACCTGTACCTGAAGTCGCCTATCTCGCGAACCTCGCCGGCCCAGAGGTGACTGCCTTCAATCTGATAGGTCCCGTTCTCCAACATGTCGACCAGCACTGTGCGACCGCTGGAGCCAAGCGCCACTCGCTGCGGTGGGGGTTGCACGAATACCGCTCTCCACATCCCGTCGGGGCCGAACGTGAGCGTGTAACGGCTGCCGTTGGTTGCCTCTATCACGCGTCCGCTACTCAGAGGAGTATCGTCGAGCCAGTAGTTGCGATCCTCCCGCATTTCGACAACCACCGAGTCGCCGCTCGCGCCGAGCACGATGCGCCGTGGGTCCGGGGCGAGGAACGCTGCGCTCCAGTTGCCGCCGGCGTCAAGCGTGAGCGTGTATTGGTTGCCGTTGCTGGCATTGACCACGTCCCCGCTTTGCACGGCAGCACCGCCTAACTGATAGGTGCCGTCCTCCTGCAGCTGCAGGGTGGCCTCGTCTCCGCTGGTGCCTAGCTGCACTCGCGCGGGATCGGGTGAGACGAACGCCGCGCTCCACGAGCCACCGGACAACGTCAGCTGGTAGGTGGCCGCGTTCTCGCCGCGAACGGTGCTGCCGCTGGTGAACGGCTCGCCGTTGTGCGTCCACCCGCCGGCCTGGGTCGAGATGAGCGTGGTCGCCCCACCCTGCTCTCCCAGCTGCACTACCACGGTGGCGGGCACGAAGGGTGGCGGCGCGGGAATCCTCGGGGTCGCTTCACCCCCGCAGCCGACCAGAACAGCCGCGAGCAGTGCGGAGAGAATCACCCACGATATCGCGGCAGTTTGGGCATTCCGATTCACTTGTGATGCTCCTTGATTTAGTACAGCATAGACCATTCCGTTCTGACAATGGACACGGACCGGCTCATTCTGCACGACTTGAGCCGAGACTGCTCGCTATCGCGTAACATAAATGCGGTCGGCTTGGCGCGGCGTGCCCGCGCCTGTACAATCCCACCCGCGTGCCGTATCGGCATTGCAGGTTCGGAGGTGCGAACTGAATTAACAGGGCTCGTCTCGGCGAGAGAATTCGCGCTTTGGCGAACGAGTAGGTTTATTGCAATTTCGTGTTACAATGTGCGTACCAAAACAAGAGGTGCAAGAAATGAAGCGTAACTGGCGCCCCCTCGGTCTGGCGAGGTTCTGCCTCGTCGCAACGGCTGCACTACTCTTCTTTGCCTGCTCGAACGAATCCTCGGGGCCGCCCACGCCGCCCCCCCCTCCTCCTTTCCAGCCCCAAACGGTTGTGGTGCAGCTGGGCGAGCGGGGCGGGGCAACCACGCTCATCTCGACCCAGGCTGGCGGCTGGACGCGCAACGGCCAGCCGTTCACGAGCGGCAGCACAATCACAGGGGAGAATGCCGCCAGCTACCGCCTGACGCTCGCCAACGGCCGCTGGACGGCCGAGTTCATAGCGCCCGATCCCGAACCTCTGGTACTGGGCACGAGCGGTGACGCGATCCTGCTACAGGCGCAGGAGAATGGCAGCTATCTGCTGGACGGCGAGCCCGTGACGGCGAGCACGGTAGTCGAGGCGGACAACGGCAACCAGTATCGACTGGTGCGCGGCAGCGATGGCGCTTGGACGGCGGAATTCGTTCCTCCAGCGCCGCAGCTTGTGTTCTTGGGCTCGAGCGGCGATTCACGCCAAGTGTCTCGTCTGGAGGGCGGCGGGTTTACCGTTGACGGCAGGCCTCTCGCTCCAGGCGAGGTAGTCACCGCCCAGAACGGGAACCGCTACACGTTCACGTTCGGCACCGATGGCCGCTGGACTGCGGTGTACGTGGAGCCGGACCCGCAACGCTTGCAACTCGGCACCAGCGGTGATCCGCCGCTGTTGGTCTACCGGCAGGAAAACGGCACCTTCCGCTTGAATGGCGAGCCATTGCTGGGCGGCACTGTCGTTCAGGCCAGGAACGGCAGCAGCTATCGCCTGACCATAGGTCCGGACCGCATGTGGCGAGCAGCCTACATACCCGAAGACGTCTCGGTTCAACTCGGAAGCTCGGGTGAGACGGTGACCTTGACTCCTAACGAAGACGGCAGTTGGCGACGGGGCTCGACGCTGTTCTCCAGCGGCGACACTGTCATGGCCGCGAATGGATTCGAATACCGGCTGACGCTTGGTGCTGACGGATGGATCGTGGAGGCGTTGCCGATGACCGTCAACGTTCCGGTGACCGGATCGGATACGACCATTGCGCTTGCGCGCCTGGAAGACGGCACCTATCTGTACAACAATAGGCGGGTCAATTCCGGCGACACGGTGACTGCCGGCGAGAGCACTTACACGCTGCAGTTTGCCAACAACCGCTGGACAGCGGTGTTCCTGCGAGGCGAGGTCTTGGTGAGCCTGGGGACGGAGGGTGACTCCGTGACCTTGATCAAGAGAGCCGACGGCACGTACGAGCAACTCGACGGCACGCGTGTGCGAAGCGGCTCGATCGTGAGAAGCCCAACGACGCAGACTCGGTACCGCTTGAGGTTTTCGAACGGGGTGTGGACGGCCAGCTTGTACGTGCCTCCGATCCCTGGCGGCGGCGACCCCGGCGGTGGCGACACGCCCCCAGCGGTGGCGGATGACATTCTCTCCGCGCTGCCGGACGAATTTTTCAATACTGACGGTGCGTTCGATCCCGCCGCTTTCGTCACTGACGCAATCCAAGAGAATGTCGGTAGCGTTTCAGACGACTTTTCAGCCTTTCGAGGTGGCGGGCAATACGAGGACGACACGTTCGTCGAAAGCGTGATTCGAGCAATCGACCGAATCCTCGTGCCAATCGAGGCGCAGGGGCTCGCCGACGGGACCGATTCGGAGCGGTTTGTCGCGGGCGTGCTGATCGACAGCTACTGGGCCGACGTCCAGAGCGAGCTGAATTTGATCTTCACCGGGGATATTCCATTCTCGAAGCCGACGGACTCGAGCGGAACGGATGTAGACGAATCGCTGTCGAAGCTCGAAGACCTCAGAGAGGACCTCGCCGACGTAGCGGAATTCAAGGACCGGTTCAGCGTGCAGATCGCCGCCGCTTCCGTCACTGGCGACCAGATCTACGAGGCGAGAAAGCGGGTCGTGGCCTTGGGTGCGACCACGAACACCCGTTTTGGAGTGGTTTCGACGCAGGGCTCAACTGTTACCGCCCAAGCCGCCGCAGGCGGGACTGCCCCCACGCTGACACCGTTCGCCTTCAGTCCGCTGGAAGCCACTCAGGCTAACGCGGTGCCTAGTGGCGGCACAGCCCGATACTCAGGCAGGGCTTGGGCGATCGATAGCAGCCAGGTGCTTTACTCGGGCTCGATCGAACTGCTGGCCTCGATAGCGATCGAAAGGGTTAGCGCAACGATTTCCAACTTGCGTCGCAGCAATGACAGCGCTAGCTGGACGCATGGCGGCAAGGACGTGCGAGAAATCACGCTGCCCGAAATCAATCGCGCCGAATTGCTAGACAACGGATCGTTTACGAGGGGCGCTGACGCTAGAGTGGTGTATGACGAGTTCGGCGGTCTATCTTTTGAAGACGTCAGCAGTTCGACCTTCTCAGGGCAGTTCGTAGGCGGAAGCGACAACCGGAGTCCGGGAGTAGCGGTAATGGGCACGTGGGAAGTCGGCGAACTATTGGATGGATCGTTCGGGGCAGAACACACCGGAACTACTTCTGCGACGCTTCCTTCCTCCGTGTCTGAGGTGAATCACGCCAGCATGGGCACCGGCTATAGCATCGACACGACCAATGACACACTGACGATCACCGCGTTAGTGAGCGACGGTTCACCCTACGAATACTCACTGTCTGGTCTCGGAACTAGGACCTTCGGCGATTTGACAGCGACGTTTCGCCTCCGGAACACGTCACTCACGCGCTTTGGGGCTTGGAAGCTCGTGGACAGTTCGACCGATCCGGCGGGGGTAACCAGTGCGGCCTTTTACTATAGCCAGTTGTCGCCAACGGATTACGGCAGCACCAACGCCAATCTTCGCCCACTCAGGGGCATCGCTCACTACGCCGGTCGGACAGTGGCGGTCGATTCCAGCGGCGATTTCTACGACGGCAGCTATCGGCTAAACGTGACTTGGGATTCCGGCGGCGACTCTGTCAGTGCAGCGATCAGCGGCTTGAGCGGATTCACCCTTGGTGGCCAGACCGTGACACAGATCGGTTTCCAAGGTGATTTTACCGGCACAACGTTCTCAGTGACCGGAACAACGGTGCAGTACGCAGCGAGTTCGCAAGCCGTGACCTTCACCGGCACGGGGGCACACGCTGGCACGTTCCTAGGCACCGGAGGTTCTGCCGGACCCTATGCGGTGGTCGGTTCTTGGAGCCTGAGTACTAGCAGCCCCAGTTATACGATCAATGGAGCCTTCGGTGCCGACCTAACACGAGGTCCGTAATTCAAAATTCGACTGGTCGAGTCCGCCTGCCAGCCCGCCGGCAAGGGTCCGAGTCAATCGGAGACCGGTTGCAAATCCTGAGCGCAGCAGCGGGCCATTAGCGGGAGCCAGCGCGTCGATTTCTTCGCGACGGACGTTCACAATTCAGTCAGAGCCGTACTGTGCAGTGCCGAGAAATCGCGAATTGCCGCAAATTGCACGCATTCGAAACGGGTCCCGGCCCGGCCACTCCGAACCCGTACCCGCAAGAGCGCAGCAATGGCCAAGTCAGATCACCGGGCGACATCCAGACCGGGTCGCGCGGCAAGGAGAGCGGCACAAACCGCCGATCCGATCGGACCGCCTCGACCAAGCGTCTGCTCGGGCCCGCTGCTCCACGCCACCTGGCGACGCTATCCAGCCACGCTCATTGAATCCCAACGTCTCGGAATCCAGGACTCATCAGAGGGTCGGGCTAAGAAGCCCAAGCAGAACGGCTCTTGTACAATCCCGTTTCACGGATATCCGGATAGGCTTCCTCAATCTTGCGCCGCACCTCTGGATCATTCAGCGTTCCCCACGTGAAGTCCTTGACAAACAGTTGCACTCGCATTCGGGTAGCGTGAGGCCTTCGATCCCACTGTTCGCTGAGCATTAACCGAATCTCCGCTTCAGTGTAATGACCCTGTACGTCGACATTCGGATTCTCGCGAATCGCCTTCGCCCAGTCCTTCGCAGCGCGTGAGAGAATCTCATCCACAGCCTTGTGCATGCGACGTTCGATCTTCACGTTCGCCTTTTCAACCAAGCGTTCGATTTCGGACCATTTGATCTGCATGATCTCCCGTTCGCTCTTCTTGTAAACCCGCCCCAGCGGTGGACCCATCTGCTTCGTGAATATCTCTCTGAATGCGTCCACGCGACGGTTGACGTCACGTGCGCCCAAGTCGACGGTGCCGCCTAGGTCGATTCGCATCCTCTCCGATAACCTGTTTCTCAAATCAGTCCCTAGTCCGAGTTCGGTGAGTTCGTCGGGAATCGCGAGTGTCGTCGCCTTGGACAAGCCCGCTCCCGTCACATGAATCTCGATGAACCCAACGTAGTCCTGATAGACCTCCGTTGCCTTCTCCTTCCGGAAATCCCTCGGAGGATGCTCCCGCAAGTGCAATTCCACTTGCTTGAGATCTTGCTCCTGCACGGCACTTACTGTCAGATCCGGTTCACTTGGTGCAAGGCTATGGCGAACTACTTCGTGTACAGGGTATTCTGCTGTCCCCTCTGTCTCGGCCGCATCCTGCCTTCCGCGGTCGATGCGCTCAAGGGGACCGATATCGGGCTCGTATGGCGCTTCGGGAAGAGAGGCGGGCATGTCCTGCCGACCACGATCCGGCACCGAGAGTGACGTCTCTGGATCACCCATCATTCTGCTGATCCAAGACAGGAGCTCACGCTGCTCGGGCCCCTCCATCCAGATTCCGTTGACCGACACCCGATCGATAGGATCGACACGCTCCGCAATCGGCGACCACACCACGCCGACGCCAGGCGCGGAGAGAGCCGCTATGCGTAGTCCCGTTTGCCTGTGGATGGTGGCACGTTCATCGTGGAGCGTCCGGACTCCGGCCGTCTGACCATACCCACAACGGTCCATCTCGTCGTCAAGGTCGATCACCACGTGGCTGCGTTCACCCGTGCGCTTCTCCGCAGCAAGAATCTTCTGAGCGAGCTTCTCCGTGACCGCCGGGCCCAGATACCGGATGGCCCCGGTTGCACTGTCAATCCATTCGGCCAGCTCCTCCTCATTCACTTTGCATGCCTTCATTCTGCGTCTCCAACTGCGATACGTAACCCAACCCGAGTTCCGGGGCCTGACTGGAACGCGGTAAGCGTACCACTCCATCCCGTGGCTACCAACCCTCGCTTCATGCTCATCTCTCGCTGAAATGCGCTCGGGCGTGCATTTCAGACGGGACCTGCTGTTACAGGCTCAGGCGTCCATAGTGGTAAAGTTCGTTTACGTCAGCGACATGTCAGGAAACGAGAGCGATCCAGTCAACCGCAACGAGGACGTCCAGCGTGATCGGGCAAGAGATCACCACAAGGATCTGATTGAGCGACTTCGTCGGTGCAAGGACTGACTACAGGACACGTTGAGGGTTGTGGCTGCTGCCTTGGAAGACCCTAGCGACATTAGGGTCGTAACGGTTCCACGTTGTCCGGAGAGGCATTGTATCGAGCACACGCTTCAGGAACTCCTACGCTCACGTAACCGACCGATGTGATTGTGCTTGATCCGCTAGCTACGGTCTACGACCATGAGCGATCTGCTTCACACGCGTTGAGGGTCTGACCTGAATCGGCACTCACGCCAGCCAATCCAGTTCCGGGCGTTGCACGTCGCGATTCCCGCATTCTCGTTCAAGCATGCCCCACGGTCGCTGCCCAAGCACTCCGATGCCTACCGTAGTCACCGGCTGCGCTCCGCATTCAAGAGCGTGGTTGCACGATTAGCAGATCGACACCGAGCCCGACGCGTGCAATCTCCCGCACGACCCGCAGTTCCATTGCCACCTCGTCAGCTTTTCCATCGAGGTGAGTTCTCTCTTGGACCGCGCTAATCTCCCAAACACGCTCCCTCGCCCGCTCTTCCGTTCCGCGGAGATCCCACGGCGATATCGACGTTATACTTCGACGTATCTCCACCAGCACGGGAAGCAACTCACGGAACCGTAGTTCGTTCAACGAACCTTCCAGTGCCTCGGAGATTGTTTCGATCTCGAACGCCCGTATCTCGCGGGCATTCGAGCAAAACCAGGCGTAATCCAAATCCGGCCGGTAGGCAACGGAGTGCTGCTCCGAATCCGGAAGGTACCCGATCTCCACAGGCGAGAACAGCACAGATCTCTGATGCACTCCAACCGAGACGTACGCTTGATTGAATTCCGATTCGTCCCACATGCAGGGTGCCGCATAGAATACACCGCCAGGCCACCGAGACTCCAGGTCAACTAACAGCCTGTGCTGCTCAGAGGAATCCTTCCTCATTAGCGGCATGCGGAAGAAAGGAGTGTAGATTCCGGGCAGCCCAAACTTCCTAATCTCGACCGCCGTACTTCTGGTGAGTTTCTCTGGCAGCTTGTACTGAAGAAACAGGGGATAGCCGCCTCGATCAATTCGGACGTCGTAGCCACGACTTCCCTCGTCAACAAGATTTGGGAAGTGTGGCGCACTGGTCGGTGCACCTGAACTCCATCGGACCAGATTCTCCGTAAATGCGTATCCGAACGAGAACTCGCTGTAGCCGACCCTCATTGCTCAGTCCGTCTTGCCCGAAATCTCTTGGGCATATAGCTACTCTGGCACATCTGGTGCAGGACACTCGGTTTAGGAGCCTGCGGACGCCGACGCAGCCCGGCGTTTACACACAGGACTTGTCGTATCGCAACGCGAGGGTGGCCGACGACCATTACTTTGGCCGGCGCATTGCCTCGTAAAACCTGCTACCGGAGCACCATCGTTGCCTCACAATTCCTGTTACCGAAGGAGGCAAGATGTCGAATATCAGCGCGAAAGCACGCAAGGAACTGGTGGCCGCCGTGGCCGAGCGATACCGTGACGGGACGGCCAGCGAGAAGGGGCGCATCCTCGACGAGTTCGTCGCTCTGACGGGGTACCATCGCAAGCACGCCATCCGGATCCTCAACGGAGACCCACCCAAGCTTCCGGGACGGCGTGGCCGCCGCTGCCTGTACGAGCAGGCCGTAACCGAGGCGCTGGTCGTGTTGTGGGAAGCCTCGGACCGGGTTTGCGGGAAGCGTCTCAAGGCGCTGTTGCCG
>JAJEHF010000103.1 GCA_022823865.1 Bryobacterales bacterium
GAAGCGAGAACTCCTCGAACGCTTGGTGGACTGGATCGTGGACAAGCTCGACGATGCCGACTGGTCCCTGTCACAGATCAAGGCTGTCTTGGCTCAGGCGTGACCGGGTAGCTGAAGGGGCAAAATGCAAAACTTCAGTTAAATCGCAGGAAAGGAGTTATCCGTATGAAGCAAGCCACACGATTCACGAAACTGGCTCTGTTGCTGGTCGTGGCGGGCGCGCTGGCGCTGGCTGGTTGCGGCGGTGACGACGGCGTGAGCCAGTCGGTGCTCGACCAGACGCAGCAGGAATTGGAGGAAGAGCGGCAGGCTCGGGAGGCCGAGGCGGCCAGGCTGGGTCGCATTGCTGCGGCCAGAACGGCCATCGCCGCGGCCGCAACCGCGGCAGACGCCCAGGCGGCCTACGATGCGGTGAAGGACGAGGCGACCGCCGCGGAGTCCGCAGAGCTGATGCAGGCGGTCACGGACCGCACGGCGGCCATCGCCACCGCGGAAGAGAACCAGCGGCTTGAGATGGAGCGCCAGGCCGAGATGGCCAGGATGGGCCGCATTGCAGACGCCATGACGGCCATCGCTGCCGCTGCAACGCCGGAAGCCGCTCAGATGGCTTACGACGCGGTGAAGGACGAAGCGACCGCCACGGAAGCCGCCGCGCTGATGCAAGCGGTCACGGACCGCACCGCGGCGCTGGCGATGATGGACCGGGCAACCCAGCAGATGATGGCGCTGGCGGCAGCCGCCGCCAACGTTGACGTCACCGCGTTCGACCTGACGACGGCGACAGGCATTGCCGCTGCCGAAGCCGCGATCGCCGCGCTCCAGTCGGCGCTGGACGCTGCAGTAGACGTGAGCGATGCCGACAAGGCCATGTACCAGTCCCAGTTGAACGCGGCCTCGCTGCCCGTCATGACGGCACGCGCCGAGGCGGACCGGATGGGTCGCATTGCGGCGGCCAGGATGGCCATTATGGCGGCTGCAACGCCTGAAGACGCCATAATGGCCTTCGACATGGTGACGGGCGAAGCGACCCTGACGGAGGCTGAAGCGCTGCACGAAGTGCTCCAAACGCGCCTCGCCGAGCTGGCGACGATGGCCAGGGCCGCCACGCAGATGATGGCGCTGTCGACGGCCAGCGGCAATATTGATCTCTCCGATCTGTCGACCCAGGAAGCCGTTAACGCCGCCAGCACGGCGATTGCCGCGCTGGAGGTGGCGCTGGCCGCTGCGGTGGACGTGAGTGACGCCGAAAAGTCCACCTACCAGGCGACGGTAACAGCGGGCAAGATGGCCGTGATGACGGCGCAGGGTGTCCTCGACCACGCCGCGCAGACGATGGCGCTGTCGAACGCCGTTATGGACCTTAATGCCATCGACCTTGGCGACCTGTCGGATCAGGCCAAGATCGACGCGGCCCAGGCCGCCATTGACGATCTTCAGGCGGCACTGGACGCGGCGACCGAGCTGAGTGATGCCGAGAAGGCCGCAGCCCTGGCCGAACTGGCGACGGCTACTCGCACCGTGACGATGGCGCAGGGCAGGGTCGACGTCGCCGGCCAGATGGCGGCGCTGACGACTGCCATTAACGCTCTTGAGGCCATCGACCTCGACAACCTGATGACGCAGGCGCAGATCGACGCGGCCGAAAAGGCCATCGTCGCGCTCGACTTGGCGCTGGCAGATGCGACCGATCTGACCGCCGCCCAGAAGCTCGACGCCACTGTCGACGTGACGCTGGCCAAGCGCAAGGTGGCGGATGCGAAGGTAGCTCTCGCCAACAATATCGGCGATCAGAAGATGATGCTGACGGATGCCGGCAACGCCCTTGGCGCTCTCGACCTGACCGACCTGTCGGATCAGGCCAAGATCGACGCGGCCCAGGACGCCATCGACGATCTTCAGATGGCGTTGGACAACGCGACCCACGTGAGCGATGCCGACAAGGCCATGTACCAGAGGCAACTGGACGACGCCACGGAAGACGTGCGGATGGCGCAGACCGGCATGGACGCTTCCGGGCGCATGGCGGCGCAGCGCACGGAGCTCACGGATGCCATGGCGGCGGCCCGGACGGCCGTCGGGGGTGTAGACGACGACTCGACCGATTCCGAGGTGGCGTCGGCGGACGCCGCGATTACCAGGCTCGAGAATGCGATTACCAACGCGGTTGACCTGCCCGCAGGCGACACCGACGTTGCCACCGCCCAGGGAACGCTTACAACGCTCAAGGGCCTGCTCGCCAGCGCCAAGACGAGCCGTATGTTGGCGATGGACGATCAGGCTGAGGAGGACATGAAGGCCGCAGCGGCACTGGGCAAGGCTATGCGCGCGGCGCTGGCCGGTCCGACGGCTGGCGGAAACGCGCTGGCCAACATCGCCCAACCGACTCTCACGGCGACGGGCACCATGCCGCTGACGATCGATGCTGCCAATGGCGCGGGAGCACTGACCACTGACCCCGGTTCCGTGGAACTCACGACCGGCGATTCAGCCGGATCGTTGGGCGGCTGGGCAGGCACGGACTACGCCCGTTCCACGGGTACCGGCACCGCCATGGTCACCAACGAGGCCCGGGTCTACGTCAACAAGGGTCCGGGGAGGTCTCAGGCGTTTAGCGGAACAGGCGGGAAATACACGCTCATCGCCGCCGGTCTCGCGCAGGCGGGCTACCTGCTGTTGGGCGAGGCCGCTACCCCGGTCACGCGCGCCAGTGCCGCTGCCTTCACGCACTCGGGAACCCAGACCTACCAGGTGCCCGCCGAGAGCGATGCGTTCTACGTCAGCGGCACTTACGACGGCGCGCCCGGGCGCTTCCGCTGCGCAGCCGGGTGCTCCTCGACCAACGACGGCGAGGGCAACGTGAGTGCGTTGGGCGGAACCTGGCACTTCAAGCCCGACGCAGGCGCGATGGTGATGGAGGCCGATGCCCACTACCTGTACTACGGCTGGTGGGTGAGCAAGGACAACGACGGCGATCCGACGGCGGCCAGCGCGTTCACGGGTAGAGTTGGAACCGACCCGGGCGATAGCACCGATGGCCTCGACACAGCCGTGGGCGGTGAGACTCTGACCGGCTCGGCGACCTATGCCGGCCACGCCGTGGGCAAGTTCGCCATTAGCAACCCGCTCGACAGCACCGGCAATGGTGGCCACTTCACGGCGGATGCTGAGCTTATGGCCACTTTCGGGACCGCTGCGACCGCAGGCATGACCGGCACGATCGACAACTTCCGGCTGAACGACGGGTCCGACGATCCGGGCTGGAGCGTGTCGCTGCACCGGGCCGGTTGGGGAACCGGCACCAGCGGGGAGATCCAGGCTCCCACCGATGACGTCGCAACCACCACCGTAGACGAGGCGATGGGCACGACGTGGTCGATCGGCGACAACTCCGGAGGACGGTCCGGCACCTGGAGCGGTCAGATGTACGATGAGAAGCCGGGTGATCCCAGTGCTACCGGACCCGGTGACGGCAGCAACATCCCGACCACGGTGACCGGAACCTTCTACTCCGAGTTCAGCACGATCGGCCGCATGGTCGGCGCGTTCGGCGCGGAGAAGCAGTAGACGGTCTGGGACAGGATCTCGCTCCCACGGGAGCCTGACCCTGAACCCTAGCGTTGAGTAACGAGGGTGGCGCTTTTCGCGCCACCCTTTTTTTGTTCCCTCGTACTTCCTTCAAAGGACTGTGATGCGCTGCCGCTCCCTCTGCCACGCTCTCGCACTTGTCGCCTGCGTCCTGATGGCCGTCCCGGCTTGGGGTGCCGACCATGCGGCCGATCCCCCACCGCCTGCCGCCGTGGAAGGCGCCGCTGTCACTCGCAGCGCCCAGGCGCTGATCGATGCCGGCCGCTTCGAGGATGCGATCGTGGCGCTACGGCCGCTGCTCGGGCAGGACCAGGTCGACGCCAACGTGCTCTTCCTCTACGGCCTGGCGTCGCTGGAGGCCGCCCAGCGGCCCGGCCGGGCGGACGACCAGCGCGACATCCTGCTGAACGAGGCCATCGCCGCCTTCCGCGCCATGCTGGTCAACGCGCCGGGGCTGGTGCGGGTGCGGCTGGAGCTGGCGCGGGCGTTCTTTTTCAAGGGCCGCGACGGCCTGGCGCGGCGGCATTTCGAGCTCGTGCTGGCCGGCGGCGTGCCGCAGGTGGTGGCGGCCAGGGTGCAGCTGTTTCTGAACCTCATGCGCGCCCGCAAGCGCTGGAGCGGCTATTTCGGCACCGCCATCGCCCCGGACAGCAACCTCAATGCGGCTTCCGATACCGAGATCATCTACATCGACTTCTCTGGCAGCCGGCTGCCCTTCCGGCGCCAAGGCGATTTTGGCGCCCGCTCCGGCCTGGGCCTGTCGATATGGGGCGGCGGCGAGTACCAGCGGCCGCTGAGCCAGAAGCTGCGGCTGCGCGTCGGTGCCGACGCGGTGCAGCGGGAATACTCAGGCCGCGAGTTCGATCAGTTCTTCCTCGCCGCCCACGCCGGGCCGCGCTGGCTGGCGGGGCCGCGTACCGAGATCAGCCTGCTCGGCACCGCGCAGCGGCAATGGCTCGGCGGCCATCCTTACGTCGACGAGACCGGCATGCGCCTGGAGCTGGACCGCCGCCTGGGGCTGCGGCTGTGGGCGCGGGGCACGGTGTCGGCGCGCGAGCGGGACCACAAGCTGCACGACTTTCTGGACGGCCCGCTGACCGAGTTGACCCTCGATCTCGCCTGGGCCGCGGCGCCCACCCTGCAGGTCCAGATGTCGGTGGGCTACCAACGCGACCACGCCTCGTCGGAGCACTGGCGCAGCCTGTCGCGCTGGGCGCGGGTAGGCACCTCGCTCGTCCTGCCGCTGGGCTTCACCCTCGGCACCAGTGCCCAGATGCGGCGCACGTATTACGAGGGCAATGGCTGCGTGCACCAGGTCCTGGATTGCCGCCAGCGGCTGGACCGCACCCGCACGTTCAGCGTATCGTTGCTCAACCGCGCCTTCACCCTGTTCGGCTTCAGCCCGCAACTGGCGCTCATCCACGAAGCCCGCGTCACCAACGCGCAGGCGCTGGACTACGACCGCAACGTCGCCGAGCTGCGCTTCGTGCGCCAGTTCTGACCGACAAGAGCGGAGCAACCGTGAGCAACACCTACACCTGCGAAGCCTGCAACCGGACTTTCGACAAGGTCGATACCGATGATGACGTGAAGGCGGAAGCACAGGTGCTGTGGGGCGACGTTGACCCCGATCAACTGGCAACGGTTTGTGATGACTGTTTCAAGGCGGTTATGGCTCACTTCGGCATGAATTTCGAGTAATACAAGGTTGCTTTGGTAGAGAGATTCGGGCGCGCCATCGTGGTAAGGCGCCTTTAGCAGGAGGCACTTGTGACGACTGGAAGATCTGCCCGCATCTTGGCCTTCACCCCCCGCTTCCGGTCGACCGTTGTGTCCGCCTTGGTCGCACTGCTCCTGATCGCCGGCGCGGCCCGGCAGAGCTTGCCGCAGATGGCTTGCGACCCGTCTCTGGCCTGCGGTGCGGCGATCACCTGTGTTGACGGACTGGCATATCCCACCACCTGTGGTCCGCGCAACTGCGACTTGCCCATCGGGCCGTGCGCAGGCGTCGGCGCTGGCAGCGACAGTTTCAGTTCGGCGTCGGGTATCCGGGGTGCGTCGGGTCAGGCAACGGGAAGCAACGCCGGGACCAGCAAGGAGGTTGGCGAGCCCGATCATGCCGGCAACAGCGGCGGCGCGTCGCTGTGGTGGCGTTGGACGGCGCCGGCCAGCGGCGCGGTGACGATCGACACCGCGGGCAGCGATTTCGACACGCTGCTGGCGGTGTACACGGGCGGCGGCGTGGATGCTCTGACGGCGGTGGCCTCGAACGACGACGCGATCGGCTTTCAGAGCGAGGTGCGCTTCACGGCGCGGCAGGGTGTCGTGTACCACGTCGCGGTGGACGGTTACGGCGGTGCGACGGGTTCCGTCGTGCTCAACTGGCGCCAGGCCGGCGATGCCGGCCTGGCTTGCGACCCGTCTCTGGCTTGCGGTGCGGCGATCACCTGTGTTGACGGCTTGCTGTATCCCACCACCTGTGGCCCCAGCAACTGCGACTTGCCCATCGGGCCGTGCGCAGGCGTCGGCGCTGGCAGCGACAGTTTCAGTTCGGCGTCGGGTATCCGGGGTGCGTCGGGTCAGGCAACGGGAAGCAACGCCGGGGCGAGCAAGGAGGTTGACGAGCCCGATCATGCCGGCAACAGCGGCGGCGCGTCGCTGTGGTGGCGTTGGACGGCGCCGGCCAGCGGCACGGTGACGATCGACACCGCGGGCAGCGACTTCGACACGCTGCTGGCGGTGTACACGGGCGGCGGCGTGGATGCGCTGACGGCGGTGGCCTCGAGCGACGACGCGATCGGGTTTCAGAGCGAGGTGCGCTTCACGGCGCGGCAGGGTGTCGTGTACCACGTCGCGGTGGACGGTTACGGCGGTGCGACGGGTTCCGTCGTGCTCAACTGGCATCAGATCGCCGCGGTCGCCTCGGCAAGCCTCTCGGCCGCAGCCGCGGAAATGGACGAAGGGGCGGACCGCACGCCCGTCGCGCTGACGGTGACGCTGAGCGAGCCGGTCACGGGCGACGTGGCCGTTGCCCTGGCGTCCACCGGCACGGCGCGGCTGGGCAGCGACTTCGACCTCGGCAGCACCTCGGTCACCGTCATCGAGGGCGGCACCCGGGGGACCACGACGGTCACGCCGATTCGCGACCTGGCGGCGGAAGGCGACGAGACCATCATCCTCGAGATCGACGCGCTTGTCGGCAGGGCCGAAACTGGCTCTGCGCCCTCGACGGTCCAGATCGACATCCGCGACCTCGGTGAGCTGCCGCAGGCGGAATACGCCGAGCTGGAGGCGTTCATGCTGTTGTGGGGCGGGGAGACCTACGACATTGGCACGGACGCCCTCTACTTGAGCTATATCGTCAGGAACAGGGGCCGCCTCGCCGCCTCGCCCACCCAGGCCGTCCTGTTGACCACGACAGACTTGTTCTCCGCTGCCGACCCTTACCGGCGGCTGGCGACCCGGTCGGTGCCCGCCCTGGCGCCGGGTGATTCGCGGTTCTTCGACACGATCCGGGTGTCGTTCGACGACCTGGTCCCCGGCAGCAACAACTACCTCGTGCTGGCGCTGCCGCTGGTCGACGAAGAAGACCCGGACGGCAGGGGGATCGCGACGGACTACAGCGCCGTTTTTCTGACCGACGGACACCGTATTCCCACGACCTGCACAGGCTTCAGCCGGGACACCCGGCCGGGTGTCCCGGACCCCCTGTTTACGCAGCAGTGGGCGCTCCGCAACACCGGCCAGACGGCCTTCGCCGCCGGCGGCGGGATGGCCGGCGAGGACCTGAACATGGTGCAAACGCTGGCCGGCGGCCCCACCGGCGCCGGCGTGCAGGTGGCCGTGGTGGACACCGGCCTGGAAATCTGCCATCCGGACCTGGCCGCCAACGCTGAACCCGGCCTGTCGTACAACTTCGGTCACGCCGCCTGGCTCGACGCGCAGGCCGACGACCCGTTTCTGCCGACCGTGCTGGGCGATCATGGCACCAGCGTCGCCGGGCTGATCGCCGCGGCGGCGAACAACGGCGTCGGCGGGCGTGGGGTGGCGCCGGCGGCACGCCTGCGCGGTTTCAACTTCATTTCCTTTCAATCGCCGACCGCCTATTTCGATGCCCTCGGCATGAGCAGTGAGCGCCCGCAGGCCGACGACGTGCACGTCTTCAACATGAGCTTCGGCTATTCCGGCAGCGCAACACGCCTGACAGCCGACGAGAGGGAGCTATTCCGGACCGGCGTCACCGATCTGCGCGACGGCCTCGGCGCCCTCTACGTCAAGGCCGCCGGCAACGCATTCGACGACTGCACCAAGGTGGACGACGACGGCCAACCCATTGCCCCGCGGCTCGATCTCAGCATCGAGCTCGGCTGCTTCGCCGCCAATCGGGACGGCGAAAACAACCTGCCTTACGTCATCACGGTCGGCGGCTTCAGCGCCAACGGCGAACGGTCGAGCTACTCGTCGGCCGGCGCCGCCCTGTGGGTGGTGGCGCCGGCTGGGCAGTACGGCGACGACCGCCCGGCCATGATCACCACCGACCAGATGGGCGGCGAGCGCGGCTACGTGCTGATCCCCCGCGGCTTGGCCCCCGGCGACGAAGGCAACCCGCTGGGCGACTACATCAGCATCTTCAACGGCACCTCGGCCGCCGCCCCCAACGCCGCCGGCGCCGTCGCCCTGCTGCTGCAGACGCAGCCCGACCTCACCTGGCGCGACGTGAAGCACATCCTCGCCAAGACCGCCCGCCAACTGCACGCCGACATCCCCCGTGTGCGGGTGGCCTTCGGCGGCACGCCGGCGGTGCTGCAGCACGGCTGGATCACCAACGCCGCCGGCTACCGCTTCCACAACTGGTACGGCTTCGGCGCCATCGACGTGGACACCGCGCTGGCCCTTGCGAGCACGTACGTCCCGGACAGCCTGGGGGTGTTCATCGAAAGCGCCCCGCTGCGGCTGGCCACCGGCGTCCGCATACCGGACCACGACGGCGGCGGCCTGACGCAGACCCAGAACATCACGGGCCTGTCGCGCACCGCCAACATCGAGGCGCTGCAGCTGCGCATCGAGGTGACGCACCCCAACCCCTGGGACCTCGGCTTTGAACTCATATCGCCGGCGGGCACCCGCAACGTCATCAACCCGGTGTTCAACCACGCCCTGCACGGCGTCGCCAACCCCCTCGACTGGACCATCCTCAGCAACGCCTTCTACGGCGAGCCGCCGACCGGCGAATGGACGCTCAACGTCATCGATGCCGCCAAGGACAACGTCGGCACCCTGGATGCCTGGTCGCTGATTTTCTACCTGGGGGAGCATGGGCTAGACCCCTGAAGGGGCCGCCCGTAGCTTGTCCGCCGGCGTGAGCGAGCACCTCCTGCGTTCATCGCTGCTGCCCGGCGGACAGGGGGCTGCGGCGCGTCCATGGCTGAATCGCGTGCCGCAGCCCCCGCCTGAGCGGTCCTGAGGTCGTCGAAGGACGAAGGATCAGGAGGGGGCGCCGATCAGAGGAATTGGAGGCCATCATGCACCGATATGTCCTTGCGGTCCTGCTCGCCCTGCTCACCTCGGGCTGCATCCAAAGAACCGAACTGCGCACGGTCCAGCCGCCACCCCCGGAGCCGCCGCTCTCCGACGAGGCCGCCCGCGCCCTCTACCACGACATCCTGGAGCGCGGCAACACGGTCATCCAGGGCCCCGTCGTCGGCTACCGGCGCGGCGCCGACGAGCTGTACGAATTCCGCCCGGCGGCGTTATGTCAGGAGCCGGCGTGCACCGAGGACTTCTCGCTGGAGGAGATAGAACTGGAGATCCTCGGCATGCGGCGCGGTATCCATCTGGGGCACGAAAGCACGCGGCAGGACGATTACCGCATCCAGGTCTACGGCGGCTGGATGCAAGACAGCTTCTTCGCCATCCAGTCGAACGACTATCTCGACCCCGAAAACCATGGCCTGACCGTCGTCTTGGGCTATGCCGTCGGGTTCTCCCCCGGCACCAGTCCGGACCTCGGCGGCGCGATGACCGCGATGTGGAACGGCTTCATGCGGGGCGTGGACCTGAATGACTGGCCCGACCGGGGCGACGTCATTTCCGGCGACGCGGCCATCATGGTCGAGTTGGACGGTATCGGCATGACGGCCGACGTGTCGTTCACCAATGTGCTGAGTCGGCTGGTGGTTCGGCGGCCCGACATGACGTGGCGGGGCCTGGCGGTTGAGGACGGCCTTTTCCAATATGGCGCCGAGGTGGGCGACACGCTGACCGGGCAGTTCTTCGGCGCCGGGCACGGCGAGGTCGGCGGGGTGTTCGAGCGCGACCGCATCGTGGGAGTGTTCGGCGGAATAAGGGATTGACCTAATGGCGCGCCTGATACTGCTGGTTGCGGCGTTGACGCTGGCGGCCTGCGACGGCGCGAACGAATGAGAAATGGTTAGCAAAAGCCGTGTCTTGTCAGACAGAGCCGTTGCTTTTAAAGAAAGGATTATTTGACCATGCCGCGTTCGCACCCCTGCCTGTGGGGGAGGCGAATCGCAACCAGGCTGTGCACCGGCGACAGGTTCCACGCCAGCCTTTCACGGCGTGGGCCGGTGCGCGGACCGAGGCCGTGCTGTACCTCCTGCCGCGGCCTCGCGTCACCATCGAGACGGCCCTGATTGCCCTGTGCATCCGCGTCCGGCGTCGGCATGGGGTCGTCGCCTTCGCATGCCTGACGTGGCGCACGAAGCGCAACCAGGCCGTGTACTGGCAGGTCTCGCGCTGACCGTTTTGAAGAACGCCGCCGGCATGAACCAGCACCTCCTGCGATCTCCGGTGCTGCCGGCGGACAGGGGGCTGCGGCACGTCCATGGCTGGACCGCGCGCCGCAGCCTCCGCCATCTTCACGTGGCAGCTGATCGTAGTCGAGTTGTCGGCCTACGACCTGGTGGAATAAGGACTATGGAAAGCATGAAACACGGCGTGGCGCGCTTGTTGCTGGTGCTGGTGCTGGGCTTGGCCGCGGCTGGCTGCGGGACCGACAACGTTGCCTGGTTGAGGCACCGCAGCGGGCTTGTTCTGGCGGAATATCGCTGGGCGCAGCGCGAGCACGCCGCCCAGAGGCGGACGACAGACAGGCTGCTGGCGGCCTGCCGCGAATGCCTGGCTGCCGGCGAGGCGGCGGCCGTGTGCTGGGGCGACCTGTCGGCCTACCACGCCTGCCTTGATGCCGGCGGCAGCGACGCCGAGTGCCGGACCGATTGAAGGAAGGGAAGGGCTGCCAAGTGAAACTCGGGTGGTGGAAGCAGGAATTCCGAGTGCCTCACTTGAACCTTTTTGAGTACAAGTAGTCTCTCCGGAAATAGCAGGTCGGCTACTGATCCGATGGTTCGGGTTCAGGGCACCAGGCGTCGTCAAAAGCCAAAACGTCGGCGTCGCAGTTGACGTCACCAACTTCACTATTGCTCCAGCCAATCCGACTGCCCCTGCCGGAACTCACGTCGACGCCTGCGTTGCCCGTCACCGTGGCGTTGCCGAGGTAAATGCCGACGCCATTCCAGGCGCTGACGCCGGCTCGGCCGTTGCCGGTTATGCTCGTCGCCCCTCCGAACATGGCAAGTTCGCTGCCATCGTAAATCCCTATACCGTCGCCCGAGTTGTCCTCGATCGTAACGCCGTCCAGAGCCAGAACCGTGCCGTGGGATGCGGAAATACCGTTGCCGCCGTTGTCGTTAACGGTCACGGCGCCGTCCGTATCCAACCCCAACTCGACAAAACAGTCGCCCCAGACATTGACCCCATCATTGGCGTTGTCGTTTATCTCGGCTGGTACCCGAACAGTGACCGTGGCGTTCTGGTAGACGGCGACACCGCCGTAGCTGCCATTGTTGCTAAAGGTCACGCTGGGGGACGTGCTTTGGGGCAGGCCCGTTACAAACCTTACGGAACTGTTCTGTCCAACGCCCAGCCCCACTCCTGTGTTGTTCTCGGCGGTGATGCTGGCTGTAACGTCATTGTAATGCTGAAGAACAAGAGAACTGTGATCATAAACTGAAATGCCAGCCCATCCTTCGTTGTTGTCGAACCTTGCTGTTACGCCTCGTGCAGGATCGTCATACGTTTCCATCGAGACCGAACTGCCGTTGAAAACACTCAAGCCGGACTGTCCGTTGCCGACTGCCTCTACGTCGGCGCCGCCTCCGAATTGCATGGAACCGGAATGGGCCACATTGAATCCATTCTCGCCATTGTTATTCGCCTGGATGGTTGTGGGCGTGCTATCGCCGCTGAAGGCGTGAAGCGAACTGCCCCTGGCGATTAGTATTCCGGAATTGCCGTTGCCGTTTGCCTCCAGACTGGCTTGCGGCAACGGGTCGCCATCGATCGTTATGTTGCCGATGACAAAGATGCTGCTGCTGTTCCAGGCACCAATCCCGATGTCGTCGTTGTCACTGGCGACGACGTTGCCGGTCAATACAACCGAGGCGGAGCCAGCGACCACAATGCCGTGACCACTGTCGTGCCCGGCCTTGAAGCGGCTGCCTTGAATAGTGACATCCTCCAGCCACGCGGCCGCGGTCTCGACGATCTTGACGCCGTTGAGACCGTTCTGGACGGTCAGCCCCTTGATCGTGACGTTCTGCTGACCCCTGATCTTGATGGCCGCGGCATCCTCGTTCATGCCGTCGATCACCGCCGTGCCGCCGCCGTCCAGCGTGATGCCGTCGTGGGTCACCACCACGGCCTCTTCGCACGTGCCGCTGATCACGATCGTCGAGCCCGGATGCGCCCGCGACATGGCGTTGGCAATGGTTTCTCCAGCCTCGCAGTCCACCGTGTGCGTAGCGCCGCCGACCCCATCCAAGGCAGAGGTGTTTCGCCTGATCTGATCCACGATGCGGTTCAGGTCATTCGCGCGTATGGCATCTCCCGGTTGAAAAGTCGGCAGCCGAGGCTGGGCCAACGCCTGGCCACCCACCAACACCAAACAGGCAACCATCGCTAAGGTCGTCACGAGTCGTGTGCGCATGGATCGTCTCCTTATCAATACCGGGTTGTTGGCAAATCGCTTTCGGGATTGGCATTTACTCGCGACACACCGCATCGTCATAGGTCAACACGCTGTCATCACAATCAATGGTGCCGACGGTCGTGTTTACCCAGCCAATGTGGGTCCCTTTGCCCACTTCAATGTCAATCGTGTTGCCGGTGATGGTGCTGTCGGTGATATCGACGCTGACGCCCAGGGGTGCAGCCAGGATGCCCGCGCCCCCGTTGTCTGTGACACTGCTGCCTCCGCGCAGCCTGAGATGGCTGGCACTGGAAACAGAAATTCCGTCACCGGCGTTTCCTGTACTGGTAACGCCTTCGAGTATGGCTCTGGATGTGTATACCCGGATACCGGAATGATCGTGACCGCCGGTTACGAGACTGTGGTACAGATCAAGGAAGCTGTTTCTGAAGACACCGATTCCCCGGTGGACGTTATTTTCGACGGTCAGGTTGTAGGCAACGACCGTAGACCCCCGGGTGACCCACAAGCCGGCATACCCTTGGTTGCCGTTAATGGTTCCGCCAGAAAGCGTGGCAGTCGAACCCTCGAACACCTCGACACCACTGCCGCCATTGTTGTTGAAGGTGGCTTCCCCCCACTGCAGACTGGCCGATGAACCGCCGCCTATAAAAACGCCTGAACCTCCGTTGTTGTCGAAAGCGGCGCTTCCAGCCGGCACCGTTATATCCGCATAGGTATAGCCGCCGAAACTCGCAACCGAGCTGGTGCCGTTAACCGACAAGCCGGGTCCCCCGTTGTCCGTCACCGTGAGGTCAACGCCCTCCAGAAGCAGGTGGGCGCCGTTGCCTATCCAGAACCCCGCACCGTCATTGTTCGACACCTGGAAGTCTGTAGCAGCCCCATGGGTGGAGACAACGTTCAATGAGGAATCGATATAGCAGAGTACGCCGTTAAACCCGCCATTCTCCATCGCTTCGATCCTGCGCGTGCCTGCCAGGAACATTTGCGCGCCTCTGTGGAGTGAGATGCCGCCCTCGGGGTTTCTGTTCGCTTGCAGCAAGGTGACGTTCTCTGCCCAGATCGTGGACTGACGCACCTCGATACCACCTTCCAGGCTGCTATCGTTGCCGATGATGGTGCCGGCAAACGTGGCACTGGAGTTGCCGATGATCGAGATGCCCATGCCATTGTTTTGGGCCGTAACGTCCTCCAGCCATACGGCTGCCCCTCTATCCGCAAGTACCCCTTGTCGGCCATTCTGGACGGTCAGCCCCTTGATGACGACGTTCTGTTGGCCATAAACGGCAATCACCGGCGTGTCAGCGTCAGCGTCACCGCCGTCAATGATTGCCGTTCCGCCGCCGTCCAGCGTGATGCCGTCCCTGTCCACCACCACGGCCTCTTCACACGTGCCGCTGATCACGATCGTCGCGCCGGGGCGAGTCTGGGACAGGGCGTTGCCAATGGTTTCTCCAGCCTCGCAATCCACCGTGTGCATAGCGCCGCC
Organism: Bryobacterales bacterium; assembly: GCA_022823865.1. GTDB lineage: Bacteria > Acidobacteriota > Terriglobia > Bryobacterales > UBA6623 > VXMF01. The sequence goes on from JAJEHF010000103.1 coordinate 14,082, forward strand.
GACGCCATCCAAGGCAGACGTGTTTCGCCTGATCTGATCCACGATGCGGTTATAGCGGTTTTCGCATGACTATAGGGGATAGCCGCAATGGGCAAACCAGCCCTGAGCATCCGATGCCGTTACCTGATCCCAAGCCTCAGCCAATGCAACGTTGAGCGCGTCATACGTGCGCGCCTTCGCGCTACGCAG
>JAJEHF010000143.1 GCA_022823865.1 Bryobacterales bacterium
CCTTCCCCTGCGACCCCTTCCCCCCTACCGCTATAATCGCCTTCTCCCCAGTTCCTCTCCGCGGCCCCTCTTCATGCTCATCTGTGGATTGGAAAGGACTCAGGATCCGTTCCGATTCCGGAATGGCAGCATTGCGCATGGTCTGCCGCGCCTCATCGCCGGAGTGGCAGGACGCTATCGGTGCCGAATGCGATCCTAATCAATGACCAACCAGTCGGTCGAGTCGGCATTATGAGCGCGAAAGTCACCGCCCGTGAAGCAAGGACCCGATTCGGCATGCTTCTCCAGCGCGTGGCGAACGGGGAGGAGATTGTCGTTACTAGGCACGGCAAGCCAGTCGCACGCATCATTCCTGCAGGCGGTAGTGACCTGAGGGATGTGCGCCAAGCGGTAGACTCACTTCGAGCCCTCCGAAGCGCGATCGCCGAGCGTTGGGGTTCCGGGCATGTGCTTGATTGCGGAGAGGTGAAGTCCATGATCGAGGAGGGGCGCCGGTAGCCTCGGGGGTTCCTTCTCAACGAATTGATAGCAATCGCTTGGATCTACCCTGCTGACGCAACTCCCGCAGCGGAGACTCTGCTTGAGCTTGTCAAGTCGGGCCGACTGTCGAGCGCGGTGCCCACATGCGAGTGGCGCTGGCCGGATAGCGGCGGGAATACCGCAGGCGTGCACGGCTGAGGGCTGCCGGGGTTCGCAGGCCAGTCGCCGGCGATGATCTCATGCCTCAAGGACAGCCACGATGGTTCAACCAGCGAACGTTGTGGCGAGGTGCATCGACAATTCGCGGCAAGCGCTGCCGGGACTCGGATCTCGTCACCCGCGTGCGCTCTTGCCGAACCGCAGATTAGTTCGGAGCACCGAGACCGCCAACCGGTTTTGCACGGCGTGCGCAGTTGCGCGACACTATTTGGGTTATGCGTGAAGCAGTCATCGTTGACTCCCTCAGAACCCCGCTTGCCAAGTCGTTCCGCGGCTCCCTGAACCTGACGCGGCCGGACGACCAAGTCGCCCATTGCATCCGAGCCCTGCTGGAGAAATACCCGCAGATCGACCCGAACGAGATCGGCGACGTGATCCTGGGCTGCGGCCAGCCCCACGGCGCGTCCGGGCACAATATCGCCCGCATCTCGGCCCTCGTGGCCGGCCTGCCCAGCTCAGTGGGCGGCACCACCGTCAACCGCTTCTGTTCCTCCGGCCTGCAGTCGATCGCCATGGCGGCCCACCAGGTCATGGCCGAGGGCGAGGACGTGATGTTGGCTGGCGGCGTCGAGTCCATCACGATGATGGTCCCTGACAAGTCGCCCCATCCGACGCTGAAGGAAACCACGCCCGGCGTCTATATGGTCATGGGCGTCACGGCCGAGGTCGTGGCGAAGCGCTACGGAGTGAGCCGCGATGCTCAGGACGAATACGCCCTGCAGAGCCAGCAGCGCACCGCGGCTGCGCAGAGGGACGGTTTCATCAATGAGGAATTGGCTCCGATGCCGGTCACACGGGGGATTGTCGACAAGAAGACCAAGCAGGTCGTCGACAAGCAGGAGCACGTGCTCAGCGGCGACGAGTGCAACCGGCCCGACACGACCATCGACGGCCTGGCCGGCCTTCCGCCGTACTTCGATCCACACTCGGGCCAAGGCTCGGTGACCGCCGGCAACTCTTCGCAGCTTTCGGACGGGGCATCGGTGACGCTGGTGATGTCCAAGGAGCGCGCCGACCAGCTCGGCATCAACTACAAGCTGATCTTCCGCGGCTTCACGACATCGGGCTGCGAGCCCGACGAGATGGGCATCGGACCGGTCTTCGCCGTGCCGAAGCTGCTCAAGAACCAGGGCAAGAGCATCGACGACATCGACGTGTGGGAACTCAACGAGGCCTTTGCCGTGCAGGTGGTCTACTGCCGCGACCGGCTGGGCATCCCGAACGAGCGGCTCAACGTCAACGGCGGCTCCATCGCGGTGGGGCATCCGTTCGGGATGACCGGCTCGCGCTTGGTGGGCACGATCGCGAACGAGATGAAGCGGCGCAAGGCACCGCTAGGTGTCGTGACAATGTGCGTCGGCGGCGGGCAGGGCGCGGCCGGGCTCTTCGAAGGAGCTTGGTAGGCACACGCTAAGTGCTTCGGCTGCGGCGCATCATGCGTGCGCCGCAGCCAGTTGCAGTGTGCGGCTTGTGGCCAGCGGTTAGAGCTTGGAGCAGGCGTTGGCCGCGCCTGCCGGATCGATAGCCCCGCTGCCAGATTCGACGTGGGCGATCTTGCCGTCCTTGCCGATGACAAAGGTCGTCCGGTTGGACATGTTGCGCTCGTTGAGCACGCCGAATTTCTTGGACACGGCACCGCCTTCGTCGCTCAGAATCGCAAACTCCAGGCTCAGCGATTCGGCGAACTTCTTGTTGGTGTCGAGCGGGTCGGTGCTCACGCCGAAGACGACCGCACCGGAGTCGGTGAATGTTTGGATATCAGCCTGATACCCCTGCATCTCGCGCGTTCAACCACCGGTGAACGCTTTGGGGAAGAACGCCAGCACGACGTTCTTCTTGCCCTTGAAGGAGGACAGCGTCGCATTCGAGCCGTCCGTTCCAGGCAGGGTGAAGTCCGGCGCTGCGTCGCCGACGGCCAGAGCCGCGACCGCCCGCCCGGAGACGGCCACGGCTGCTCCGCTGAGGAGAACCGCGCGTCTTGAGAGTACGCTCATAGTGTTGCCTTCCTTGTATGAATCCGCGGCCAGCCGCGTCCGTTGAAGATTCTACCAAATGGCAACCTGAGCTGCTTGGCAGAATCGGTTCGGGTATAAGGGCTTGCAGGGCCTGGGCCGGACCCTGCCGCCGAGCGCCTGCCCGTCACGCAAACCGGATGTCGGGCCAGCGAGCCATGCCCGCCGCCATTGACCGACAACGCGGTCTCGGCTTACAATGGTCCTAGTGATCGCCTAGGGGGGGCGTCGGTTCGTTTCGTGGTTTCCCCCTGCTACCTCCTTATCCGCGCGGCTGCGCACGGGATGAATTGTGCCCCGCGTAGCCTCCGTTTGGCCTGATTCCGATGTTCGACAGCCTCTCAGAAAAGCTGCAGCGGGCCTTCAAGAATCTCCGCGGCCAGGGCAAGCTGTCCGAGGAGAACATCCAGGAGGGCCTGGGGCAGATCCGGCTGGCGTTGCTGGAAGCGGACGTCAACTTCAAGGTTGTCAAGCAATTTGTCTCCAGCGTCAAGGAGAAGGCGCTGGGCCAAGAGGTGCTTACCGCCTTGGCTCCCAGCGAGCAATTGCTCAAGATCGTCCGAGACGAGCTGACAGGAATCCTCGGCAACGACCGCGAGAGGGTCCGCTATGCCAAGACGCCGCCGTCCGTGTACCTCATGGTGGGCTTGCAAGGCTCGGGCAAGACCACCTCGACCGGCAAGCTGGCCCTCTGGCTGTCCAAGCAGGGGCAAAACCCGCTGCTGGTGTCGGTGGATGTCCACCGGCCGGCCGCACGCGAACAGCTGGCTATCGTCGCCGGCCAGATCAAGCAGCCCATCTACCGCGGTGCTGAGGGCGAAACCAGCCCTCTGCAGCTCGCCCTCGGAGCGAGGCGCGAGGCCGCCCAGACCGGCCGCGACATCGTGCTGGTCGACACCGCCGGACGGTTGCACCTCGACGACCAGCTGATGGCGGAGCTAGAGCAGCTCAAAGAGAAGCTCGCGCCGCCGGAGATTCTCTTCGTGGCCGACGCCATGACTGGACAAGACGCGGTCAAGTCGGCCGCAGAGTTTCATGACCGCCTGGCCGTGACCGGCGTAGTGCTGACCAAGATGGACGGCGACGCCCGCGGCGGTGCCGCGCTGTCGATCCGACAGGTGACCGGTTGCCCGATCAAGTTCTTGGGCACCGGCGAGAAGCCCAGCGCTTTCGAGGTGTTCCATCCGGAGCGCATCGTTTCGCGCCTGCTAGGCCTTGGCGACATGCTCACGCTGATCGAGAAGGTCGAAGAGGAGATCGACCAGAAGGAAGCGGTCGAGATGCAGGAGCGGATGCTGGCGGACGGCTTCACGCTGGAGGATTTCCGCAGCCAGCTCCGCCAGGTGCGCAAGCTGGGCTCGCTTCAGTCGATCATCGACATGCTCCCGAATGCCGGCCCGTTCCAGCAACTCCAGCAGGCTGAGATCGACCCCAAGGAAATGGCGCGCACCGAGGCCATCATCAACTCGATGACGGCCAAGGAACGGACCAACGCGGATATCTTGAACGGCAGCCGCAGGCGCCGGGTGGCTGCGGGCAGCGGCACCACGGTGCAACAGGTTAACCAGCTGCTCAAGCAGTACCGCCAGGCCCGGGACATGATGAAGGGGATGGCTGCCGGAGCTCCCGGCACGCGCAGGCGAAGGAAAGGCAAGAGGGGCAAGCGCAAGCGAGGGTCCCGGCCGCTCGGGATGGGACCGGGGCAGATGGGTCCCGGGGGCATGGATCTCGGCAAATTGCTGGGCCGCTAGTAGCGCCCGGCCGGCGCTTCGGAGGAAACACATGGTTGCAATACGCCTGTCTAGGACAGGAGCCAAGAAAAAGCCCAGCTACCGCGTGGTGGTGATGGACAAGCGTCGCGCCCGCGACAGCCGGAACATCGAGATCGTCGGGCACTACAACCCGCGGCCCGATCCGATCGAGCTGGTGCTCCAGCGCGACCGCATCGACTACTGGCTTAGCGTCGGCGCCCAAGCTTCGTCGACCGTGCAGCGCCTCGTCAGGTACTTCGACGAGAAGGTCGTTCCGCTCGCGCCGGCCGAGGACGAGGTTGCGCCCGAGCCCGCCGAAGCCGTGCCGGCGGAAGCACCAGCACCCGCAGCCGAGTCCGAACTGCCGGCTCAGCCCGGAGCTCCGGTGGAGGCGGATGCCGCCGACGAGTCCGATGAAGCGTTGGACGAGGAAATCGAGGCGGCGCTTGCGGAGGAGGAGTCGGCGGGCCAGCCCGCCGCCAGCCCCGAGCCGGTGGAAGAGCCGGAACCTGCCGAGGACGTGAGCGCGGAAGCCGCTCCCGCCGGCGAGGCCGAGACAGCCGAGGCCGCTCCCGCCGAGGCCGAGACAGAGGAGGCCGAGACAGCAGAGGCCGAGACAGAGGAGGCGGAGGCACAGGAGGCTGTGGAGCCCGACAGTGCTGCCGAGCCCGCCGAGGACGCAAAGGCCGACGAGGAGTCGGCATCGGACTAGCAGCAGGATTGCGGGGAGCGCGGTTCGCCAGCGAGCCGCAGGGAGGGACGAGCCATGACTAAGGAGACGGAATCCGTAGTTGAATTGGTCGAAGTGATTGCCAAGTCGCTCGTCGACAGTCCTGACGAGGTCGAAGTGGATGCAGTCGACGGAACGCAGAGTTGCGTCATCGAACTGTCGGTCGATCCGTCCGATCTGGGCAAGGTCATCGGCAAGAAGGGGCGCACGGCGAAGTCCGTTCGGACGCTCCTGGGCGCGGTGAGCATGAAGTACAACCATCGCTACACCTTGGAGATCCTCGAAGACGACTGAGGCCGCAGAGCGCTGGGTCCGTTTCATGTATGAAGGAGGAAGACGACTATCTGGCGGTGGCGAGAGTCGCCCGGCCACGCGGAAACAAGGGTGAGGTTGCAGCCGAGAATCTGGTCGGTGGCCTGGACTGCTTTGCAGAGGGCCGCGAGCTGGATGTGGTCCTGGCGGATCGCACGCAGCAGGTCTTGCGAGTGGAACGCGCTTGGGAGCACAAGGGGAGGCTGATCCTCAAGTTCGAAGGCATCGATACGATCAGCGATGCAGAGAGGCTGCGGCTCGCAGAAGTGCGAATGGCCAAAGGCGATCTGCCCGCGCTGCCCGAGGGTGACTACTACTTCGACGACTTGGTGGGGTGCAGTCTGGTGGACGAAGCCACGGGCCGCGTGTTGGGTTCGGTCGCGGATGTCTACGAGCCGCCCGGCGGCAGCTTGCTTTTTTCGGTCATCGACGAGGATCGCAAGGAGATGCTCGTGCCCTTCGTGGCCGAGATCTGCCGGGACGTTGACATCGCGGCGAAACGCATCGTGGCGCGGCTGCCTAAGGGGATGGACGAGTTGAAGGCTTGAAGTGCGGTTTCACATTGTCACCATATTTCCGGACTTCTTCCGGGGCCCGTTCTCGTGCGGCGTGGTAGGCCGCGCCAAGGACGCCGGGCTGGTGGAGATCCAACTCTACGATCTCCGGGAATGGACATCGGATGTGCACCGCACCGTGGACGACAGGCCGTTCGGGGGAGATGAAGGCATGGTCATGAAAATCGAACCGATCGATGCCGCGCTGGCTGACATCTCGTCCCAGTGCCCGGGCGGTGCCGCGTGGAAGGTCCTGCTCTCCGCACAAGGGCGGATGTTCGACCAGTCGGCCGCGCAGCGGCTGGCTGGCATCGATGACGTGGTGCTGGTGTGCGGGCGCTACGAGGGCGTGGACGAGCGCGTGGCTGAGCATCTGGTCGACGAGGAGCTGTCAGTCGGCAGCTACGTGCTCAGCGGCGGCGAGTGGGGTGCAGGCGCGATCGTTGACTCGGTGGCGCGGCTGTGTCCCGGAGTCGTCGGCAACGCGGATTCGACCCGCCGGGAATCATTCAGCCCGCTGCAAAGCGGGGGCGTCGGGATGCTTGACTGCCCGCAGTACACGCGTCCGGCCAGCTATTCGTCACCTAGGTCGGCGGGACAGTCTTGGGACGTGCCGGAGGTACTGCTCAGCGGCCACCACGGCGAGGTAGCCCGGTGGCGCCGGGAGGCGGCGATAACGAAGACACGGGCCAATCGTCCCGACTTGTTACGCTCGCTAGAGGCGGCAGACGGAGAAGCGCAGGATCCAGGCGCGCTGGATCGTCCAGGCAAGTCTCGCTGAGGCGGGGAGCCAAAACACGAAACTGGAGAATGGAACATGCAGAACGCGATCATCGAGAAAATCGAAAAGGCTCACCGCAAGGAGTCGCTTCCGGCGCTGGAGCCGGGTGACCAGATCAAGGTTCACGTCAAGATCAAGGAAGGCGAGAAGGAGCGGATCCAGATTTTCGAGGGAATCCTGCTGGCTCGCAACAACCCCGGGATCCGCGAGACCATCACCGTGCGGAAGGTGAGTTTCGGCCAGGGCGTCGAGCGCATCTTCCCGTTGCACGCGCCCGTCGTCGAGAAGATCGAGATCGTCAAGCGGCACAGAGTGCGCCGGGCGAAGCTCTATTACTTGCGCAAGCTCAAAGGCAAGGCGGCGCGCCTCAAGGAGCGCTCGAGACGGTAGCGCTCACGTTTGGCGGCCCAAGGGCTTGGGAGGATGTCAAATTCCTCAACAATCTCCACCTGAGGGGGGAATCAAGCCTCCTATGACGGCCGCGGCGCGAATCGCACTGGGTCGAACGGCCGGCCGACTGCCCGCAGGCTCGCTCGGAGCGAATCCGCCGCGCGGACGATGCCCAGTGGGAATGCCGCGAGATTGCTCCGCCGTAGCTGATCGACAGGGCGGAGTAGCGAGGTTCAGGGCAGAACGGCTGCTTGGGCATTCCCCGGACTAAGGTGAGCGCACAATCCGCTGCGTCGGTACTCGGCGATTCGCGGGCGCGCGCCACCGGACTGCCCTCCATGCACGTAGGGCCGATAGCCGCCCTCGGCGATGAGCCATCTGCTTCGCGTACTGGCTCACTGGGCTGAGCGCATCACTTCCGCAATACGACTGAGATTGCCGCCCCGTCTTGGCCGACGACGAACATGAAGTCTTTGAAGATTGGCTTCTGAAGTTTCTTTAACGGCCCGCTAAACGCGAAGGGCTCTATGGGAATCCGCATTAAGTTCCTGTCGAGCTTGTTATTGGAGTTGAGATCGTGGTAGGCGAAGACGGCGTATTCGCCGGGTTCAACTTCGACCTCCGTCACCAGCGGACCGTCGTCCTTGCGTTGGGAGAGGTCGACGGACTTCGCCCCGGCGAACTTGGCAGGGTCAGCGGCCATCCAGTTGGCGTCATCGTAGATCACGACATGCATCCTGCCTCTGTTCTCCTCGAGGTTTTCAACGGTGACGGTGAGACTCGCGGCGAATGCGGTGGTGCCAAGGACGGAAAGGCACCCGGCGGCGAGTCTGGGGAATCTCCGGCCCAGGTGAGATGTACGTTGCTTCATCAAGCTTGCTTTCCTCGTGTTGGCGGCCAGTGTATCACGCGAGGATGTTCGAACCAGCCAAAGGGGCGAGCGGTCCGGGCGATCGAACTCAGCGTTTGGCGGCGTTGGATGGTCGTGAGGACAGGGACGACAGCGGCTCTGAGTGAGATCAGAGCTACCCGGCAGGCGTCCTGCATGGCTCTCTGGGGGCGAGTTGGCATGAATCTGCACAACCTCGCCCTGACGAGGAGGAACGCGATCGCGGAGAAAGCGGCGGGAGCGTTCAGGCTGCCAACGCCACCAACGCCCGGAACGTCAGCCTGCGTTGACAACGTCCGCCATGATCAGGCCCGAAATTGGCGCGGAACGGATTAGATCAGTTCCGCAACGCGTGCCGGTGCGGCAGCCTGTGCTATAGGCTGCGCAGGTGAAATCCGCCGTCTACGTCGATGACTTGGCCGGCGGAGTAGTCGAGATTGCCGTCCGCGACGGCTCGCACAGCTAGCGCGACGTCTTCGGGCCGACCCAGCCGACCCTGCGGGAGCAGGCCCTCCTCCGCCAGCCGTTTGTACTTGTCGAGCACCGGCGCGACCATGTCGGTCTCAATGATGCCCGGTCGCACCTCGAACACGCCAATGCCTTCCGGGGCCAACCTGCTGGCATAGAGCTGCGCAGCCATGCTGAGCCCTGCCTTCGACACGCAGTACTCGCCACGGTTTGTCGACGCAGTGTAGGACGAGATCGACGTCACGAAAACGATCCGTCCGGAACCGCGCTCCAGCATGAGCCTGGCCGCGTCCCGGGTCAGGAAGTACGGTCCTTGCAAGTTCGTGCCCAGCACTTCCTCGAAGCTCTCTTCGCTTGCTTCCAACAGGTCGTTGCGCACGCGCGGGGCGATGCCGGCGTTGTTGACCAGCAAATCCAGGCGGCCGTACTTGCTCCGGACGAATTCCAGCAGCGCCCCGCGGTCGGCTCGCGATGCGACGTCCATCTGGAAGATCTCGGCGCCACAGCTGTCGCGGAGACTCTCGGCTGCCGCAAGATTGCCCCGGTAGGTGCCGATGACCTTGTGGGTGCGGGCGAGCTCGCTGGCAACCGCCCGCCCGATGCCCCGGCTCGCACCGGTGACCAGCGCAACGCTGTCGGGCACTACGAACGAATTCCTTTCGCGTAAGTCGCGCGGACGTTGCGAGGCATCAGGCAAGCAGCGGCTTGACGACTTCGCCGTGTACGTCGGTGAGGCGGAAATGCCGCCCCTGAAACTTGAAGGTCAGCTTCTTGTGGTCCACTCCCATCAAGTGCAGCATCGTCGCGTGCAGGTCGTGCACGCTGACCGGGTCTTCGGTCACGTTGTACGAAAAGTCGTCGGTCGAGCCGTAGCTGACTCCTCCCCGAATGCCGCCGCCCGCAAGCCAGATCGAGAAACATCGCGGGTGGTGGTCCCGGCCGTACACCTCTGCGGACAGCTCGCCCTGGCAGTACACGGTCCGACCGAATTCGCCGCCCCAGACCACCAATGTCTCGTCGAGCAGGCCGCGCTGCTCGAGATCCTTCACCAAGGCCGCGGAAGCTTGGTCGGTTTGGAGGCACTTCTCCTCCAAGCGCCGAGGCAGCGCGTTGTGGTGGTCCCAGCCGCGGTGGAACAGCTGCACGCAGCGCACTCCGCGCTCGACCAGCCGGCGGGCCAGCAGGCAGTTGCTGGCATATGTGCCCGGCTTGCGAGAGTCCTCCCCGTACATCTGCATCACGCTCTCCGGCTCGCCCGACAGGTCGGTCAATTCCGGAACCGAGGCCTGCATGCGGTAGGCCATTTCGTACTGCGCGATGCGGTTCTCGATCTCCGGATCGCCGAGCTTTTCGAAGCGGACTCGGTTCAGCGCGCCCAGGTCGTCCAGATAGGAGCGCCGGTCTTCGCGGGAGAATCCGTCCGGGTCATTGAGGTACAAGACCGGCTCCCGGCCGGCGCGGAACTTCACGGCTTGGTAGCGCGTGGGCAGGAAGCCGCTGCCCCACAGGCGCGAATACAGGGGCTGGCCGCCGCTGCCCTGCGAGACCATCACCACGTACGCCGGAAGGCTGCTGGTCTCGCTCCCCAGGCCGTAGGAGAGCCAAGATCCCAGACTGGGCCTGCCGGCCAGTTGGTGGCCTGTCTGCAGGTATGTGATCGCCGGATCATGGTTGATCTGCTCGGTGGTCATCGAGCGGATCACCGCGATCTTGTCGGCGATCGAGGAGATGTGCGGCAGCAACTCGCTGATCTGGTGGCCCGAAGCGCCGTGGCGGGCGAACTGGAACTTCGATGCCGCCACCGGAAAGCTGGTCTGCGCCGCAGTCATCCCGGTCAGCCGCTGCCCGCCGCGAACCGAGTCGGGCAGCTCGGAGCCCTGCAAGCGAGCCAGCCCCGGCTTGGGGTCGAACAGATCCATCTGCGAGGGGCCGCCAGATTGGAACAGGTAGATCACCCGCTTGGCGCGCGGCGCAAAGTGCGGAAGCCCGGCCAGGCCCTCTTGGGCAGAAGCGGCATTCAGATCCGTCGCCAGCAAGTGGGACAGGGCCGCCACCCCCAGGCCGCCGGCCGAGGTCGAGAATAGCTGGCGGCGCGTCAGGGCTAGATTCGCATCGAATGGCATGGTCTACTCCCTCGTAATCGTCTCGTCCAGGTTTAGCAGCATGCTGGCCACGGCGGTGAAGGCCGCCAGTTCCGGCGGGTCGATCAACTCGTCCCGCCGGTGCTCCCCGCTTGCCAGGTAGCGCTCGGCGTCTTCGGGCCGCGTCTGGTAGCGATCGCGGTAGCGATTGAGGCTGGAACGCAGGATCTCGGCCTCTTCCTCGCCGGGCTGCCGGGCAGTTGCGAGCACGAAGCCGTAGGCCAGCCGCTCGCTGTCGCGGGAACCGCCTTCATTGAGCATGCGCTCGGCGAAGAGACGGGCTGCCTCGTTGTAGGTGGGGTCGTTCATCAGGTTGAGAGCCTGGATCGGCGTGTTGGTACGCTCCTGCCGCACTACGCAGGTCTCGCGCGCAGCGGCGTCGAAGGCGAGCATGGCCGGGGGTCCCAAAGTTCTCTTCCAGAAGGTGTACAGGCTCCGGCGGTAGAGCTTGTCCCCGTGGTCATTGGAATATGCGCCCCAGTTGGAAAGCTCCTTCCACAGACCGCTGGGCTGGTATGGCTTCACCGACGGGCCGCCCGGATCGCCCGACAGGAGATCGGCGATTGCCAGCGCTTGGTCGCGGATCGACTCGGCCGGCAGCCGCAGGCGCGGCGCCCGCGCCAGCAGCAGGTTGTCTGGATCCCGCTCCAAAAGTTCCGGCACGACCTTCGACGACTGCCGATAGGTGGCGCTGCTGACGATGGTCCGGATCAGGTCCTTGACGTCCCAGCCGCTGTCGACGAAGTCGGCCGCCAGCCAATCCAGCAGTTCCGGGTGCGTCGGCGCCGCGCCCTGCGAGCCGAAGTCCTCGACGGTGGAAACGATTCCCCGACCGAATAGCATCTGCCAGAAACGGTTGGCGGTGACTCGGGCAGTCAGAGGGTTCTGCCGGCTGGTCAGCCACGTCGCCAAGCCGAGCCGGTTGTTGGGCAGGCCTTGCGGCAGCGGCGGCAGGGCCGCCGGCAGGCCGGGCTCGACGCGCTCGCGGGGAGCGTCGAAGGCTCCGCGGAACAGGATGTGCGTGGGCCGGGCGTCTACGCGCTCGTCCATGACCATCACTGTGGGAAGCGCGGCGATGAATGCCTCGCGTTCCAGGCGCAGGTCCCTCAGATCCTTCCACGCCGCCGAGATTTCCTTGGGTGCGGCGTGTTCCAGATAGGCCCAGCGCAGTTTGAGGCGCTGGGCCGGTGTGCGTTGATCGGTCGTCAGGGCCGCGACTTCCGCGGGCGTCTCGCGGACGGCGAGGACTCCTGCCTCCGATGGGTCTAGGGCCCGCGAGTACACGCGGACATCGTCGACATGACCTGCGAATCGGTCCTGCTCGCCGGGACCGTGGCCGATGCGCAAGGTGGCATTCACCCGCGTGGAGTTGAGCGATTCGTCCACTAGCACTGTCAAACCGGCGGGTCGGCCGTTGATGTAGAGCCGCATGCCATCGGTATTGCGGGTGCCGTCGTATACGCCTGCGACGTGGGTCCATCGAGCCAGCGGAACGGTCTCGACGGATTCGACTCTCATACGGTCGGAAATGCTGCCGGTGTCGATACGCAGCTGGAGCTTGCCGTCGACCAAGAACAGGCCGTAGCCCTTCGGGCCGCTCGTTAGGTATCGGCCGACCACTCCTCCGGTCTTGCGGTCCGGGCGAATCCAAGCCGCGAGTGTGAACGGGTCGTAGAAGTCGTAGTCCGCGATGTTGCCCAAGTCGAAGTAGCGTCGCCCGTCTAGCCGCGCCGCTCCTCCGAACAGACGGTGCGGTCCCGCCGGGGCCGAGTCAAACGTGCGCCGCGCTGCCAGTCGCTCCGAATAGGCCCATGTCTCCGCGCCGTCCAGATCGGCTTTCGCCAAGGAGGACTCCACTTGGGCGGCGTGGTGTTCAAGCCGGGACTCGAGCTGCCTGATGCGACTGTCCATCGCTTCGAGCTGCTCCCGTTGGTCGCGCGTCGGCGCATGCACGATCGGCGGGGTGTTGCCGTATTTGTAATAGCGCCCGCGGTCGGAGACGTTGTTGAAGTAGGCGTAGAACTGGTAGAACTCCCTCTGCGAGATCGGGTCGTACTTGTGGTCGTGGCAGCGTGCGCAGCCCACCGTCAGCCCCAGCCAGACCGTGGCGGTAGTCTCGAGTCTGTCCACGGCGTATTCGACCTGATATTCGTCCGGGTCGGTGCCGTTCTCGGCGTTGCCCCGATGGTTGCGGTTGAAGCCCGTGGCGATGCGCTGCGACAGGGTCGCGTCGGGCAGCAGGTCGCCCGCTAGTTGCTCGACCGTGAATCGGTCGAAGGGCATGTTGTCGTTGAAGGCGTCGATCACCCAATCGCGCCAGCGCCACATATCGCGCGGGCGGTCGTTCTGGTAGCCGTTGGTGTCTGCGTAGCGGGCGGCTTCCAGCCAGCGGAACGCCATGCGCTCGCCGAAGCGAGGCGAGGCCAGCAAGCGCTCAACGGCTGCTTCGTAGGCCTTTGGCGAATCGTCCGCCAAGTATTCCCGCACTTCCTCGGCGGTTGGCGGCAGGCCGGTCAGATCGAGCGTCACCCGCCGCAACAGCTTGGATCGGTCCGCCTCCGGCGATGGCTGCAAGCCCGCTTCCTCCAGCCGGGCCAGCACGAAGCCGTCGATCGGGTTTCGGCCCCACTCGCCCTCAGCAGGTGCGCTGGCAGCTGGCTTGACCAAGGGTTCGAAGGCCCAATGCCCTGACCACTTGGCGCCCTCTTGGACCCACTGCCGTAGCAGGGCGGTCTGTTGCTCGCTCAGCGATGCGTGGCCCAGGGCTTGGGGCGGCATCCGCCGGGCGGGATCGGGCGCTTCGAGCCGCGCGATCAGCTCGCTCTGGTCCGGCTTGCCCGGCACGATGGCGAACTTGCCGCTCGGCAATGCCGCGAATGCACCTGTCTCGGTGTCCAGCCGCAGCGGGGACATGCGCGTGGCGGCATCCGGACCGTGACAGGCATAGCAGCGGTCGGACAGAATCGGACGCACGTCCCTGCGAAAGTCGACCCCATAGGTTGCCGCAGGGAGCAGCGTGCTGGCGATTGCGAACGCAAGTCCGACGGGTACATAGTGTCGGGACACGGCACCACAATTGTAGCGACCGACGGACCGCAGCGGTCTTGCCCTATCGCGGGAAGAACGGCATGAGCGCCCGGATCTGGTCCTCGCTCGGCTGCATGCCGTACTCGGTAATCTCGAAGGCCTCCGCATTGCGGATGGCGTCCGCGTCGGCCCCGTAGCGGGACCGCGCGGCTTCGCGCCACTCGTCGCGAATGCTAAAGCTCCGCTGGGACTTCAGCCATGCCAAGCGAGCGTCAGGGTCTGCGGGCACCTCGTCCAGCACGCCCGCATGCCACGGAAGCCACTCGTAGAACTGTGACACGTGGGCGTCTAGTGCCGAGTATTTCTTCTCCAGCACGTCGTCGATGGAAACGACGATGTCGGGGCGGAAAGGCTGCGGCCGCGAGAATCGGTCCGAAAAGTACAGGAAGAGCGGATTCTTCTTGATCGCGGGGGTGTCGCTGGCGATGTTCGGCACTGTGACCATGTACGAAGCGTCTTGGACCAGGATTCCCGTGTAGCGATGGTCCGGGTGGTAGTCGTTGGGGCGCGGCGCGATCACGATGTCGGCGTCCCATTCGCGGATCTGGCGGATGATCTGCAGGCGGACGTCGAGGCTGGGTACCAACTCCCCGTCGTGGTTGTCCAGCACGATGTATTCGATGCCGAGACGGCGGCCTGACTCCTGGGCCTCCGCCCGCCTCCGGGCGGCCAGCATGCCGCCGCCCTCGGCTTGATGGCCCGCATCGCCATTGGTGACGGACACGAAGCGCACCTTGTGGCCCAGGGCGGCGTACTTGGCCGCAATGCCGCCGGCCTTGATGTCGCAGTCATCTGGGTGGGCGCCGATGGCGATCACGCGGATCGCTTCGGCGAGGGCTGGAGTGGCGGTGAGCGTCATGGAGAGAAGCAGGGTCAGGCAGGCGCTGCGCATGGGGTTGTCTCGATATCTACTCTTGCGCTGAACTGCTAGCGAAGGGCCATTCGCGCTGGTGCCTCGCCATCGCTAGGTAGACGATCACCCCGAGCAGGAGCGTGCCGGTCCCGAACAGAACGAACGTAGTGCCGAGCGACAGGAATACATAAATATAACCCACGATCGACACGATCGCTGGCAGCGGATAGCCCCACATGCTGAACGGCCGCGCGATGTCGGGACGCCGCGAGCGGATCAGGAAGAGAGCGAAGGTGTGCCCGAGGAATTGGATGAGGATACGGGCGGCCATCAGGGCCTTGATGACGTTGTCGAGGCTGAAGAAGCTGGCACAGATCGCGCCCGCGCCGATCAGCAACAGCGAGCGGTGCGGGAATTCCTTGGTCGGGTGCAGCAGGGCGAGCTGCCGGAAGAACACGCCGTCGCGGGCGGCAGCATAGGGCACTCGGGAATACCCCAGCAACAGCGCGAAGATCGACCCAAAGGCGGTGACCACGATCATGCCCGCCAGCACTTGCGCGGCCCACGGCCCGTACACGCGCTCCACGAACAGGGCGCCGAGGAACTGAGACTCCATGGCCTCGCGCCACGGCACGACGCCGATGAAGCTGAACGAGATGGCGATATCGATGGCCGCAACGGCCAGGATCGAGTAGAGCACCGCCCGCGGGATGGTCCGTCCCGGATCGCGGATCTCTCCGCCGAGGTAGCAGACCTGGTAGTAGCCGAGAAACAGGTACAGCACCTCGGCCGAGCCCTCGCCGAGGCTGGCAAGGAATCCGAGGTCGAAGCGGAACGCGTTCTCGGGCAGGTCGAACGCCAGAGCGGGGTCGAAGTGCAGGATTCCCGTGACGATGACCCAGCCGGTGGTGAGCAGCATCACCGACCACAGTCCGAACATCAGCTTGGCGATGTCATCGATGCGGCGGTACAGCGCGACGACCAGCAGGGCGCAGATGCCTGCTGCCAGCAGCTTGCCGTCGAGCTCGGACAGGTCGGGCAGGAACACTCGCAGGTATTGGACAAGGCCGATGTTGCCGCTGGCGATCTCGAGCGGCCCGGCGAAAAGGATCTGCCAGACAAAGAGGAAGGCCAGCATCCGGCCCCACGTGCGCGGGCCGAAGCCCTCCCGCAGGAACACGTAGGTGCCGCCGGCGGCGGGTTTCGCCGCGCCGAGCTCTGCCACGACCATGCCGTCGGCCAGCGCGATGACGGTCCCGACCACCCAAGCGAGGTACGCCTGCGGGCCTGCCAGGGTCTTCAGGATCAGGGCGATCGCGATGAACGGCCCGATCCCGACCATGTTGGACATGTTGATCGTGGTCGCATTCAGCAGTCCCAGCCTGCGATGCATTTGTGCCATGTCGGAAACGGCTCTTGGCGCCTAGGGCAGGGTAGCACTTCGCTAGAAACGCGTCTGGTCTAGATTGCCCGACTTGGTCGGACTGGCGGCTGGGGTGCCCACCGCGAGAGGGATCTGCGTTAGCACTGGAGCGGGGCGCGCTCGCGCTCGCAACGAGTCGCCGCTGTGCAGGTTGCGCCGCGTGCCTCGGGCGAGCCGGTCCAGCGCTTGGTTCTTGCGCCTCGCAAGTCGGACGTACAGGATCCGACGATGTCCGGAATCGTCATGGTCGCGTGAGGTTGTCACCCGCGAGGGTCGAAACGGGAATCGCCCGGATCCGCGAAAACCTAATCTAGTCTGCCAGCGCACGAAAGAGGCGTCGACTTGCAAGAGCGGCATCGGTGACGGTGCGGGCCAGATGCAGGAGGGCCGACGGGTGCTAGCCGGTGCAGTAGAGCATCGCGGGTCCGGCTGCCGTGGTGACGCCCTCCCGCAGGATCTCGCCGACCTCGGATTCGAGCCCATCGACCCAGGGGTCAGGTGGTCGCATGACCCTTCGCGGTCAGCAGGTCCTCCACGGCCGCAATGCCGCTCGCGACCGCGCCGTTCACCGAAGGCATGTGCGTGTAGTCGCCCGCGAGAGCGAGTCCCCGAACCTGCTTCGGCAGGCCGCGCCGAGCCCGGCCGATCGCTGTCAGGCTGCCGCCGGGCATAAGGCACACCGCCTCCTTCCAGCGATAGACCCGCGCGAACCACGGCTCCGGCATGTCCGGCGAGTAGCGGCGGATCTCGGCGAGAAAGCGCTGGCGGATATCCGCGTCTGAAAGAGCCGAGAGGGACGCCGCCCGGTCGCCTGCCGCCTCCGCGTGGATCACGCCCCCGGGGCGGGCAGAAGCCACTTGCGGAGACTTGACGGCCGCGTCGCTGTAGTCTACGAGGAACGATCCCTCGCGACGCGGTAGGGCTGCGAAGTAACACTGATCGGGCAACACCGGCCGGTCAGCGCCGAAAACCACGCGACAGGTGGACGAGTAGGTCACCAGCCCGAGTGCGCGGTCGATGTCGCGCGGCAGATGCGGCAGAAGGCGACGAGCTTCGCTGGCGGTGGTGGCGCAGACGACCGCGTCAGCAGCTACGAAGCCGTCGCCGGTCCGCACTCCCACAACGGCACCGTTCCGGATGACGACGCGCTCCACCATTGTGGAAACGCGGATCCGGTCGTCGACAGCGTCAACGAGGGCTTGGGTAAACTGACCGACCCCGCGTTCCGGAGTCAGGAACTCGACGGGTTCGAACACGAATCTCCAGAGCAGGGCCATGCCGTAGGCGACACCCACTGCTTCGGGTTCGGCGAGAGTCAGGACCCGGATGCTCGTACCCGGCAGCCCTTCCAGCGACTCGGGGCCGAAATGGGTCCGGATCCAGTCGGCGATGCTCGCTTCCGCGTCAAGTGCCAGCGCCCGTGACGGGTCGGCGAGGCTCAGCGCGGTGGCGTGGCGCCGGAGCCTCAACCCGAAGCGGACGAACTGCCACAGGGCCTTGGGCGGCAGCAGCTTGCAGGCGAGCACCGTGCGCACGGTCCTCCACGCATCCCGCTGGTCGACGACCCGAAATCCACCGTGGCTCCAGATCCCGGCTCGGCGACTGCACGCGCGCACCGGCACCCCGAGTTCGCGGCACAGTCCGAGTGCGGCGCTGTACCCCTCGGTAAACACCTGTGCGCCCGTGTCGATCCGGCATCCCTCCACCTCCTCGACGGCGATGCGCCCGCCGGGGTGATCGGCCGCCTCCAGCACTAGGAAGTCCACGCCCCGCTTGCGCAGCGCATAGGCGGCCGAGAGGCCGGCAGCACCGGCACCGACGACGACCACTCTCACTGTTTCAGATCCTCAGCGGCATCGGGCGCATCTGCGGCCCTTCGACCGGGTAGCCGAGTCGCTCGAGTCCCGGACGGCAGGCTTCGGTGACGGTGGCCCGCTCGTCAGCGTCCAGCTCCCGGAACTTTGATGTGGTCTTCCGCGGGATAGACGACACAGTGCGCAGCCAGGCATCGTCCTCGAGCTCCGGGGAGATAAACCGGATGATCCGGCGAATCTGGGATTCGGGTGAGGACTGGACATCCTCGAACGCGACATTGAGCAGTCGGTCGGAGGGAAAATGGCCGAACACGTCGTGCCCCATCTCGATCATTCGGCTCCAGAACCAGGCAAAGTCTGACAGCGACACTCGGTCCAGCCGCAGGTGTGCCGGACGGACGAGCCGCCCCGCAAGTCCGTCGAGCATCGCGACGACCGAGCCGGACGCCGATCCCACCCAAGACATCGGGTCAAGCCCCAACGGCTTGAGTTGATTCCTGATTGCGAGCATGATCCGAAAAGGGACATGGCGGCTCATCGAGAGGGCCGTATCGCGCCCGTCCCGGAAGACGTGGATCACGCGCGCATCGGGGAAGGCGCGCAGCAGCCGCGCGCTCCACAGGAGCGAGCCGCCCGAGCGTTCCACCCATACTCTCCGGCCGAGCCGCCGGCCCAGCCATTCGAAGAAGCTCCGATGGTGTTCGGCCGGCGTCTGCCGCGGCTGCCCCCGCACGACGGGGCCGCACTCGTCGAACAGGTCGTGGTATTGGTCCGTGAGATGCGGCAGCGTGATGGCTAGGATCGGCGGCAGGTCGGCCAGGGAGAACCGCGCCGACGGGTCGCCCAGCGGATAGAGGAACTCACTGGGGACGCCGAAGTGCTTGAGGGCGCGGATGGGTCGTCCGGGCCGACTGTAAAGGCGCCACATGTGCTCGCCGCTCGGCCGTCGGCCGACGAAAGCGCGCGGGCCGACAAACGAGAAGAATTCCGACACGCTGAGGATGCTCGGATGCCGATTGACGATGTCCGATACCATCGTCGAACCGCACCGCCCGGTGCTCAGCACGAGGACGGGTGCTAGCGTGCCCACCACCCCTCGCCCGGGCTGTTGTTGGTCACCGTGACGGCTGGCACCCGCCAAGCCAAGGTCGGCCCTCCCGCCGCCCGAGCTCACATTCACCTTCCGCGGCACGCCAGGTGCCATCAACGCCCCTTGCGCAGAGACGGGCGCGGGAGCGCTCCACGCGTGGTGCCGCTTCATGCGGCTGGGCCCAATGGTCGGCGTGCAGTCAGGAACCATCATCGTCTCAACCCCCGCTCGGTCGCTCCGGCATCGGATGCGTCGGGAAGGGTCCCAGCATAGCCGCTTGTCTCCGGTGGCTCCAAATGCACTCGCACGGCCGGCCGTAGGCGAGACCGTCCATCGCATGTCGGACCGTCTCAACGCTGGTGACTGCACGACCGCGGTGGTCGCGGACAACGGCCAGACGGTTCAGTGCGCGCCCATCCTCATGAGCGAGTGGAAGACGAAGCTCCCGGGCCTGCCTGAGGTCCCCTTCCGATGAGGCACACTGACAGGCCGTAGCGCTCCTCCCTTGCCGACCCCCGGGGCCGTCGCTATCTGTTCGGCAACCGTGCCCCGCTGGCTGGTCGGGCGGCCGATCGCCGAGTAACTGGCGTTCTTCCGCCTCAACCGCCTGCCCTCCTCGGTGGTCATCAAGGTCGATTACGAACTCGCCATGACCGTCCTGGCCTGGAACCTGCTGCGCCTGCTGGCCCTCGACCAGCCGCCCAGCTGCCAGCGACTGGCTTCGCGCTCCTGTCTCCGACGGCTTGCCAAGCACGTCCATCTCTGCCTAGATTAGGTGTCAATATTGATTATGAAAATCGATCATCGTGCGATTCCTCTGGCGATGTACTGTACGATCTGCGCGAAGGAATCCCCATGACGACAGCCGCTTGACCAAGTCGGCAGTCATGCCGTTCGCTTCCCGAAAAGCGAACTAGGCACGGCTGCCGGAGGCCGTTCCGCATCCGGGACCGCACCGGACGGCTCGGGCTCCTTCCCGCAGCGCTGCTGCTACCCTGAGAGAGATCGGCGCAACCGCACTCTCTGGTGCGGACGAGCGTGCCCTGTCCGGATGATGGGGTGGTAGCTCAGTTGGTAGAGCAACGGCCTTTTAAGCCGTGGGTCCCGGGTTCGAGTCCCGGCCGCCTCACCACACCCTCAAGGGGTCCGGCCCGGACTCATAGGTAACAATGCTTGGCGTGAGAGGATCCAACCATGACCGCTAACCGGCTCCGGGCCGCCATGCTCCCGCTCGCCACTGTTGCCTTAGCGGCAAGTGGCCTTCTCGCCGCTGAGCGGCCAAGCTTCGTATTCGTCCTGGCGGACGATCTGGGCTGGCGGGACCTGGGCAGTTATGGGAGCACCTACTACGAGACCCCGCACCTCGACCGCCTTGCCGCCGAGGGCGTGCGCTTTACCGACGCTTACGCGGCGGGGAACTCTTGCTCGCCGACGCGCGCAAGCATCCTTACGGGCAGGTATCCGGCGTCGACCCACGTGACCGACTGGATCCCCGGCAGGACGCCGCCGGGCGCCAAGCTCGACATTCCGAAGTGGACCAATTACCTGCGACACGAGGAGACAACGCTTGCCGAAGCGCTTGCCGAGGCCGGGTATGTCACTGCCGCGATCGGCAAGTGGCACCTGGGGCAGAAAGGCTGGTGGGCGGAAGATCACGGCTTTCAGTTCAGCGTCGGCGGCAGTCATGCGGGTTCGCACTCGAACATGTTTCCGCCGTACTGGTCGGCCGCCAAGATCCAACGGCTCGGCTGGCGCCCCTTCCCCGGCGAACGGCCGGGCGAGTACCTCACGGACCGCATCACGCGCGAGGCCGAAGGCTTCCTCGACCTCCACGGGGATCAGCCTTTCTTTCTCTAC
Organism: Bryobacterales bacterium; assembly: GCA_022823865.1. Classification (GTDB taxonomy): domain Bacteria; phylum Acidobacteriota; class Terriglobia; order Bryobacterales; family UBA6623; genus VXMF01. The sequence continues at coordinate 20,852 of JAJEHF010000143.1, forward strand.
CTCTCCCACTATGCGGTCCACACGCGGATCGAGGGCAAGCCAGAGCTCGTGGAGAAATACCGCAAGAAGCGGCCGACCAATTCTCAGAAGAATCCGGAATACGCGGCGATGGTCGAAGGGTTGGACCAGAGCGTCGGTGCCGTTGTCGCGAAACTCGAGCGGATGGGGGTAGCGGAGCGAACTGTCTTCATCTTCTTCTCCGACAACGGCGGCCTGTCGAAAGACGGACGCATTACGTCGAACTTGCCGCTGCGGGGAGAGAAGAGCACGGCCTGGGAAGGCGGCGTGCGCGTCCCGTTGATCGTCAGATGGCCCGGGCAGCCCGAAGGCCTGGTCGTCGAAGAGCCCGTGATCAGCGTGGATCTCTACCCGACGATCCTTGACATGGCCGGGGTCGGCGCGGAGGCGGAAGTTGACGGCAAGAGCCTGACACCGCTTCTCAAGGGGGACAAGGAATTTCGTCGCGGACCGATCTTCTGGCACTACCCGCACTACAACGCGCACACGCCGATCATCACGTGCACTCCCTACGGTGCCGTCCGGGAGGGGCCGTTCAAGCTACTGGAGTTCTACGAGGACGGGCACACCGAGCTCTACGACCTGCGCGAGGACATCGGCGAGACGAACGACCTGGCCGAGGCGATGCCGGACAAGACCAGCGAGCTTCTGGCGAAACTCCGTTCCTGGCGTGACTCCGTTCAAGCCCAGATGCCGACCAGGAATCCGCAGGCCGACGCGGCGCGGTACCGGGAGTACAAGGACAAACGGCTGTGGAAGCCGGTCGACCTGTTCGAGCAGCAGACGGCGTTTCCGAGGCCATAGAGTGTCCTGGGTGGATCTTGACTCTACTCGGAGACCGGGTCGGTCCGCTACTGCATCGTTGAGCGTCGCAAGCCGATGCCGTACCGCTGCAGCACTGCTGCAGATATTTCAGCGTTCGCAACGGCGACGCGACTCTTCTTCGAGGGCCAGCGCGTTGCGGCATTTCAGGGCTTCGCCAAATAGGCGTCTCGCGGACTGACCTGCTGGATACCGCGGAGACCCTCAAGGACTCGTCGGCTTTGCTGAGCAACCGGCTGGAAACGCTACGTGGCGACCGGACCGGGCAGTGCTGCATAGGGGTCAACGCACGATGACGTGTCTGCTTCCGTTGGACTGACGCAGGGACATGCGGCGAGGCGTTGAGATCGTGGATTATCATTGAGGGAAATTGAAATGAGGACCAAGGACGGCATGCGGCCGGCGCGTCCCGGTGAGGTCCTGTGCGATGAGTTCGAGGGGCTCGGGCTGTCAGTGAATGCGCTTTCGAAGGCGCTGGGCGTACCGGTGAATCGGGTGAGGACGATCCTGAACAGTCATTGGGCAGTGAGCGCAGACCCGGCGTTGCGGTTGGAGCGGCATTTCGGAACCACACCCCAATCGTGGCTGAATCTACAGGAGACATGGGAGCTTCGTCAGGGGGAGATCGAAGCGGGTCACGAGATCGCTAGATTCGTGATGCCGCGTCAGTTGGCGGCAAGAGGCGCGGTAGCCCATGGCCCTGCCTGATTTCCAATCGCTGATGCTTCCGGCCCTAACTGCATTTGCCGGTGGTGCGGAATCGTCGCTGTCGGAAGTTCGCAAACGGGTCGCCGCTGCCGAGGGACTGTCCGCAAATGATGTCCGGGAGTTGCTTCCGAGCGGTCGGCAGCCTGTGTTCGCGAACCGCGTGAATTGGGCCGTTATCCACATGGAGCGAGCCGGTCTACTAGAGCGAGTCCGTCGCGGTGTGTATCGGTTGACACAAGACGTCCAGGGTCTGCTGGCCCGTCGGCCTTCGCGCATCGATAAACACTTGCTCCAAGAGTATCCCGACTATTGCGACTGGAAGAAACGGTGGGACGATCCGTCGTCCGGCAGTGAAACGCCGGAGATCCGGTCACCGGACATCAGTGAAACGCCTGAGGAAGCACTGGACCGCGCCGCGCGGCAGTTGCGCGGTGCCTTGGAAGCCGACCTGCTGCATCGGGTTCGGGATGCGGCACCGGAGTTTCTCGAACGGGTTGTCGTCGATCTACTGATCGCAATGGGCTACGGCGGTGGCGACGCTGCGATGGGCCGGGTGACCGGACGATCAGGCGACGGCGGAATCGACGGCACCATCAGGGAGGATGCGCTCGGTCTGGACGAGGTTTACGTGCAGGCCAAGAAGTACGCTGAAGGCAATACCGTGGGTGAAGGCGACTTGCGCAACTTTGCCGGAGCGATCGACGCCGCTGGCACGACCAAGGGTGTGTTCGTCACCACAGCCGGGTTTACTCGTGCTGCCCGGGAGTACGTGGAACGGAGTCCGAAGCGAATCGTCTTGATCGACGGTCAAGAACTGGCTCGGCTCATGGCACGGCACGGACTCGGAGTGCGTACGCAGGTCTATCACGAGATCAAGCGGATCGACGAAGACTATTTCAATCAGGACTCGCAATAGACTGTGCGCCTGTCGTGGAACGAGATGCGCGCCCGGGCGGCGAGCTTCGCCCGCGAGTGGGCGGACGAGACGTACGAGAAGGGCGAGACGCAGAGCTTCTACAACGAGTTCTTCGAGATCTTCGGCGTGCGCCGACGCACGGTCGCGCGCTACGAGGAGCATGTCAGGCGTCTGGACGACACCTCAGGATTCATCGACCTGTTCTGGCCGGGCGTGCTGCTCGTGGAGCAGAAAAGCGCCGGACGGGACCTCTCGCGTGCCCGCGAGCAGGCCGGGGCCTACTTCGACGCCCTGCCCGAACGGGACCGGCCACGCTACCAGCTGCTGTGCGACTTCCAGACATTCGAGCTGCTTGACCGCAGCGAGCGGGAAGAGACCCGCTTCGCGCTCGCCGACCTGCCGCAGCACGTGGAGAAATTCGGCTTCGTCGTCGGCGTGCAGCGTCGGACATTCCGCGACCAAGACCCGGTCAACATCGACGCATCGGAACTGGTCGCGTGCCTCCACGACGCGCTTAAGGCCAATACTGTTTACTTAAGAACATGGGACTGCGATTTCTGGCTCCCACAGATGGACTTCTCGCGACAGCGGTCCGCGGTGCCGGATCTTGAACTTGCTCATCTTCCGTTTCACGCCACGCGGCTTGGCTTGGCCGCGACTG
>JAJEHF010000134.1 GCA_022823865.1 Bryobacterales bacterium
CCGCCTCACGGCGACCGACGCACGGCTCGCGGAGGGAGCTGGCTGGTTAGGCCTTGCTCCCAGAGGACTTTCACCTCCTCCCTCCTACCAGTTGGCCTGGCGCTCCCATTCAAATCGCGCTCGCCGGCAACGCTGTCGCCACGCTCGAACAAGACTATGGCCCGACACCAACTCCCGCCTCGACACCAACCGAGGCGTGAGTAGTTACGAATGTCGATGGCTTTCACCTGCGCGAGTTGCTCCTGAACTATCTGGGCATCGCACTGGTCTATCTCCCCATCCTTCTCGTGGTGGGCCCGGCAAGGCTGGTTTCCGGCATGCTTCCCCTGCTGGTGATCGTTTCGTTGCTGCTGTGGTACCCGTTCGCGTTCAAGACGCACGAGGGCTTCTCCACCGGAAGCCCGGAATCGCGCTCGCACAACTACTACGGCCGGCTGATGTACTGGTTCTCGTTCGGCCTGTCGATGCACAGAACACATCACATGCGCCCGCACCTTGGTTGGATCGATCTGCTCCCGTTCGTCGAGGCGGCCCCTTCCGGGGCCAGCGCGCTGATTCCGAGGCGCGACATCCGAAAGGACCGAGCGTCAGCGGTCCCCGATGCCCAATCCCGCTCTCAGCACGCTTGACCTCGTCAGCCTAGTCATGGACAGCGCGGTCCGGCCGCTCGACTTCGCAGTGTTGCTTCATTTCGACCGGGAGATCGCTGCGAACGACCTCGCACGCGGCGCGCGCAGCGCGCGAAACCTCCACTCGACAACTGGATGCAGGGTGGTTGGCGGCCGCTGGTCTCTGCTGGAGCCAGATAGCCTCGAACCGGCGTTTCGCTCGCTTCAGCAGGGAGATCGCAAGGAACTCATCGAGCGGTTCCTTCGGACGCCGTTCGACCTCGCGAGCGGACCGCCGCTCCGCCAAGCTTGGGTCGGCGACGTGGACGCCGGTGCAGGCTGCCTCGTCACCAAGGTCCACCATTGCGTGGCGGACATGCTCAGTGTCCTGGCATGGATTCGACACCAGCTGCGAGTCGCCTCGGGTCTGGACCGACCCTGCTCGGAGCCGGCTGCAATGGTGCCGCCTGCGCTTGCGGAAGCCCCGCACGGCGCCAAGCGGAATCCGGTATGGGATCGTTGCGCCCCTCTGTGGACCCGTCCAGGGGAGGCGTCCAGCGAGAGGCGCTGGACTACATACTCCTTTTCGCACGGCGAACTCGCCGGAATCTCCTTGGCGGAATGCGGGTTTACCTTCAACGATGTCCTAGTAGTCGCCGCGCTTGAGACGCTCCAAGAGTGGAACCGGATCCGCGGCGACAACGGGCGCAGGGCAGGCATTTGGCTGCCGGTCAACGTACGTCGAGATGCATTCGAGGGATTCGGCAACGCCTCGAGCCGCATTCGGGTGCGCCGGGACTATGACGACGGGCTGGATCTCTCGGATATGTGCCGCGCCGTTCGATCGCAGGTCAACCTCGCCCGGGAGCGTGGCGAATGGACCGTGCCCCAGCGAACGCTGCTGACCCGGATTCCAGTGCGATTCAGCGCCCCGCTCGTCCGCGCGTACTTGAACCGCCCGTGGGCGGATATGGGCTCCGCTGCGTTCAGTCACGTTCAAAAGTGGCCAGGGCAGGACGATCCAGTCTTCGCAGGGTTGCAGGAACTCGGCGTGCTGGGCGCGATGCACAAGCGCCACGCCTTGATCTTCGCGGCGGTGTCGCTGGGCGACCGGACCTGGATGACGATCACGTACGACCCTGCCCTGCTCTGGCCGGAAGATGTTGCAGTCATTAAGGACCACTACCTAAGCACCGTCCGAGCGGCATCGCGAGGGCTCTGATGCGCGCCGCATACAACGACGCTTTGCGCTGCTTGATCGGCGTTGTCCTGCGAGCGGCGGGTGCGCTGGCAGAGATCCTGCACCGTCTGCGAGCAAGACACCACCGGTTGCTGTGGTCCAGGCTGCGACACCGTTTCGGGATCGTCCCCGAGACGGAGTTGACGACAGAAGTGCCGCCGGTCGACCCGGCAAGCGATCCGCGGCGAATTGCAAGCACGTCGGGAACGAGGGGCGGCCCGAAGCTGCTCGCCTACAGCCGGAGACGGATCGCCTCAGTGCGCTGGGTGTTTGTCGATTCGTTCATGCGGGCATTCCGGATGCTGGGAGTTCGCCGCACAAGCATGTACGTGTTCGGTCCCGTCGAGCCGGACGGCTCGCTGAGCAGCCTGTTGCTCAGCGAGGCGGGCAGCCCGTCCTACATTGCAACACTGCAGGCCCCGTACCGGATGCACGGCTGGGAGCCCCTGCGGCCGTTGCACGAAGCCTACGGCCTGGAGGCCGTCCGCCTGTGGGTCTTGACGGTTTCCAACCCGGGAGTGCTTTACAGCACCAACCCGTCCACGATGTCAATCTTCTTCGACACTCTGGAGGACGACTGGACGCGGTGCAGCGCCTTGGTGCGAGATTGCGTCCGGACCCCGGACAAGATGGTTCCGTCGCTGCCCGCCGCAACCCGCCGGATCGCATCCGACGGGTACGCACAGCGTCTGAAGAGGATCGCGGAGAGCCCGACATTCCTGCCAATCGAGGAATGGGCTCCGGCAACACGCGTGTACATCTGCTGGACCGGCGGATATCTCGCGCCGTTTCTGGACCGGCTCGATTCGCGCTTGCCCGCTTCTCGCTTCCGGCGCGTGCCGATGTACTCCATGTCGACCGAGACGGTCGAGACGGTCCCTGACTTCCGGCTCGGGGATCCATCGTTCCTGCCGATAGCCCCTGGCGTCTGCTGCGAGTTCCTGGAGGCAGGCGTCCCCAGGGCCCCGGACCGGCTCCTGGCACCCGACGAGCTTTCTGTGGGCGGCGTCTACGAACTCGTCATCAGCAACGCGCACGGCCTGCGGCGCTATTGCACCGGCGACCTATTCAGAGTCGAACGGTTCGTCAGCGACTTGCCCGACCTTCGGTTTCTCCGCCGCCGAGGCCTCGGGTACTCCTTCACGGGGGAGAAGCTGACCGAGGCCCAGGCACTTCTGGCATACGAGCGCCTCCGGCGGTCTTTTCCCAACCTGACTGCCGACCACGCGCTGACCTGCTTTCCCTCGCTGCAGCCGGTTGATGGCTTGCCACACTACCGGCTTGTCGTTGTCTACCCCGGCCAGAAGGATCCCGGCCCTGTGGCGGGCTTGGCGGAGCGGTTCGACGAATTGCTCCGAGAAGTGAACAGCGAGTATTGTGCCAAGCGGTCGAGCGGACGCCTGGGAGCCGTGCGGCTCGAGCGGGTCGGGTTGCACGGGCTCCGGGAACGCCTGCCCCGAGGAAGCGGGGTAGGACTGGACTCCCAATTCAAGTTCTTGCCGCTCTACCCCCGATTGTGGGAGTGCTCCGAGGGAGACCGATCTGGGTCGAACCGTCAGCCAAGCGCTCTTCGTGGTGCCTAGGACGGCAAGTCGCGCGGCTGGCGAGAGCACTCTCACTGCCTTGTTCCGACCGCCCTTGGAGCCAGCATCGACCCCAGTCCCGCGAAGGAGTGGAAGTCCTGTCCCAGCACGAGGACCCTGCACCCTGCCGCTGCCGCTCCGGCTCCGTCGGTCTCCGGACGGTCTCCGATATGCAATAGGCTCTCGGGCTGCAGGTCGAGATCGCGAAGGATGCGCCTGAATGGCTCGGGGCTCGGCTTGAGATAGCCGAGCCGCTCGCCGCAGTAGATCGCGTCGAAGCAGTCCAGCAGGCCGAGGCTGGCGAGCTTTTGCGCGGGCTCGAAGTCCGACAGAACGACTTGCGATTCGAATCGCGCCCTGAAGGCGCGCAGGGCCGCTGCAACCCCGGGGCGGGCTCCCAGCGCTGCGATCTCGGGCGACAGCCAAGCCTGCTCGAGGGCCAGGCGCTCCTCGATGCTGGCGTCGTCGGTCTCGAGGCGCCCGCCGTTGGCACGGACCTGTTCCATGCGCCTGCGAAACCTGCGCATCGCCGCCGCCGCTCTCCACGCGGCATTCGCATTCCCACCTAGGGAAGCGGACAGGACTGCCAGCCAGAAGCGAGCCGTCAGGCGGCTAGGGGAGTAGAGAGTGCCGTCGACGTCCCAGCTAACTGCCCGCACAGCTCCGATGTCGATTTCCTCGGAGCGCATGCAGGGGAGGCCTCGGTGTTACTGTACCGCTATGCGCCTCACGGGTCCCCTGTCGCGTCAGTTCGACCCGGCAAGCGTGCCAGATGCCGAGTCAACGGGCGAGGTGAACTGGTCCCGCTTCAATGCCAATTTCGAGCGGCTGCTCGGCACGGACTGGCGCGAGGTCAATCGGCATGCCGACTGTTCGCTTGGGTGGCGCCTGATGCGGCTGTATCTCTCCTTCCTGCAACAGCGGCGCAACGCGATCCTAGACTTGGAGGGCAAACTTCGCGTATTCTCCCGCCTGAGGTTGCCGGCGAATCCGAGTATCGTCCATTTCGGAGCCGAGGCTGGATGGGAAGCGGCGCTACTGCAGGCGCTGTACGGCAATAGAGGTCGCGTGTTGCTCATCGACAGCGATCCCGTGGCATACCAGCGCTTCACCCAGGCGCCCCAGAGAGCCCGGGTACGAGCCCCTCGGGGAAGCAAGCGGCAATGGATCGACGTCATTCGCAACCCGGCACGGATGGAGTACGCCCGAGAGGATTTCTTCCGGATGGAGGCACCGGGATCCTTCGATGTTGGTATCGACTGGGGCCTGATCGAGCACTACGACGATCCGGGCAAGCAATCGCTGATCTCGCTGTTCGGCAGCTTTCTCGGGCCGAGGGGGACGGAAATCTCCTCCTGTCCGAGAGACCGACTCGCGGTCCGACTTTTCTATCGCGCCTTCTCCGAGGAGTTGAACTTCGGGTACCGCGAACTGATGACGCTTCGGGAACTTTCGGCTCACGTCGAGCGCAGCGGCTGCCACATCGAGTCAAGGCATCGATTGCCAGCTCACAATATCGTCGTCTATCGATTCAGCTAGCCTGCGGGGCGGGACTTTCGAGGTCAGTCTCACTTCAAGCGATCTCGGAGCCTCGACACGAGCGCCAGCATGAGTCCGCGCATCGGTTCCGACTGCGGGCGAGCACAATCTTGCCGCGATGAAGGAACAGGTGCCATCGCCGCTTTTGAGGAGTCCATCGGAGACCGACTGGCAGAACTCAGGATCTAGACAGCTCTCGACGGAAATGGATGCGGGCCGGGCGAGCGCGGCACTCCGTAGTTCTCCAACGCTTGCCCCGTGGCGACGTAGCTACGATAGAGCCAAGGTGTCAGCACACAGCAATCGACAGGGCGCGGCGCACGAGAGAATCGCTGCGCTGCTCGGCTCCCGCTGCTCGACCTCTTCATACGACATCGAGAGCCATTCCCACGACGAGTCGTTCCATCCCCCGGCGGCGCCGGACGCGGTGGCCTTTCCTGAGTCCAACGAAGAGGTCTCCGCGATCGTCAGAATCTGTGCAGAGCACGGATTGCCGATCATCCCATTCGGTGCTGGCACGGCGGTGGAGGGCCATGTCCAAGCGATCAGCGGGGGAATCTCCCTGGACCTGTCTCGCATGGACGCCATCCTCGACTTGCAGGAGGACGACCTCGACTGCCGCGTCCAGGCCGGCATCCGCAGGCTCGCCCTCAACGACCGGCTGGAGAAGCACGGCCTGTGGCTGCCCATAGACCCGGGGGCCGACGCCTCGGTGGGCGGCATGGCTGCCACCGGCGCGTCCGGCACGACCACCGTCAGATACGGCACCATCCGCGAGAACATCCTCGGCCTGACCTGCGTGCTTGCCGACGGACGCGTGTTGCGGACAGGGGGGCGCGCCCGCAAGAGTTCCGCAGGCTACGACCTGACCAAGCTCCTGCTCGGCTCGGAGGGCACCCTCGGCGTCATCACCGAGGTGCAGCTGAGGCTGCACCCGCTGCCGGAGTGCGTGTCAGCGGCCGTGTGCAGCTTCGAGACCATCGAGCAGTGTGCGAACTCGGTCATCGAGATCCTCCAGTCCGGACTGCCTGTCGCCCGCTGCGAGCTGTTGGACGTTGCCTCGATGCGGGCCGTGAACGACTACGCGAACCTGCACTACGCACCGACCCCCACGATGTTCTTCGAGTTCCACGGCACAGCGGCCAGCGTCGCCGAGCAGGCCGAGCGGGCCGGCGAGATCGCCGCCGACCACGGAGGCGGCGACTTCCAATGGACGCTGGAACGGGAGAAGCGGGACAAGCTCTGGAACGCCCGCCACCACGCCTACTACGCCATCAAGGCCCTCCGTCCCGGATCGTACGGATGGGTCAGCGACGTTTGCGTCCCGCTCTCCAAACTGGCCGAGTGCATTGCGGCGGCGAGCGAGGACATCAAGCAAGCGGGACTGATCGCACCGATGCTGGGACACGTCGGCGACGGGAATTTCCACGCCGTCTACTTGATCGATCCCAGCGACAAGGAGGAGTTCGAGCGCGCCAGCCGCGTGAACGACCGCATGACCGAACGGGCGCTGACAGTGGGCGGCACGTGCACGGGTGAACACGGCGTCGGAATTGGCAAGCAGCGCGCGCTGAAGGCGCAGCACGGGGCGGGAGTCGATGTGATGCGGGCCATCAAGACCGCGCTGGACCCCGACGGGATCCTCAACCCGGGCAAGATCCTTGACCGATAGCCGCGACCCGCGAATCCAGATCGCCAGCTAGCGGCTGCGCCCGCGAGCCCGGATCCTCTCCAGTGCCTGCTCCAGGCGCGTCGCGACGATCGGGTGCTCGTCGTAGACGTTGCGTTTCTCCGAGGGATCGATCTCGAGGTCGAACAGTTGGTAGGGACGCTCGAACGGCTTGCCCGCCGGCTTTTCCCTGCCCCCCGATCCGTTCCCCGCCACCAGCTTCCAGCGGCCGTCGCGGATGGCGAACATCCCGCCGCCGGAATGGTGGATCACGGGCGCGCGCGGCGTGGCCCACTCCTGGCCCTGCAACAGCGGCAGCAGGCTGAAGCTGTCTTCTGCGACATCTTCGGGTAGGTCCGCGCCGACGATTTCAGCCACGGTCGCGAAGACGTCCGTGACGCATACGGTGCGAGCTTGGATCGAGCCCGGCTCGACGGTGCCGGGCCAGCGCACGAAAAAGGGCACCCGGTGGCCGGCTTCCCAAATATCCGCCTTGGTGCCGCGAAAGACATAGTTGGACGTGTGGTTGAGCGACCGGAAGGCCTGGATGGTCTCGTCATCGGTGTGGTCCTCTTCCGAGACGCCATCCAAGCGGTACATGAAGGAGCCGTTGTCGGACGTGAAGATCACGAGTGTCTCGTCGCGGATTCCGGCGTCGTCAATCGCCTTGACGATGCCGCCGAGGGCCGCATCCACGTGCACGATGAAGTCTCCGTACGGGCCGAGATCGGTCTTGCCGACGAACCGCTTGCCCGGCCAGACGGGCTTGTGGGGCGCCGTCAACGGCACGTACAGCAGATACTTGCGCTCCTGACGGACCTGGCGCCGGATGAAGTCTGCCGACTCGGTCACCAGCCGATCCAGCACGCCGACCGGATCGAGGTCCTTGGCGAGCTCGCCGGCGCGCATGAAGCGGGGGAACTTCAGGCCGGGCTGGCTGCCCAAAGGCAGGCCCGTGATCTTGCCGTCGCGAATGTAGACGTACGGCGGGAAGTCGAGCGAGGCGGGAATGATGAACGAGTCGTCGAAGCCGTGCGTGTGCGGGCCATCGTCGATTGGCCCGTTGAAATCGAACTCGCCGGCTCCATCCTTGGCAAACCCCAAGCCCAAGTGCCACTTGCCGATGACAGCCGTGCGATAGCCCCTCGCTCGGAGAAACGTGCCGATCGTCTCCCGGTCCGGTGCCAGCAAGGGCTCGCCGTAGCCATTCAAGACGCCCCGCTTTAGCCGCGTGCGCCACGCATACCGACCTGTGACCAAGCCGTAGCGAGTCGGCGTGCAGACCCCGGACGGCGTGTGGGCATCGACGAATGCCATGCCCTGGCCGGCCAAGCGATCTAGGTTGGGCGTGGGGATCCGCGACTGAGGATTGAGGTAGGCCACATCCCCGAAGCCGAGATCGTCCGCAAGGATCACGACCACGTTGGGACCGCTCGCCAAAGCTGCCCCGACGGTGCAAAGGCCCAGCACGGCCCAGCGCAGTGATGCGTTTCTAGTCAGTTCGCACAAAACAGCACTATTCTGGCAAACTGCAGCGGACGCTCGCCATGCCACCTGCTGGCACAGCAACTGTGGCGCGACCGCCGTCCAATGCGGCCGCGCGAGTAGAATCCGGTCCGGACCGTCCTAGTCCGTCTTCTTGATCTTGCGCTTGCCGGACATGTCCCGGCGCTCGTTCTCGAGGTCGAACTCGAAATCTTCCATCAGCTCGGCAAGCTCCTCGTTCTCACGGTGGGGCTCGGCCCACTTGTCGGCCAAGTCGACCACGAACGTGCGCACTTTGGGCTCGTTGATGTTCTCGCGGTCAAACATGATCGCGATGTCCAGCAGGGTTCTGGCGATGCCGAAGCGAACCCGGTCCGCGCCAGCCTCGATCCCGCCGGAGGCCCCCGGGCCGAGATCGGCCACGTCCTTGCCCGTCAGGCCCGCGACTGCCAGGAAGATCCCGCGCGTCAAAGTCTGGCTCTCCATCGCGCCTCGGCGGGCGTCGACCTTGTTGCCACCCTCGACACTCGCCACCATGGGCGAGACCGACGCATTGCCATCCGGCAGCGGGAAGTCGAACATGACCGTCTGTTGCTCGCCAATCAGCTTTTCGAGATCGCCAACGTCTTCTGCGAAGTCGATCGCATGCACCTTGGTGCGCCGCCGATATTCGCTGACCAACGGCTGGAAGTCCTCGATCACGGCGTCATTCGCTTCCATGCCGGCGGCGAAGGCGTCCGACAGCTCGTCGTAGCCGTAAGCCAAGCCTGCCCGCAGAGCTGCCAGCCACAGCGTGGCCTTGGTGCCGGCATCGCCCGGCGCCCCGGCTGCCTCGGTGAGCTGCTCCACGGTCTTCGGGTAATCGCCTATGGCGAGATTGTCCACGGCGGCTTGCACAAGCCACTCTGGCGTACCTTGGCGCGGACCCGCAGGTTCGCCCGAGCAGGACAGCCCCAGCAAGCCGACTAGGGCCAGTGTCAATCCCAGATGGATCGGCGAATTGGAACGGTAGTAGCGTTGCAACATGTGCGATACCTCCTCTTCGCGCATAAGTCTCTCAATTCGCCAATGGGATTGCAACCCCTTTTCCGCGATCCCCGGCACGACGGAAGGAGCGGTCCGCTATGATTCAACCCTTGTGGCGTCGGCGGGCTCAGGGCGGAAGGTGATCGAGGCCTCGGGCTACGTTCTGGTCGGCGGTCAGAGCTCCCGCTTCGGCTCTCCCAAGGCGCTGCACTTGTTGAACGGTCGCGCGCTGGCATTGCGCGTCGCCGAAGCTCTCGCCAGCCGCGTGACGGGGGTCACGCTGGTCGGCGATCCGGACCTGTACGCGCCGCTGGGAATGCCCGTGATCGCGGATCGAATCGAGCGAGCCGGGCCATTGGCTGGTATCGTGGCGGCCCTGCATCACAGTCCGCAAAGGTGGTGCATCGTAGCCGCTTGCGACATGCCGTTCGCCAGCGCGGGCGTGGTAGACCAGCTGCTGGGCGCGGCGGGCACCGCCAGCGTCGATGCGATCGTTCCGCAGACGCCGGACGGGCGGCTGCAGCCGCTGTTCGCAGCCTATGCCAAGTCCGGGCTGGCGGCCCTGGAGCAGGCGCTGCTGCGCGGCACGCGGAAGCTTACCGACGCCCTGGACTGCGTGAGCTGGGCGAAGCTGCCCGTCGATGACGCGCGGTCGTTCGCGAACGTCAACCGGCCGGGCGACCTGCCGGTGGCGGATTGAGCAGGACCGCTCAACCCGCGAGTGCGCCAGACAGCCTGTCCAAGTCCCCAGCATTGTTGAAGAAATGGGGCGAGACGCGCAGATTGCCCTGGCGGACCGAGACCACGACTCTCGCGTCTTCGAGGCGCTGGCGCAGGGCCGCACTGTCGCGCTGGCGGAACGCGGCCGTCACGATCTGCGACCCGCCGTCCCCGTCGGCACCGGAACTCAAGACTCCTCCGTGCGCGGCCAGGATGTCTCGGCATTGCCGGGCCAGACCCAAGACGCGCCGTTCAATGGACTCCTGGCCGCAATCTAGGATCAGATCCAAGCTGGCCTCGAGGGCGAAAAGCGGCGCGAAGGCTTGGACTCCCCCCTCGTACATCGACGCCTCTTGAGGCAAGACAGGTCGTCCGTGGTGCAGACTCTCGAAGTCCCGCCAATCCCGGTGGCTGCGCCAGCTAACAATGCTCGGCGCGAGCCAAGCCCGCGTCGCGGCGGGCACATAGGCGAAGCCCGCTCCTGCCGGAGCCATCAGCCACTTGTACCCGTGCACGACGAGGAAATCAACGGGCATTGAGCTAAGGTCCAAGCGCAAGGCTCCAATGGATTGGGTCGCATCGACACACAGCAAGACACCCCTGCGGCGGAGCTCGGGAGCCAGTGCAGCCAGAGGTGCTCGCAGCCCATTCGAGTAGTTCACCGAGCTGAGGAGTACCAGCCGCGCGCGCGGGCTGATGGCGTCGAGAACCCGATCCGGATCCAAGGCACCGGCAGGCGTGGGCAGCGCCCGAAAGCGCACGCCCTTGCTGTCCAGCAGGCTGGGAGCGTACAGGTTGTTCGGGAACTCGTGCTGGAAGCTGATGACCTCGTCACCGGCGCGCCAATCGATTCCCTGCAGCAACCACGCCAAGCCGGCTCCGGCACTTGGACAGAACGCGATGTCGTCCGCCCCGGCTCCGATCAGGCGGGCAATCTTGCCTCGAATCCCGTCGAGGCGGTCGAACCATGTCGGGAAGTCGAGCGCGGCCGACTCGTCACGGGCACGGAGGTGGTCGCTGATCGCCTGGACACCGGTCGAGGGGATCGGACCGAATGCGGCCGTATTGAGGTGCGCCCATGAATTCAGCACCGGGAACAATTCGCGCAGGGCGGCCCAGTCAGGCTCGTGCATCGAGGTCATATCCTTATTCAAAGCCAAGAACCCGGGCCGCCGCACGGAGCGCCAAGCGCCTCAGCGTCCCGGGGCGGGCGGAGCCTAGCGGAGAAACGATATGATTGCGTCACGTGGAGGGCGCCGCGGCGCGATGTCAGTGACGCGAAGGCAGGTGTTGTCCTCAGTTTTGGGGCTGAGTGCAGTTGCCGATGCTGCTGCGGGCAGCCGCACCACGCAGGCGAGCCCAGCAGGATTCTTCACTCTCGACCGACGTGACGAGCGCTGGTGGCTGGTCACCCCCCAGGGGCAGCCGTTCTTCTCGCTGGGCCTGAATCACATCGATCCTGCCAGCCTGCACTACCCGGAGAATATCCACATCTGGCGGGAGAAATACGGCGGCAGCACAGTCCGCTGGATCCAAGAATCGGTCGCCCCCAACCTCAATCGCTGGGGCTTCAATACCGTTGGCTGGGTGCAAGAGGTGACCGTGCGCAAGTGGCGACACTCGCGCCCGTTTACCAACGACGAGTACCGCGCCCTCGGCATGCCGTTCTGTCACTTGCTTCCGTTCATGGAATCGCACCAGTGGGAGCAGCACACCCGTCACTTCGACTTCCGCAGCCGCGAATGGGAGGAGTGGGCCGAATACGTGGCACGCTCGCATTGCGCGGAGCTGAGCGAAGACCGCAACTTGATCGGCTACTTCTACAGCGACTGCCCCACCTGGACGCACGAGCGGCCGGAAAACGCCTGGCGGGGCCCGATCTTCGATCCCGAGTTGCTGGGCAGCCCGGCCGGGCGCAGGGAACTCGCGGAACTGGCGCTGCGCTACTACCGCACGACGCACGACGCGGTCCGCCGCCACGACCCGCGCCACCTGATCCTCGGGGACCGCTACGAAGCCAACGCCCCGCTCGCAATGGAAGTCGTCGAAGCCGCCCTGGGGTACGTGGACGTGCTCTCGTTCCAAGATTTCCGGAGCCCTGGGCAGCACCTGTCGCAGTGGCACTCCAAGACCGGCAAGCCGGTCTTGCTGGCCGATGCCGCCGGCATCGAGCGTCCGGCGCCGGTAGAGGGATTCGTGCCCAACAACGGCCGGTGGTATGCCGACGTGCTGGAAGAGCTGCGCCGGAATCCGGGTTGCGTCGGCTTTCATCTGTGTGGCGCCTACCAGCGCAACAAGGCCCGTCGGCGCGGACTGCTGGACGAGCTCGAGAGACCCGACGAGGCCCAGCTGGCGCTGATCGCGGAGGCCAACCGACAAACATCCCAATGGGTACGGGACCAATCCTGAGATCACAGCCTTCGCGGTGTCGACCATCCCGTCCCGGCGCGGCGCTATACACTGAGTTGATTCGGTTCCGCGGCGCGCGGGCCAGGCCATCGGCGGTTCCAAGAGTCCATGGGAGAAGTCGTCGCTACGCCGAGCGAAAACACAGACACCGCGGTGCGCCCATGGCACCGGGCCGAGAATGCGCTCGCTGGCGCTCTGCTAGGGCTTACAGCTCTACTGCCCCTGGCGGAGGGCGCTGGACGCCTGGTGGGAGTCGGGAACCTGATCCCCGGGTCCATTCCCCTAGTCCAGCATCTGACGCTCCTCATTGCGGTCGTCGGCGGGGCGATCGCGGCGCGTGACCGCAAGCTGCTCGCTCTTTCGACCGCGACGTTTCTGCCGGAGCGCCTCAAGCAGCCGGCCCAGGTCGTGTCGGCCATGGTCGGCGTGGCCGTGTGCACCTGTCTGGCCTACGGTTCGTGGACGTTCGCCGCGGTCGAACGCGAGGCGGGCGACATCGTGGCGTTCGGCCTTCCGGTATGGGTCTTCGTGTGGGCCATGGCGCCGGGATTCGCAGCCCTTGGACTGCGCATGGCTTGGAGCAGTTCGCCGTCGCTGGCCGGCAGGGCAATCTCCCTGTCTGGCGTGATCGTTCCGGTCGCGCTCGCATCGTGGGAATCCCTCGGCGAGCTGCCGCTCCTGCAGTACGGGGCCCTGGCGCTGCTGGGGAGCGCCGTGCTGGGCATGCCGATCTTCGCGGTCATCGGCGGCCTCGCCGCGCTGCTCTTCTGGTACGAGTACACGCCAGTGACGGCGGTGCCGCTGGCCGCCTACCAGCTCTCCGGGCAGCCCCTGCTGCCGGCCATCCCGCTGTTCACATTGGGCGGCTACATCCTGGCGGAGGGCGGCGCCAGCCAACGCTTGGTGCGCGTATTCTCGACCTGGCTCGGATGGCTGCCGGGCGGCTTGGCGGTCACCACTACGGTGGCATTCGCCTTCTTCACATCGTTTACGGGAGCCTCCGGCGTCACGATCCTCTCGCTGGGCGGATTGATCCTCCCGGTGCTGGTCAAGTCGCGCTATTCGCGGGAGTTCTCGCTGGGCCTGATGACCGCCTCGGGATCCATCGGGCTGCTCTTCCCGCCGAGCCTAGCAGTCATCCTCTACGGCGTCTACTCCAGGACGCCGCTCAACGAGCTGTTTCTCGGCGGGCTGATTCCGGGCTGCCTGCTGGTCGGGCTGGTCGCCGCATGGGGCGTGCGCCACGGGCGCATCGCCGAGCGCGGGCAGCGCAAGTTCGAGCCGGCCAAGGCGCGCGCGGCGATGCGCGAAGCCAAGTGGGAGCTACTCCTGCCGCTGGTCGTGATCGGCGGCATCTTCAGCGGCATCGCGACACTGGTCGAGGCCGCGGCGGTGACGGTGTTGTACGCCTTCGTGGTCGAGTGTTTCGTCTATCGCGACCTTTCCCTACGGACAGGGGTGCCGAAGCTGGCGGTGGAATGCTGCACGCTGGTCGGCGGCGTGCTGCTGATCCTCGGCGTCGCTCTGGGCTTCACGAACTACGTGATCGACGCGCAAGTGCCCGACCTCGCACTCGAGTGGGTCCAGTCACACATCGAATCGAAGCTTGTCTTCCTGCTAGCGCTGAACATCCTCCTGCTCATAGTGGGCTGCATGATGGACATCTTCTCGGCGATCTTGGTGGTCGTGCCCCTGATCGCGCCGATGGCGGCGGCCTACGGGGTCGATCCGGTGCATTTGGGGATCATATTCCTTGCGAATCTCGAGCTCGGCTACCTGACGCCTCCAGTGGGGATGAACCTGTTCCTGGCCTCGTACCGCTTCGGCATACCGCTGACGAAGGTCTACCGATCCGTGCTGCCGTTTCTGCTGATCTTGTTCGGCGGGGTGTTGCTGATCACCTACCTGCCGTTCCTGACGCTGGCACTGGTGCGCTAGCGACTTGCTAGACTCAAGGACAAGCGGCGCGCCCGCGGCCCGATGGCAAGCCCCCGACGGCACACGACTGCCTGCGATGTGAGCGGCGTCCTGATCGGCGCCGACCATCCGGTCGTGGTGCAGTCGATGACCAACACCGACACTGCCGACAGCGCAGCTACCGTCAACCAAGTCCTTGCACTAGCCCAGTCCGGATCGGAGCTGGTGCGCGTGACAGTGAACCACGACAAGGCCGCCCAGGCCGTGCCGGGCATCGTGCAGACCCTGCGCGATTTCGGCTGCGAAGTGCCGGTCGTGGGGGACTTCCACTACAACGGGCACATCCTGCTCAAGCAGTACCCCGACTGCGCCAAGGCGCTGGCGAAGTACCGCATCAACCCGGGCAACGTGAACATCGGCAAGCGGCACGACGACAACTTCCGCACGATGATCGAGGCCGCGATCGAGCACGGCAAGCCCGTGCGGATCGGCGTGAACTGGGGCTCGCTGGACCAGCAGCTGCTGACCAGCCAGATGGACGCGAACGCCAAGCGGGCGAAACCCCTGAGCGCAGCCGAGGTGATGTACGAAACGATCGTGCTGAGCGCGCTGCGGTCCGCCGAAGCGGCCGAGGGCTACGGACTTGGGCACGACCGCATCATCCTAAGCGCCAAGGTCTCCGACGTGCAGGACCTGATCGCGGTCTACCGCGCCCTGGCGCTACGCTGCGACTACCCCCTCCACCTCGGCCTGACCGAGGCTGGAATGGGCAACAAGGGCGTGGTGGCGTCTACGGCCGGCATGGCGGTGCTGTTGCAGGAGGGGATCGGAGACACCATCCGGGTTTCGCTGACGCCCCGTCCGGGCGGCGACCGCTGCGAGGAGGTCGAGGTCGCCAAGCAGATGCTGCAGGCGCTTGACATCCGGCACTTCACGCCGCAAGTCACCGCCTGCCCGGGATGCGGGCGCACCACCAGCACGTTCTTCCAAGAAATGGCAGAGGAGATCCAGGCCTACCTGGGTGCCAAGATGCCGGAGTGGAAGGGCGAATACGAGGGAGTCGAGAGCATGAGCGTGGCCGTGATGGGCTGCATCGTCAACGGCCCCGGGGAGTCCAAGTACGCCGATATCGGGATCTCGCTGCCCGGCACCTTCGAAGAGCCGGTGGCGCCGGTCTACGTGGACGGGCGCCTGCACCGCACCTTGCGCGGCGATCGCATCGTAGCCGAATTCATCGAGATTCTCGATGCCTACGTAGACTCCCGCTACGCTGCCCGTCCGGCACCGGCCGCGGTGCAATAGCAGCCGCTCCGGCGCCTACTGTCCTGGCGGGCCGGTCGGCCCGAACCACGGGAAGTCCGGTATCAGCCCGTAGCCGTGGGCGAAGTGCATGTAGGCGATGATCGCCGCGATCAGCCCGAAGAACGCCAGCACCGACAGGCCGATGCGCAGCCACGGCAGCCGGCGGCCCTCGCGCCGCAGCACCAGCAGCCAGCTCGCTCCGATGCCGACGAAGTAGAGCAGGATCATCGGCCCGGCGAAGAGCGTCATGGTGAGTGGATCGCCGGTCGGGGTGATGATCGCAGCGACGATGAACATCACCAGCACGGCGTAGCGCACGTTGCGCAGCAGGAAGCGCGGCGTGGTGAGTCGCAGCAGGGTGAAGAAGAAGATCAGCACGGGCAGCTGGAACACCAGCCCCAGGCCGATTTCGAGAATGATGAACGTGTTGAGGTAGTCGCTCACCGAGATGTACGGCTCGACCTCCTCCGTCACCGTCAGCAGGAACTGCAGGGTCACGCGCAGCGCCACGAAGTAGCAAAACACGCCGCCAAGGACAAACAGGCTGGCGGTAGTGAAGATGAACGGCAGCGCCCAGCGCTTTTCCTTCCTGTACAGGCCGGGGGCGATAAACTGCCAAGCTTGGTAGGTCAGCCAGGGAGCGCCGAGGAAGACCGCGGCCAGCAGCGGCACCTTGATGTACTGCACCTGAAACTGCTCAAGCGGGCGCGTGTTGATCATCTGGATCATCTCGCCGCCGGGGCCGGCAATGGCGCGTGCCGCGCCGCGGAACGGCTCGATGGCGAGCCGCAGCAGATCGTTGGCGAAGGCCAGGCAGAAGAGATAGACCACCAGCAGGCCGCCGAGCGCGCGCAGGATGCGCGTGCGCAATTCCTCGAGATGCTCCAAGAAGGACATGCGCGCCATGCCCTCTTCGTCGTCATCGTCATCGTCATCCCCACCGTCCCCGCCGTCGGTCGGAGGCGGTGGCGGAGCGGTGCCATCATCGGCAGCCGCCGACGGCTCGTCTCCCTCCTCGTCGCCCTCAGCAGCGGCGGGTGGGTCCGCATGCGGGTCGTCGTAGAGGTGATCGGATTCGTCGTGGTAGGGATCGTCGTAAAAGGACGTGTCCGAGCCGGACTCAGATGACTCCCCGGTATCGGGATGGCCGGAGCCTTGCGCGTCGGTACCGGAACCGGCCTCGGACTGCTGGCCATCCGAGCCGGTTGTTTCTGCGCCAGCGTCCTGCGTATTGCGATCTTCCGAATCCATGGAGCAATCCGACCCTTGCTTGGCTTCGAATCCTATTCAGAGAGATCGTGCTAGCAGCTCTCAGGCAGATTTCGAATCGGCGACCGCTTCGGATTCCGGCAAGCCGGTGACGGGTGCCTCCGAGGCCTCGGCCTCGATCGGGTCACTGTCGGAACCGGCAGGCGTCTCGGCGGCCGTTCCTTCCTCGGGCGCTGCCGCTGCTTCGGACGACGAGTCACCGTCCTCGGAACTCTTCGAAGAAGAATCGGCCGCGGCTGCACCGCTCTGGCTGCCGTCGTAATCGTAGTCGCTGTAGTAGTCTTCTTCGTTGTCGTCGTAGTAGCTGGTGCTGATGTCGCGGCTTACGCTGCTGGAGAGATTCTTGACCTCGCGCGTCTCGTGCTCGATATTGTCCATTTCGCGCTGGAAGGTGGACTTGAGTTCGTTCGAAGCGCGCTTGAACTCGGCCATGCCCTTGCCGAACGTCTTGCCTAGCTCGGGCAGTTTCTTGGGCCCGAAGATCAGCAAGGCCAAGATGAACAGGACGATAACCTCACCCATGCCGATCGGGCCCATGCGATCCTCCTACGACAGCCCCGGCGCGACCTCAGCGGCGTCGGGACGTTCCTTGATGATAGCGAGGGCGGCACCGGGAAGCAAACCGGGCGAATGGTGGCCGACCGGTGCCGCGGGCGCCGACAGGACGCAGTCCAAGGTCAGTGGGTGCATCCGGCAACAGTGCTTCGGGGGCACAGCACCCGAGAGGGAGTCATCGCGTCGCAGCCGGAATCTGGACCTGAATCGGGACAGGATCGCAGAACTCCTTCGGTGATACCTTCGGCCTCAGCCTAGCGCCCTGTTCGCCGCGATCACTCCACTCAATCTTGCCCAGATACTGTGGTTCCGGGGCGTGAGGAGCCAGCCATACTATTCGATCCAGTCTGCATTGCATACGACAGTCGCCTCGTTCAAGCAACATCGGCGGCTGGACTGCGCACGTTGTCTCCTGCGTGATTCTTCTCCTTAGTCGCTGGCAGTAATCGAGTACAACGGGAGCCCGAGCGCATGCGACTCCCCGCGCGAGCCGGGCGGCAACGCTGCGCCTACAATGGGCTCTTATGGATCACATCGGGCTCAAGCGCATGCACCACGTCTCCTTTGCAGTGGCGAACCTAGCCGCGTCTAAGCGCTTCTTCTGCGATGTGCTCGGGCTGCCCGAAGACGAACGGCCGAACTTCGATTTCCCCGGAGCTTGGCTGGCCGTGGGCGATCGCCAGATCCACCTGATCGAACAAACCGGGGCCGGTCGCGAGGTACGCGGCCGCATCAGCCGCTCGGATCACCTCGCCATGGAGGTGGAGGACCTGAACGTGGTCAAGGCCCGCCTGAACGAATGCGGGATCGAGTTCGCCGAGGGCGGCAACGAGCGCCTCGGCATGAGCCAAGCGTTCTGCAGCGACCCAGACGGGCACACTATCGAGTTCGTGCAGTACCACTGAGCCCTTCGGCACTTCGGCCGTGGTGCTCAGACTGGCTGCGTCGAGACAGGGCGGTCGGCGCAGGCAAGGGAGTAATCCAGGCCGAGCGGTTAACACCGGGAACGAGGATTGACGGTGAAGCGCAGAATGGGGCACTCCCGGAACATCATGGAATTGATCGCGGACGCACCGTGGCGTGAAGCCGTAACATACCGCGAAACCTGGCCCCACGAGTACGTTGTCATCAATCGCGATGGCCAACAGGACCTGCTGGCCGCCTTCTGCGAGCGCATTGGCCGCGGTGAGGGTGTCGAGTGCCAGTTTTTCAACCAGAGCCGCGAGTACCTCTTCTTAGGCGATTACAAGTACTGGACGATGGCGGCGTGCTCCGACGTCGACTTGGACACCAACGACGAGGTCCTGAACCGCGCACCGCTGTACAGGGATCGTCGCGACTTCGTGATTCGGCAAGGTGACAGTGGGACACAAGGAGGATAAACGCCAGCCATGAACACGACGGAAGCAGCATTGGGATCCTTAGAAACAGCCAATCTCCGGGACGCATGGAAGCACGAAGCCCACGACTTCACCCCCTGGTTGGCCGAAAACCTAGATCGCCTAGGTAGCGAACTCGGAATTGAGTTAGAGAAGGAAGCCACCGAGATGCACGTCGGTCCCTATCGCGCGGACATCGTGGCCCGTACCCGCATGGACGACAGTCGGGTGCTCATAGAGAACCAGCTCGAAGAAGCGAACATGCAGCATTTGGGCCAGTTGCTTGCGTATCTCGCCGGACTGGAAGCAAAGATCGTCGTCTGGATCGCCCGTGGCTTCGATGAGGCACACCGCTCGGCCGTCCGGTGGCTGAACGACCACACAGTCGCACCGTACGCTTTCTTCGCAGTACGAGTCCGAGTGGTGAGGATCGGCAACTCACCGCTCGCGCCGGTCTTCGAGGTCCTCGAGCGCCCAAGCAACTGGGACCGTAGCGTCAGAGAGACCGCGACACGCGGAGGCCTCAGTGAACTTGGCCAGTTCCGGCGCGATTTCTGGGCCCACGTCGCCAAGAGACACCCTAGTGAAGTGAGGCCGGGATACGCCGGGAGCAATGTCTATCACCTCGTGGAAGAGGCTGGCTTGCGCATCTCGTTGTACCTTGCAGTGCATGGCGTGGGGATATTTCTCTGCGGGAAACATGGCGAATCGTCGGACGCCGCGTCTTCCCGAATCGACCCGTACCTAGAGCAGTTGAGAACCGCCCTTGAGGTTGAGCAGATCAGCGACATCGGCCTTTCCTTCTTCCGTACTAAGACATCTGATCGAGCCAACTGGGATAGCATGGCCGATTGGCTCCACGACCGTCGCCTCAGCTACGAGAGCGTGCTGCGCGAAACCAAGACGTGAACGAGCTACAGACTCGACGACACGCCTAACACCGACTTGGGGTGCGGGCCGGGCAAGACCATCGGCAGGTGGCGCTGTGCAGCACAAGGTTGAAGAGGCGATGCACCGGGCGGCGCACGTTACGTCCCGGGTAGGCTGGCGGAGAAACCGCCTCAGGCCGAGCGCGGTCTGACTATGATGTACACAGTCCTAGGAAGCCCCCCATGAAACATCTCCTTACCTCCGCCGCGCTGCTTGTTGCGCTAGCCCTGCCCGCGTTCCCGCAGTCTGCGGAGTTCGGCATCTCGGCCGGCTACGGCTCGCTCGGCGGGAGCGACCTTAGCGTCTCCGAGAACCCAGCTAACGGCAGCCGCGCCAGCTACACGATCAGCAACGGAGTTCGCGTTGGGGGCCGCATGGGCTTCAATACGCGACGTTTTTTGGGGCACGAGGCCTCCTACGCGTACCAGCACGCGCGCCTGGACTTCGCGACATCGACCCCCGAGGAGGCCGAAACGGGCGATCTCGGGGCGATCAGGTCCCACCACTTCTACTACAACGGGCTGCTGCACGCAGCACCGACTGGCTTTCCGATCCGTCCGTTCGTGACCGGCGGCGGCGGCTTCTCGTCCTTCTTCCTGCCAGGAATCCCATCGTTTTCGGGCTACGGCAGCACAAAGTTCGGCTACAACTATGGCGGCGGCATCAAGCTGAATTTTTTCCAATACGGGATACGATTCGACGTGCGCAACCACGTCACGGGAAAACCGTTCGGCAACTACCTGCCCAACGTGCAGGGAAAGCTCAACAACACCGAGTTCTCGGTCACCTTTTACGTCTTGGTCGGCTAGGCTCGGGAAGAAAAGCCATGCCCGCGGCGGAGGCGCCGCGGGTGCAAGCCGCGCTTATGGGGCAGTTCTGGGCCCACCGATGCCGTCGGCCCAGCCAGTCGGCGGGCGGGCTCGGATCTAGAAGCTCGTGACGGCTTCGGTTTCGTCGGTGAGGCAGTGGAAGACGGTGTGGAGTTTCGTGATCTGGAGCAAGTCCTGTACCTTGGCTTGGACGTTGAGCAGCTTGATCTCGCAGCCTTGGTTGCGGGACGTCGTGTAGGCCGAGACTAGCTCGCCAAGGCCGGAACTGTCAATGTAGGTGACGCCGCCCAGATTGAGCACGATCTTGGTAGCGCCGTTCTCGAGCAGGCCCCGCACGGTGTCGCGAACCTGGCCCGACTCCTCTCCGAGCGTGATGCGACCAGTCATGTCAACGATCGTCACTCCGCTGTACTCACGAACCTCTGTGGATAAACTCATCGATCTTCCTCCTGAGTTAGATCATGATGCGCCCTTGGCGCAGTACTTCACCAGACGAACCCGCGTGCCCGTGCCAGCGCACCGGCCAACCTCGACTTCGTCGAAAAATGCCTTCATCATCAACAGCCCCCGCCCGGAGGCGCGCAGCAAGTTGTCACCTTCGCACGGATCAGCGATGTCCTCGGGCTCAAAGCCCGCGCCTTGGTCGGTCACAGTCACCTCGAACGCGGCTTCGTCGACCGCCGCGTTGAACGAGACTCGCTTGGCCAGATTGAAAGCGTTGCCGTGCTTGACAGCGTTGGCCACCGTCTCGCGCACCCCCATGCCGATCTGATGCACTTGGTCCTCGTTGAAACCGTTCAATTCCGCAAGTCGCTGGACGATTAGCTCCGCCGCGTCGATGCTGTCCAAGGTGCTCTCGAGCGAAAGCCGCAGTTTCCTGCAATCTGTCATGCGGCCTCTAGGGGAGCGGCCAAGCGCTCGGCATCATGCGGATGGCGAATTCGCATTAGTCGCACACTGCACGACCCAAAGTCAAGCGCGTGGCGGCACGTAGCAGGGAACCGGGCGCTATGATGGGTTCGCCGTCACTGAGGATAACCGAATTGAGATCAAGAAACGGCATCGCTGCCAGCATCGCGATGCCGAAGCCGGCCTGCTCGGCCGCTCCAGATCCAGCCGCGCCGGACCATGGGGCCGGCACGGTGCATCGGGTCAGCGATGCGCTCGACGCCATTATTCCGGCCGACTCCGTGATCGAGAAGCTGGCGGGCGACATGGTCTTCACCGAAGGGCCGGTCTGGATCAAGGGGGACACTCCGCATCTACTGTTCAGCGACATCCCGGCCAATGTGATCTACCGCTGGGCGGAAGGCGACACGGAGGCCTCGGTGTTCTATGACCAGATGTACAAGGGCAAGCCCCGCGAAGTTTTCCCCGGCTCGAACGGCCTGATTCTGGATGCGGAAGGCCGACTGCTGGCGTGCGAGCACGGCAACCGGCGCATTTCTCGCATGGAGGACGGGGAGTGGGTCTCGGTTGTGGACAACTACGAGGGCAAGAGGCTCAACAGCCCCAACGACGCCGCGTGGCACGCCAACGGCTGGCTGTACTTCACCGATCCGCCCTATGGGCTCGTCAAGCGGGACGAGGACCCGGACAAGGAGCTGGAGTTCAACGGCATTTTCCGCCTGAACTATGAGTCCGGCGAACTGCAACTGCTCAACCGGGAACAGACGCGGCCCAACGGGATTGGCTTCTCGCCGGACGGCAAGACCGCCTACGTGTCGAATTCCGACGATGCGACGAAGGTCTGGATGTCCTACGACGTCACGGACGAGGGCCTGTTCGAGAACGGCCGGGTCTTCTCTGACGTGACCTGCGAAGAGGCACCGGGATTGCCGGACGGGCTCAAGCTCGACGTGGACGGCAACCTCTACGCCACCGGGCCGGGCGGCGTCTGGATCTTCACTCCAGCCGGCCAGCACTTAGGCACCATCCAGCCGGCCGAGGTGCCTGCCAACGTCGCATGGGGCGATGACGGCAGTTCCCTGTACATGACCGCGCGGACGGGCCTGTACCGGATCAAGCTGCTGGCGAAGGGCCCGATGCCCGCCGATATGGCTGACTGACCTCTCGGCCGGGCACTAGCGGTCAAGCGCTGACGACGGTCCCTTGCGGGGGATTCGGAGCTATGATGGGTTCACCGTCACTGAGGAAAACCGAAATGAAACTCCGAAACCTGATCATTGCCGGTGTTGCGATACTGGCCCTCGCTTGCGCCGCCCCGCCAGAACCGGCCGCGCCGGATCACGGCGCCGGCACGGTGCTCAAGGTCAGCGAGGCACTTGACGCCATCGTGCCGGCCGATTACGTGATTGAGAAGCTGGCCGGCGACATGGGCTTCACCGAGGGGCCCGTCTGGATCAAGGGAGACAGCCCGCACCTGCTGTTCAGCGACATCCCGGCCAACGCGATCTACCGCTGGGCGGAGGGCGATACAGCGGCCTCGGTGTTTTATGACCAGATGTACAAGGGCGAGCCGCGGGATGCTTCGCTGGGATCGAACGGGCTGATCCTCGACGCAGAGGGCCGCCTGCTGGCGTGCGAGCACGGCAACCGCCGCGTTTCGCGCATGGAAGACGGGGAGTGGGTCTCGCTAGTGGACAACTACGAGGGCAAGTCTCTCAACAGCCCCAACGACGCTGCTTGGCACGCCAACGGCTGGCTGTACTTCACCGATCCGCCCTACGGGCTGCCCAAGCTCGAGGAAGATCCGGCCCGGGAGTTGGACTTCAACGGAATCTACCGCCTGAACTACGAGTCTGGTGAGCTGCAGTTGCTCATCCGCGATCAGACCAGGCCCAACGGGATCGGATTCTCCCCGGATGGCAAGACCGCCTACGTGGCCAATTCCGACAGCTCCATGAAGGTCTGGATGGCCTACGACGTCAACGATGACGGGATGTTCGAAAACGGCCGGGTCTTCTACGACGCCACCAGCGAGACGGCGCCGGGTGCGCCGGACGGGCTCAAGCTCGACGTGAACGGCAACGTTTACGCCACCGGGCCGGGCGGGGTCTGGATCTTCACGCCTGCCGGCGAGCATCTGGGCACCATCCAGCCGGCCGAGGTGCCTGCCAACGTCGCATGGGGCGATGACGGTAGTTCCCTGTACATGACCGCGCGGACGGGCCTGTACCGGATCAAGCTGCTGGCGAAGGGCCCGATGCCCGCCGACATGGCCGACTGACCAGATCGCCTACGCACGGGCGGGCAGGAGCGCGTTGCAGGCAGCCGCGGGCGCCTGCTACCTTGAGCGCGATGTCTATCATTCGCGCTTTCTTTCCCGTGTTGGCAGCCTGTGCGCTGCTATTGGCCGGCTGCGGCGCTGGCTCGACGGCCTTTGAGAGCCGCTTCGACCCAGCGGTCGAACGCCCCTGGATCGGACCCGAGTACTGGTCCAACCCGCTGCAAGACTGGCGGTTGCGCGACGGGCGCCTGGAAAACTTCCGGGCTGGCGGGGACCGCAACGTGTTCCTGCTGACCCGCGAGGTCGGCGCGTCCAGCGGTACCCTCTCGACGAGCGTCCGCATCGGGCGCATCGAACCGACCGACGAGCCTCTCGAGGACGGCTGGGCCGGATTCCGGGTGGGCATCCGCGGATCGTTCAACGACTATCGCGACAGCGCCGTGCGCGGCGTCGGCCTGCACTGCGGGGTGGCATCTGACGGACGCCTGTTCATCGGATCCCCCGATGAGTCGTCCCCGATGGCGGACAGCGCGTTCGAGTCCGACGCCAGGTTGTCGCTTCACGCCGAGCCGTCCGGAGACTTGGCGCGCCTGACATTGCGCCTCGAGACGGCTTCCGGCGCGCAGGAAGTCTCCCGCGAGGTCGATCCCGGCTGGCTGACCGGGGGCCTGGCCCTGGTTTCCAGCAGCGGCCCGATTCCCGACTCGCCGCCGGCGGAAGAGGAAATCCGCGAGACCGGCTGGGCGCTCAAGCGCGGTACAAGAGCGGGCGGCACGCTGCGCTTGTGGTTCGCTGATTGGACCGTGTCCGGCAGCCGGGTCACTGCCCATCCAGAGCGGGAGCTGGGCCCGATCATGTTCGCGATGCACACGCTCAGCGAGGGTGTGCTGAAGCTGAATGCCCTCTTGGCACCAGTGGACGCCGAGGGCAGCGAAGCGGCGTTGGAGATCCAAGACGGCGGCTGGACCGAAGTTGCCCGAGCAGCCGTCGATCCGGAGGCCCGCACAGCTACTTTCCGGGTGCCGGACTGGGACGACACGGCGGACACGCCGTACCGGGTCGTGTTCGCCGGCGACACCTGGGAAGGCACGGTGCGCAGGGATCCCGTGGACAAGGACGAAATCGTCGTGGCGGCGTTCACCGGCAACAACGACCTCGGCTTCCCGCACGCGGACATCGTGCGGAACATGCAGCACCACCGGCCCGACCTGATGGCCTTCACGGGAGACAACGTTTATGAGCGTGTCGGCGAGTACGGCATCGTGCGTGAGCCGACCGACATGGCCATCCTCGACTACCTGCGCAAGTGGTACATCTTCGGCTGGGAATACGGCGAGCTGCTGAGAGACATTCCGACCGTGGCATTGCCGGACGACCACGATGTCTATCAAGGCAACATCTGGGGCGCGGCCGGGCGCAAGGCGCACGGCTACGGCAAGCCCGGACAGGATCAAGGCGGCTACGTGATGGATCCGCGCTTTGTCCACGTGGTGCAAACGACGCAGACGGCGAACATGCCCGATCCGTTCGACCCGACGCCCGTCGAGCAAGGCATCGCGGTGTATTACACGGACCTGCTGTACGGCGGGATCAGCTTCGCGATCATCGAGGATCGCAAGTGGAAGGACTCGGCGACGGCGCTGATCGGGCCGGGCATCATCAACGGCTGGGCAGAAGACCCGAACTACGACGCTCGGAAGAGTTCGGACAACCCCGAGTTTCCGTTGCTCGGCGAGCGGCAGGAGAGCTTCCTAGAGGCTTGGGCGCAGGACTGGGAGGGTGCGTGGATGAAGGCGGCCATCTCGCAGACGATCTTCGCCAACGTGTGCACGCTGCCCAAGGGCACCACGACCGACGCGGTGACCGGCAGCCTGCGCGTGAACGCGCCGGGCGAGTACGCGCCCGGTGAAGAGCCGGTCCAGGACCACGATTCCAACGGCTGGCCGCAGTCAGGCCGCAACCGCGCCGTGCGGCTGCTGCGCAAGGCCGTGGCGGTCCACATCGCGGGCGACCAGCATCTCGGCAGCACCGTCCAGTACGGAGTGGAAGACTGGAACGACAGCAGCTGGGCCATCTGCGTGCCGTCGGTGGCCAACATCTTCCCGCGCCGCTGGTTCCCTACTCAGGAGGGGCGCAACCGCAAGGAGGGGGCTCCGCGGAATACGGGCGAATTCCACGACGGCTTCGGCAACAAGGTCACCATCCACGCCCTCTCCAACCCGCACACCAACGGCATCGAGCCCACCGCCCTGAACCACCGGGCGCCCGGCTACGGGATCATCAAATTCAAGCGCAGCGACCGGACTATCGAATTCGCCAACTGGCCTCGCTGGGTCGAAGCGTCTGAGGAGGGAGCCCAGCCATATCCAGGCTGGCCGATTCGCATCAAGCAGAGCCAGAGCGGCCTGCCCAAGGGGTACACGCTACCCCCGATCAACGCCCAGGGGGCCGTAGACCCCGTGGTGCAGGTGATTGACGAATCGAACGGCGAGATCGTCTACACGCTACGGATCCAGGGCAGCGAATTCACACCGACCGTGCGCCAGCCAGGTGGCTACACGGTCCGAGTGATCCACCCCGAATCGGGTGAGGTGTCCGAATCCGAGGGGTTGCAGGCGAAATCTGGGTAAGGCGCCTACTTGGCACGCAGGCGCTGCCTGAGCGCCTGCAAGCGGCTGCCAAGCTCCTTTTGCGCCACGGCGAAGCCCTCCGCGGTAACGTTGCCGCCGGAGCAATAGTCCAGCACGACCGCCTCGGCGGCGCAGAACTCTGCGCAGACATCAGCCACCTGTCCGGCGATCTCGCCGGGGATGTTGGTCACGCCGTTCTGGTCTGCATGGATCAGGTCCCCGGGATAGACCGCCAGCCCGCCGACGTGTACCGAGACGTTGAACTCCAGCAACTGCGGGTAGCCGTGCGAGCTGATGGCGCCATCCGAGAAAGAAGGCAAGCCCACTGCGCGCACCTGGTCCAGATCGCGAGCGGCACCGCTGGTGATCAGACCGACGACTCCGAACGACTTGTAGGTCGCCGCCATGACCTCGCCGAACGTGGCGGACTTGGTCGGCGAGTCTAGGTCTTGGATCACCACCAGAGGCGGGTCCGGGACCTCTCCGAAGCGGGCCACTTGATCGGCTAGGCTGCCGTAGGCTCCACCCGCCCACGGCTTGACGGCGGAGCGGAAGGTGGCCGTGGAGGCATACCCGCAGATCGGCCCCATCTCGGGAAAACAGGCCTTGATACGGTCATCCATGTATCCATCCGTCTGGGGGCGGACGCCGAATAACTCGATGACGTTGCAGACCGTTGGGGTGTCGTACTGGCAGAGCTTGCTCAGCACTTCGCCCGAAAGCTGGGGTGCGGACATAACGTCCATGGTATTGCACGGGCCTCAGGCAGCTAGAAGTGAACCGGCTGTGTGAAGGCGCCGTTGCCAGCGGAGTCCCAGGCCGCGAAGCGGACCCACTTCTTGCCGCTGGCGTCGAACTCGAGCCGGAACTGCTTGCTACCGAAGGCCTCCAAGTCGGTGGTGGGCTGGACGCGCCGCCCAATCTTGTCGCCATCACCCCATACGATTTCGACGAACTCCAACGGGAACGTCCATTCCACCTGTGCCACGACCGTCTTGCGCTCCTCGTGGCCCTCGATTTCGAACGTGGGAATCAACACCTCACCGGTGGAGACGAAAAAGTCGCCGCGGCGCATGGCCTCGGTGATGGGACTCCAGTCATCGTCGAAGGCGGGCAAGCTGTCGAGCCGGACATAGTTCACCGAAAGTTGCGGATAGATCTCGTCGGACGGGAACTTGGTGTAAGTGTCGCCTTCCGCGATCAGGTACTTCGGGCCGGCCCAGTTGTTCATGTCGTCGAGCGTGCCGAAGCAGCGCCCCTCGCAGATCCTCGCTTGAGACAGGTCAGCGGGCAGGGTCTGGAACGCGCCACCTAGGTAGCGATCGCTCAGGAAGTGGGGAGCTTCGCGAACAGCGTCGGGATAGAAGGTCGAGCCCTTGGTCCGCGGATGGGCCTGCCACATCAGGGCACTTTCAGATTCCATCAGCGACAGCATCTCCTCTGCCGAGCCGACGCGGTAGACCGTGCCGTAGCGGTCATGGCTGGCTCGATACGGCGTGTCGGCCGCCCGCACCTTGGACCAATAGACGGGCCTTGGAAATACGAGCGTGTAGTGCCCGCCAAGGTGGGCGTTCGGCTCTTCGCCGGGCATGAGCAGGAAGTCGGCATCCGAATGGCGGCGGCAGGCTTCGAAGTATTGGTGCTGTTCGCGAAAGCGGATCTCTCCGGGATCGTCGGGATGGCCATCGCCGTGAAAGTCCGACATCATCGCGATGTTGATGCCAAGGCCGCGGAACGCTGTGATCCACGGTGGCCGCAAATCGAGGGAGCCGGCATCGACGAGTTGCTCGTGGAAGTGCGTGTGGAAATGGCTGACCGCGACTTGGTAGCCGTCGAGCGGCTTGTACGTGTCGCCGTGGGTGTAGGCCAACACTTCTTGTAGTGTGGCTTCGGCGTTTCCGGCACCGAGGTGGTAGTAAACCGCCATGCGCTGCATGGTTCCGGCGGGCGCGTTGTACAGCGCGAAGTTGCCCTCGGCGAAACGCCACGACTGGCGGACACGCTTATTCCAGATCTCTTCGGACGCACCCCACGGTCGGTACATCTCCTCGCGCTCGCCTTGGCGGACTCCTACGTCGAAGCGGCCATCGGGTAGCTGGCGGTACCAAACATAGCCGAGATTCATCTCGATCTCGCGGGCGAAAAAGAACTTGTGGGAGGGCGGAAACACCGCCAAGGTGCCGCGGTTCTGCTCGAGCAGGAGCACGCGGTTCCTCGCCCGCAGCGGTACCGGAGCGTCGTTCGCTCCGCCACCGAAGCGATAATGCTGCCAGTCGCGGGTGACGTCGCGCCAGCGGAGGCGCTGATAGTCGTCAGTCCGCAGCCCACTCAAGCCAGCCCGATAGACATAGGCCACCGACGGCTTGGCAGTGGCCGCGATCGCTTCTTGACGGACTAGGCTGGAGCCGCGATATATCGTGAACCGCAGGCTGCCCTCGAACGACCCCAGTTGCAGGCCTTCGAAGGTAACCTCCAGCCGGATACCATCGCGCCGCACACGACAGGAACTGACCTCATAGCGCACGCTGGAGCGCGTGACTTCGCTAGGGTCACGCGGGAGTCCGGGGTTGACTCCTTCCAGTCCGGGCACATTCAGGGGAGCGTCCCAGAACACCTTCCATTTCTCGCTCTCGACGACGTCTGGCGTGGCTTCGCGGCCCAGATCCGCCATCGGGTTGAGTTGCTGCTGGGAGATACGCCGCCGGCCCTCGGCAACATAGAACTCTGGGCGGGCGTCTCGCGCCAGCGGGGCCCAGTGCCCTGCCCGCGATAGGGCCGCCAATTGCCGGACAACAGGCTGGCCGTCGTCGACACCGAATGTCGCCCGGAGCCGGTTCGCATCGGCACCAGACCACTCGACGAACAGGTCTCCGTCCAGCATTTCCGCGCGGAGCCCGTCAGTGGGTTCGTAGTCGGTCAGGTCACAGTTCAATGGCTCTGCACAGAGCACCGCCGATAGCGACAGCAAGGCGAACGGCAAAACGACGTTCGCCACCCACAGCGAACCGCAGCGGCGCCCTCGATTCTGGTTGGGAAGAGTCCCGTTTGCCGACAGTTCCATGCCAAATAGTATGACTACGAATCATGCGCTTGGTGCCACCGATATCCGGCCCTTAAATTCGAATCGCCGTCTCATGTCGGGAGTTGAGCAGCCCTGCTTCGGCACTCACCACACAGAACTCTTACTCGATTACCGCTGTGTTCGCTGTGCGAAGCATCGCTGTCTCCTGAAACAGGTCGTAACGATCCGAAGGCATCAAGCAGGCGACCCTATCCATCCGAGCCCTCCTGTGTGCCGCGCCGAATCGCCTCACGAACCCACCCGGTCGCAGCCTCGGTGTCAACGAGAACCTTCCGCCGCAGTCTCGGATCAAGCCAATCGCGAACTTTCGCGATGGCCTCAGGCGTGATCCGATGCTTGCCCAATGCCTTCAGGGCGTGCACGATCACAGCGCTTTCTCGGTGCTTGAATCCGGCTTCCTTCAAAGCGATGTGGTTGAATTCGAGCGTCGTAGTACCAATTTGGTAGGACCGCGTAGGGCCATCGGAAAAATAGACGCTCCGTGCGGGCACTTGAGTGGACAAGCCGATGATGTTCTGTGCAACAGGACCGCTGGGCTGGATTCTCCATCCGAACTTGCGGGCCAGCGCTCGGGCCACTTGCTCAATGTCCGGAGTAAGTTCCCGCCCTAGAAGGCTGCTGTGCCGAGGGTAGGCGTAGAGCCCGCGGCACAACCGACGAATCCTCCCAGCTCGCTCGAGACGTTGAAGCGCCTTGTCAATTGCGGCACGGCTACCGAGATGGACGAGGTCACGCTGGGAGAAGACCGAGCCCCGACCGCGTCGCCTAATGGCTCGCATTGCCCTCATCTCGACCGCTTCTGTCACTGAAATCCCTCAGATACTGTCCTAAAAAATAGAATATTTTTCAGACAAAATCAATACGGCTAACACTTGTGAATTGCGAAAGCTGCTACGACTTGTCGATCTCGGGGATGGATAGCCGCTCCGAAAGTCTAAGCAGCCGATCTTCTAAGACTTGCTCAAATTCACACACGGCAATTCCCCAAGTTCGCGCCGTTCGCCCAGACTCCCTCAAGGGCTGGAATCTAACAATCAAGGCCTCGTCATCCCAGTCCAAGGTAGAAGTGACCGCGCCGGAGAGCAGACGTGCTTGCCGATTTTCGGTCTCGCAATGCCGTGGAAATACGCGTGTAATGCAATCTAGGCGCGACGAACACGCCTTGGCGCTGACCCCGCAGGGTCTGGTCACTCGCTCCGGATCATGTCCAGTCCAAGCTCCCGCGCTGGCCGTGTGGGCAGTTTCGGGTTTCTCAGATCAGTTGCTCGCCCCACGGTCCGGTGACCGCGAATGTGATCCCGGGAGTCTGCACGTTGAAGAAGAGCCACTTTCCGTCAGGGCTGAAGGTGGCCCCGGCAAATTCCCGGTCGAGGAAGTCTCCTTCCAGCCCGTTGCGCTCGCCCTCAAGGATCACGTTGTTCTTGGCGAACGTAAAAATCTCGCCGTCTGCGGTTAGGCCCCTAACGTGATCCTCGCCGCCCCCGTCCTCGCACAGAACCAGGCCTCCACGGGGGCTCACGCAGATGTTGTCGGGCATGTCGAGCACCTCAGCCGCCGGAGATTCATACAGGAGACGGATCCTCGTTTCGCCCGGATCGTATTCCCAGACTTGCCCGGCCTCGGCATCGCCGCCGTTGGTCGAAACCACGTAGATTCTGCCGTTACCGCTCCAAGTGCCTTCAAGGCGGGCGAACGTGGCCGCCCCTTCGCGGATACCTTGGGAATAGACGCTGCTGGTGTCGATCGGATCCGGATCCGGGTCTTCGATCGGCACCCAGTTGACCGGCTCCCAGTGCCCGGCTCGCTGGCCGGTCCTAGTGTCGGCTCCCGGTCGATTCGACAGCGCCAGCATCTCCAGCCGCCCACCCGCAGCGAGTCGGCCCGCCTCGTGCGGCAAGAACCGGTATAGGCCGGCAGTGGCCCGGTCTTCCGTCTCGTAGACGATCCCGGATTCCGGGTCGACCGAGACCGCCTCGTGCACGAAGCGTCCCATTGCCCGGTAAGGCTCCGCACGGGCCGTCCCGTCGACCGGAACCTCGAAGATGTAGCCGTGCGGAAGCGTGTAGCCGTTCTCGTCGCCCGGGCCTTCCACGGTCTCTTCGCACGACAGCCAGGTGCCCCAAGGAGTGGGACCGCCGGCGCAGTTCACCGCCGTGCCCGCGAGGCTCGGCCAAGCCGCGACCACAGTGCCCGACGATGTGTCGAACTCGATCGTTGTTGTGCCGCCCCCTGCCCGGCCGTCGTACACGGGATCGCCCGAAAAGGCCAGGCCCGCCCGGAGCTCGTGGTTTCGCACGAGGCGGATCCGGCCGCCTTCCGCCTCGAAGGCCGCCATCCCGTCATGAGCGCCCGGCGTCGGGGACCCATCGTCCAGCCGATCACCTTTCCAGCCGAACGATAGATATCGAAAACCCGCCGGGAGGTGCAGCAGCGGAAGCCCGGTGGTCTCGTCCCGAACCGGCTCAAGCGGGCCATAGCCGACGCGATTCGGTTCGCTCGCCGAGCGCATGGCTCCCTTGTCGCTTTGATCTGCGCTCCGGCACGCAAGGGCTTGGAACGAGGCCGCAGCGACCGCACCACCGCCGACTGCGAGAAACCGCCGCCTGTATAACTGGTGAGGTGTCATGCCATGAGTTTACCGCTTGAGCTTGGACATTTCAGCCCGTTTTCTGACCTGTCGGCACTCCTGCGCTGGGCCGCCTTGACACCCTCACACGCCTACTTGCCGCCAGTTTGCGGTGCCGACCGAGGGCACGCTGAATTCCGTCGCCTGCCGGGCCGGGGCATCCTCTGAATCGTTTACCAGTTTCACTAATCGGACCCTCGCGGAACTGCCTCAATCCGGTGTCTGCTAGAGAATAGGAACGGAGCATCTGCCTTGAGCATTCGGACTCAGCGAAGCAATAGCTCAGGAGACTGTCCAGCAGAATGAAGTCGACCAGCGGCATCAAGCCACTTCACGTTGCACTGTCAAATCAATCCCGTCGATCTCGGGGATGGATAGCCCCTCCGAGAGTCTAAGCAGCAGCCACTCTTCCAAGACTTGCTCGAGTTCCGCGCGACAATCCTCCAAGTTCGGAGCGTTCGCCCACACTCCCTCAAGGGCTGGAATCCGACCGTGGAACGAGCCATCGTCCTCAATGACTTCGAATTCAGCTCTAAGCATGGCCGCACGTAAATATTTGCTGCGCACGTTCCTACGATATCCCCCAGCGTGGCGACACTGGCACCCGAATGCGCTTCTTCACCTTCCCCTCATCGTGAACCTCGGGGCCCATTCCGGCAGCCTTTCCGCGCTCCCTGAACATCGAAGACTTCTGGAACTGCACCGACGTGCTCGGACGGAGAGGCCGGAACAAGGTAGTATTCGAAGGGCTTCACAATTGCTCTGTGCCAGTGCATGCCTGCGAACGTGGGGGATCGAAGGCCGGAACTGAGTCATGAATGAAGCGACGATCCGACTCCACATCGAGGCGCTGGACACCGCAGGGCCATTTTTTTGTCCGAGTCCGAGGCAGTGCACGACAGTAGCCGGAGGGGCAGCGGCAGCCTGCTAGAGTTTGCGAGCTCGGCATGGTAGCGCTGTCTGCTGCGAGGACTGGACATTTTGTTGTCAGTCTGTCA
>JAJEHF010000131.1 GCA_022823865.1 Bryobacterales bacterium
GACATGAGTGAGGGATGTGGAAACAACGCATCCACTGAGGCTTGCGGGCTCAAGTCTCTAACACCCGAAAACATCCCGTAAGGCATTGAATTATAATGGGTTATAAGCAATTGATCGGAGCCTCAACGCGACACTAGTGATCAGCGATGTGGAAAGGATCTGCGGACGAAACACGTACGACGAATCGCTGCCGGGCTTTCTACGGTCAGAGATGCCTGCGTGAGATTTGGTCCCAATATGGTCCCCAGCCTTCTTTGGATCACTTCTAAACCATTTGTAATCAATAAGATAGACCCATTCGAAAAAAGGTCTGCAAAACCTTTATTCGTGGGTTCGATTCCCACCCGCGCCTCCAGGCTCTAACCCCTTGATTTAGCTATAACTAGTTTTGTTGTCAGCCACTTGCGGTCGTCTCTCCTCGGCGCACGAGCGGATCAGTTCGGAGCAAGTTGGATCACTCCGGGGCAGTTCGGAGGGTAGGATGGGTCCCAAGGTGGGTCCCGAAGTGGACCCTTCCCTTCGGCTACGACCGCGGCGGCAAGAAGGACTAGCACGAGATGGTCTGCGGGCACCCCTGCCCTGTCGAGATTCTCGCCGACAACGCCGTCGATGCGACCACTTGTAGCGCACAGGCACCAGCCCTGCGTGAACACTTCGGCATCGCCCTGACCTCGCTGGCCAGCGACTACGGCATGACCGCTACCGCTTAGGTCCGTGAGGATTTCTGCCGACTGGGCTGGACCGGGTCTCGGCCCTTCATCCATTGCACGATACTATAGCCTTTGGCCCAAGAGGAGTTTCTCCTGTGCAGACCAATCTACGACTTCCTCAGACCTTATTCACCCTTCCTGTTCGCTACGAAATCCCCGACTTTCAGCGTCGATACGTCTGGCGGCAAGAGGAACAGTGGGAACCGCTGTGGGATGACGTCACTGAACTAGCTCAATCTATCTCAGAAGGTGGCCATCCGGAACCCCACTTCATGGGTGCCGTTGTGCTGCAGCAACAGCCGTTTCCCGCAGGAACTATTGAGCGCAGAATCGTCGTCGATGGTCAACAACGGCTGACAACCCTTCAACTGCTTATCGATGCGCTCCAAGAGGTTCTTGAAGATCGCAGACACGCTCACCCGGCCAAGCGCCTCTCGGCTCTCGTAGTCAACCAGAAGGAGTTCCGAGACGGAAACCCGAACAACGCCTTTAAGGTGTGGCCTACGACTGTCGACAGAGCAGCGTTCCGGCATGCGATGAGCAATGATCTCTCCGGAGGTGAGTTCGCAAACTCTCGCATTGTCCAAGCTCATGAGTATTTCAAGGGCCGAGCAGTCCAATGGCTTGACCAGTTCGCCGTCGGGAACGGCGAACTTGACACGGCCGCATTGGCACTAGAACAAGCAGTGCGGGCGCACTTGTCGCTCGTGGTCATAGACCTTGGCGGCTCCGATGATCCGCACGTGATATTCGAAACGCTGAACGCTCGGGGTACCCCGCTGTTGCAGTCGGAAATGGTCAAGAACAAGATTCTCTATGACGCAAAGATCGCGGACGACGACCAAATCGACACCGAGCGATCGCCCGAGGTTAGGCAGCTCTGGAAGTTCGACCAAGACGACTGGTGGACGAAGGAGGTCGGGCGGGGGTTGCAGAGAAGGCCTCGCATCGACGTGTTTCTGAACTACTGGCTAACTCTCCGGAACCGGTCTGAGACAAAGGCATACGACGAGTTCAGGCATTTCAAGAAGTACGCCGACGCGAGGTCACACGAGGGATGCTCCATCCAGGATGTGGCTAAGGACATCCGAGATATTGGGGACATATACCGCGACGTTGAGGAAGTGCGACTGGCGGACATCAGACGTTTCTTGGAGAAGCGCAACGCGATGAACGTGGGTGTAGTTACGCCGCTCTTGCTGTGGCTGCTTTCGTCCAACGTTCCGCAGTCTAAGCGGGATAACTGCTTAAGGGCACTTGAGAGTTTCTTGGTTCGCCGTGTGGTGTGCGGATACAGCGCAAGGGGTTATGGCGAACTGTTTGTCAAGCTGATAGCCAGACTTGCCAGAGTGCCTTCGGAAGACACTGACAGGGCCTTGGTTGCTTACTTGGCGGAGCAGACTGCCCAAGCCGGATTGTGGCCCAGTGATCAAGAAGTGCGCGACAAGTTCGTGACAGCACCTCTCTATCAATGGCTAACACGGGGGCGACTCAGAATGGTGCTGAGGGGTATCGAAGAACAACTCCGAACCGATAAAGCCGAATCCCAGGAAGTGCCAGAGTACTTGGAGATCGAACACGTGATGCCTCAGGCTTGGCATCAGCACTGGCCAATGGCGAACGGAAGGGAGAGCGACGATGGAGCGGTTGCCCTACGTGATCGGGCTATTCACGGCATTGGAAATCTCACGCTTGTGAACGGACGCCTCAACAAGTGTCTATCAAACGCACCTTGGGACATCAAGCGGAAAGCGCTCGCTGACCACAGCGTGCTGTTTCTGAACAAGCAACTAGTCTACGAGGGGCCAGAGACGTGGGACGAGGATGCGATAGAGAAACGCGCGTTGTGGCTTCACGAGAGGGCCGTAAAGATGTGGCCGCATAGAGACGGTTTCGAGGGATTCTCGACCTAATCGATAGGAATGTCGCACCAAGTGGAATCACGCAATCAGGCCCACTCCATGCTCGTGAGCTTGCGCGGAGTGGATCTTTAGGTAGCCCCGTGGACCACTCTCAACTTTCCTGGATCGCCAATTTCATCTGGGGAATCGCGGACGACGTGCTCCGGGATCTCTTTGTCCGCGGCAAGTACCGCGACGTGATCCTACCAATGACTGTGCTTCGGCGGCTCGATTCGATATTGGAACCGCGCAAGTCGGCCGTTCTAGAACTGAAGGCACAACTCGACGCTGCTCAGATCCACCATCAGGATGAGGCTCTGCGACAAGCTGCCGGACAGGCATTCTACAACACCTCCAAGTTCACTCTGCGGGACCTCAAAGCACGGGCCAGCCAGCAGCAGCTTAGATCTGATTTCGAAGCGTATCTCGACGGCTTCTCCCCGAACGTCCAAGACATCTTGGAGAAGTTCGAGTTTCGGAACCAGATTCCTCGCCTGTCAAAGGCCGACGCCCTAGGAACACTCATCGAGCGGTTCCTTTCTTCGGACGTGAATCTGAGCCCCAATGCGGTACTTTACGGCGACGGATCGATAAAGCACCCGGGTCTAGACAATCACGGGATGGGAACGGTCTTCGAGGAACTCGTACGTCGCTTCAACGAAGAAAACAATGAAGAGGCAGGGGAACACTGGACCCCTCGCGATGCTGTAAGGCTGATGGCGAGGCTCGTGTTCTTACCTGTCGCCGATCAGATCCAATCCGGAACCTACCTGATGTACGACGGCGCCTGCGGTACCGGTGGAATGCTGACTGTTGCCGAGGAAACCTTGGCCGATATCGCAGCACAGCGGGGAAAGCAGGTTGCAACCCATCTCTATGGACAGGAGATCAATGCAGAGACCTACGCCATAGCCAAGGCAGATCTGCTCATCAAGGGAGAAGGGGGAGCGGCAGACAATATCGTTGGAGGACCGGAGTACTCGACGCTTTCGAACGACGCTTTTCCGAATCGCGAGTTCGACTTCATGCTGTCGAATCCACCCTACGGCAAGAGTTGGAAGAGCGACTTGGAGCGGTTGGGCGGAAAGTCCGAGATTCACGATCCGAGATTCTTGATCGAGCACGGCGACGACCCGGAATACTCGCTCGTCACTCGTTCAAGTGACGGCCAGATGTTGTTCCTAGCGAACATGGTCTCCAAGATGAAGCACGGCACGGCGCTGGGGAGCCGCATTGCAGAGGTACATAACGGCTCGTCCCTGTTCACAGGCGACGCCGGGCAGGGCGAGAGCAACATCCGCCGGTGGGTCATCGAGAACGACTGGCTCGAAGCGATCGTCGCGCTGCCACTCAACATGTTCTACAACACGGGCATTGCCACTTACGTGTGGGTGCTGAGCAATCGCAAGGCGGAGCAACGCAAGGGCAAAGTGCAGCTGATCGACGCCACCCAGTGGTTCAAGCCGTTGCGGAAGAATCTCGGCAAGAAGAACTGCGAGTTGTCCGAGGAAGACATCGCGCGCATCAGCGATACGTTCCTCGCGTTTGAGGAAGGTGAGCAGTCGAGGGTCTTCCCGAACGCAGCCTTCGGCTACTGGAAGCTGACTGTCGAACGGCCCCTTCGCCTTGCAGTGGACCTATCCGCAGAACGACGTGACCAGTTCCGAGCGATCTGCAAGGAGGCTAAAGAGCTTCCGATGGCTGGTCTCGTCGATCGGTTGGCAGCGAAGCTCGGGTCGGGGCCTCATCGCGACCTTAACGTGCTCATGGACTCGCTGACGGAAGATGCTAGGCAGCGCGGGGTCAAGCTGACAGCGAAGCGCAAGAAACTGCTGCGCGACTCGCTCGCAGAACGTAGCGAGGAAGCGGAACCGGTAGTCGTAAGGAAGCACAAACTGGGTAAGGTGAAACCGGATCCGCTACGGGGTCTCTACGAGGCCACCCTGGGCAGCAAGCGCTGGGTCGTCGAGTACGAGCCGGACCCGGAGCTGCGTGACACGGAGCAGGTTCCATTGCTGGAGGAAGGCGGGATCGAGGCGTTCCTGAAGCGCGAGGTGCTGCCTTACGCGGAGGATGCCTGGTACGTACCGGCGAGCGTGAAGATCGGCTACGAGATCAGCTTTACGCGGTACTTCTACAAGCCGAAGCCCCTGCGGGCGCTGGCGGAGATCCGTGCGGAGATCGTGGCAGTCGAGCGGGAGGCAGTGGAATCGCTTGGCGGAATGTTGGCGGACCAGTCCGTGGTCCGGGAAAGAAAGCTGCGAGTATACGCAGACACGTCGGTGATCGGCGGCTGCGAAGACGAAGAGTTTAGGGGACCGTCAAGGAAGTTGATCGATCAGTGTGCGGCGGGCAAGGTCACGCTGGTCGTTTCGGCGGTTACACTGGAGGAACTGGAGGATGCGCCTCGGGCAGTCCGTGACGTGCTCCGGGCGGTCGACACCGAGGACATTGAGGTCATCGCAATCACGGAGGAGATCGAAGAACTTGCGGATCGCTACATCAAGAGCGGCGCCTTAGGCGGGGAAATGCGCGCCGATGCCCAACATGTCGCCGCCGCGACTTTCGCAGATGTGGACGTATTGGCGAGTTGGAACTTCAGACATTTGGTGAACCTGTCCCGAATCCGGCGGTACAACGAGGTGAACCGGCTGATGGGCTACCCTGGCGTGGATATCCGCAGCCCACTGGAGCTTGAGAATGAACCGTGAAACCCGTGTCAAGTCATTCGACTGTGTGAAATGGACGCGCGAGACTCGCGACCGGATCAATGCGGAGATCAAGGACATGTCCCACGAGGAGCTTTCTAGGTGGTTTGAATCGCGGAGACCTACGGATCCTTTCCTAGCGGAACTGTACGACCGGCGAACTCCACCTACGAGAGTAAGAGCCCGCACCGACACCGCTGAAGGCTTAGGACCCGGTATTCGGATTTCGACCGGTCAGTCGAAGCGAACCGGAGAATGACCAGCGGGCCGACACGCGTTTCGCGAAATTCGAGGTAAGTCAGCGAGCCGTGCGCGAGGCAGTGGGGTGTAGCTTCGGCAAGGGCTGGGATCTACCGAGGGTCTTCCGCCTACATTGGGTGGTTTATTAACTGACGATGGCGTGGCCAGCCACAACTGGAAGCGGCCTTCGAACGTACCCGTCGTACAAGCCTTCCGGGGTGGAGTGGTTGGGGGAAGTGCCGACGCATTGGGAAGTTCGACGGCTGAAATACGCCGCGTCCTTCACGGGAGGTGGCACTCCTTCGAAGGCCAACGCGTCGTTCTGGAGCGGTCATATCCCTTGGGCGTCTCCAAAGGACATGACTCGCGCTCGACTCCGCGATACAGCCGACCATATTTCCGAAGATGCAGTGGCAGCGAGTGCAACGAGCGTCGTAGCACCTGGCGCGCTGCTCATGGTGGTGAGATCTGGAATCCTCCGGAGGACGATTCCCGTGGCCATCAACGACGTACCGATGGCGCTCAACCAAGACATGAAGGCCTTGCGATTGAGGAACGAGATCGCTCAGGTCGAGTACTTGCATAGGTTGGTGCAGGGCAACGAGTCGTTCCTGCTTCGAGAATGGACGAAGCACGGTGCCACGGTTGAGAGTATTGAGCATGACCTGTTGTCGAACTGGCGCATGCCCATTCCACCTCTTTCAGAGCAAGCGGCCATCACTCGATATCTCGATCACGCCGACCGGCGCATCCGCCGCTGCATCCAAGCCAAGGAGAAACTGGTCAAGCTGCTGGAGGAGCAGCGTCAGGCACTCGTCAACGAGGCCGTTACGGGCCGGGTTGATGTCCGCAACGGACAGCCGTACCCGGCGTACAAGCCGTCCGGGGTGGAGTGGTTAGGGGATGTGCCGGCCCATTGGGAGGTGCGGCGGCTCGGCCAGCTAGGAACACTGGCAAAGGGCAATGGCGGGAGCAAGGACGACGAGGTGTCGGCGGGGATCCCCTGCGTGCGATACGGAGATCTCTATACCACTCATACACGTTTCATCAGGGGTAGTCGGGCATTCGTGTCTCAAGAACGAGCTCCCAGCTACACGCTATTAAAGGGTGGCGATGTGCTCTTCGCTGCGTCGGGCGAAACCATCGACGAGATCGGCAAGTCGGCGGTGAATCTAATGTCGTCCGAGGCGCGCTGTGGTGGAGACATCATCGTGTTTCGCCCAACGCGTAGGACACACGCGCCGTTCATGGGGTATGTGACAGATTGTTGGTCTTCAGCAACACAGAAGGCGACTATGGGTAGAGGATTCACGGTGGTCCACATCTACTCGACCCAACTCAAGCAGTTGCTCTTGCCAGTTCCTTCGCTGCCGGAGCAATCCGCCATCGCCCACTACCTCGACCACACCGACCAACACGTGCGGCGCAACATCCAGGCCGCTAGGCGACAGATCCGTCTACTTGAGGAGTGCCGGACAAGGTTGATTGCCGACCTAGTAAACGGAAGACTGGATGTGCGCGAGGCGGCATCTGGGCTACCGGATGTCATTGGCGTGACCAAATCACTCACTGAACCTGACGCTCCCTGACTTCTTCGACTTCTTACGGAGCGGCCTCATGAGTTTCATCGCCCACCGGACGTGTAGCGTGGTCGTCGGAGCCGAGTCCGAGGAGCCTCCAAGGAGCGCGTCGCTTCCCTTGGCAGAGTTCGCCCAAGAGAACGCTTACGTCCTGATCGGCGAACCGGGCTCGGGAAAGACCACGGCGCTCAAGACGGAGCAGCAGGCGCACGGCGGGGTCGTCGTTACGGTTCAGGACTTCCTCACCTTCGACAATCCGGAGTGGCGTGGCGCGACGCTCTATCTTGACGGCCTGGATGAAGTCCGAGCCGGCGAGGTGGACGGACGGCCGCCGCTCGAACAGGTCCTAAAGAAACTGGACCGGCTGGACCGCCCTCCGTTCCGCGTTTCCTGTCGTTGGGCCGACTGGCTGGGCGCACACGACAGGGGCCGCCTCGACCGGGTCTCGAGTGGCACGCTGACCGTGTTGCAACTGGATCCGCTGTCTGAAGCGGATGTCGTGCGCATTCTCGCCGAGAACCACGCCATCGCGGACCCTGGGCGGTTCATCTTGCAAGCTCGCAAGCGCGGGATCGCCAGCCTGCTCACCAATCCGCAGAACGTCGACTTACTTGCTGAGGCAGTGTCCGGAGGCCACTGGCCCGAGTCGCGCCTGGAGACGTTCGAGTTCGCCTGCCGGATGCTCGTCAGAGAACGAAACACCGGGCACTCGGTCGTCAGTCCCACGACCGGAGAGACGGAATCGCTCTTGGAGGAGGCCGGCCGACTCTGCGCGGTGCAGATTCTAGCCGGCCTCGCGGGCTTTACACAGCTCGATCACGTGCCCGCCACGCCCGACTATCCGCCTGTTCCCGGCGATGCAACTGCCGGCAGCGTGTCTAGGGTTCTGCGTACCAAGCTCTTCGCGGGAACATCCGAGGGACGGCTCTCACCCGCGCATCGTCAGATTGCAGAGTTCCTCGCGGCGCGACACGTATCCGGCCTGATCGACGACGGCCTGCCGCTGCAACGCATACTCGCGCTGGTCACCGGCTTCGACGGTGAACTCGTATCTCCGTTCCTCAATTTCGCGGCCTGGCTCTGGTCGCACAACCGGCCATCGAGAACAGAGCTGAGCCGACTGAATCCTAGTGGCCCTTTCTATACCGGCGACCAGCACACGTTCTCCACTGAGGAAAGACGTGACATTGTGGCGAATCTCTGCCGTGAGGCGCGATGGAATCCGGAGT
Organism: Bryobacterales bacterium; assembly: GCA_022823865.1. GTDB lineage: Bacteria > Acidobacteriota > Terriglobia > Bryobacterales > UBA6623 > VXMF01. The sequence continues at coordinate 8,369 of JAJEHF010000131.1, forward strand.
GTCTCTACACGAAGCGGCTGTCGGGCCTAGGGCCCCTGGTTGCGCCCGAAGTGCAGCACGTCTTCCATGAGATTCTCTCCACCCCTGACAGGGAGTATCCCAGTCAGCCTCACGTGATGATGCTGCTGCAGGCTCTCAAGGACGGAGAACCGCTGCCCGCTCTGTTCGACACGGTCGTGCAGATTGTTCGGGATCCGTCGTGGCTGCCGGGGGTCCGGTGCACTGCGCTCGACACCTTGATCGCGTACCGGAAGCGCGATGTAGTGCGGAAGGACGTCCTGCTTGGACTCCTCGGCGACATCGAGGCGGGGGAGTTGGACGATCCTGACGACGGCCTGCTGGCCTTCCTCCTGAAGGAGCTATACCCCAGAAACATCCCTGTCGCTAGGGTCCTCAAGCACCTGAGAACTCCCAAGCTTGGGATCTTCAGGGAACAGTTCGCCGTGTTCTGGGCGACGCGTGTCCCAGCAGAATCGACAGACGCGCAGCGTGCCAAGCTCCTGGACGCTATCGCCGCCGATTCCGCATCGTTCAGCTCGATCGTGAGCGGCGAATCAACCATTCACAGCAGTATGGCCCAGCTTCCGGCCGAGCTACTGAAATTCCGGTTGCGCGGTTCGATGGAGGATATCTCGCTTGAACGCCTTTGGGGCTGGCTTCTCGTTGCTTCGGGGCCGAGCCTCCCTGTTCTGGATTCGATCAAGGGGGCGATCAGCGTCGAGCTGGAGCGCAACGAGGCCAGACTGAAGGAACTGATCACATTCGGAGTCGAGCAGTGCGCGTTGGCAGAGGACCCCGTGTCCTGCATGCGGTCGATGAAGCGTGCTCTGTTCGAAGCCCGGCCAGCCGACTTCGGGCGATGGTACGCCGAACGCGCGTTGTCCGCCAGCAGTGAGCTTGCCGCGGCAATCTATATCGATCTCTTCGTGGAGCCCTTGGTGCGTGACCCCTTCGATTCCGACCTGACACATGAGCAATTCCGCGAACGATTGAGTCTGAAACCATCCCTGATTGCACGCCTCGACAAACGCCTTGAGGTGTTTGGCCATCCGCACGGAGACCAAGCCTACACCTTCCTGGCCGACCTGCTCTCGGATACCGCCGAGCAAACAACGCTTCAGAGGGACATTGAGGCGGAGGGCGAGCGCTTGCAGGCGGGATCCGGCAGTCCGCTCCTATTGGAACGGGCAGCGCAGGCCTACTTCGGTAACTCCGCTGACACTCCCGGCGAATGGCCGGGCGATAGGCTGGGGCGGCTTGTGGGGAGCCGGGCGCACCTAGCCAAGGACCTCCGCGCAGGATTGCTAGGCGTGCCAAGCCGGGACGATCTCCCCGATCCTGGGGACGTTGTTGCCGGGTGCGTTCGCGGTGCAATGCCGCCGTTAACGTTTCCGTTCATGGCAGCGCTCCCCGAACGCGACTGGCCCGGACAGCTGGACGTGTCCCAGATGAGCGACTCAATGGTTAGTTTGGCCGTCGCCATCCTGCACTCGGTTCCGGCAGATCTACTGACACCAGATCGCCACCTTCCGTTCAGCGCCTTCCGGCCGAGTTGGCTATCGCAGCTATCGCAGGAGCGTCCACGGCCGGTCGCGGACGCTCTCACGCAGGCGATTGGGCAGAAACTGGCCGCAGGGGTCCTCCCCGCATCCGAGCTTCGAACTCTGGACGGGCAGGATCACCCAGAGGTCGCCACATTGGTTTGCCAGCCGCTGCTTTGTACCTTTCCTGCCGAGAGCGGGAGAGTCTTCCTGGAAGCCCTCGGCTGGCTGCTCGCCGTAGCGCTCAAGAGTTGTGGCGGAAACCAACTCGAGGAAACGATCCGACACCGGCTTCGGAGCGAGGAACTTCCCGAGGCGCAACGAATCTACTGGGCTGCAGCGGGATTCTATCTCGATCCCGGTCGATATTGCCGCGAGCTAGGGGCATTCAGGCACGAGCCTGACCGCCTCGGTGCGCTGCTGGACTTTCAGTGCAGGCTGGGCAATCCATACGAGGTTGCGCGGCGGTTCGAGACCAGCGAGCTTAGGCTGCTGATTGACCTGACAGGCGACGCCATGGCTGGCGTCGAATTGACTGCAGCGCGGCGGGGAGTCATGTCCGGTCTCATTCGGGGTCTGTCGCCGTTCGGGACTCAAGAGTCTGCTGAAATCCTACATGAACTCAAGCATGACCCGGCATTTGCCGTGTGGGCAGTGGACATTTCGATTGCCATCGAAGATCACTCGGCGCGACGGCGCGTGAAGGAGTTTCGGCGCTGTGGGATCGATGAGGTTGCCAACACGCTGAAGAACGATCGGCCCGCCAATGCCGGCGACCTCGCGGCGCTGGTCGTCGACGAGATAGGGTTGTATTCCAGGCAGATCCGGGACGGCAGCGCCTCGAATTGGAAGCAGTTCTGGAACGTGGATGAACACAACCGCGCCAAGGATCCGAGGCCCGAACCTTCGTGCCGCAACGCCATCCTATCGGTCCTGCAACTCAGACTTCGCCGGCTAGGGATCGACGCTCAGCCGGAGGGCGCGTACGCCGACGACAAACGATCCGACATCCGGCTCTCTCTTGGTGGCTTCAACGTCCCGGTGGAGATCAAGCGCAGCTGTCACCGGGATCTATGGACGGCGATGAGAAGCCAGCTCTTGCCTAAGTACACACGCGATCCGGGGGCGGATGGCTTCGGGATTTACGTCGTCTTCTGGTTCGGTCACCAGTGCCGCTGCAAGCCAACCGCGCTCAAAGGGTGGGTCCCGACGAATGCGCGTGAGCTAGAGGCGAGGCTCTGGGAACAGCTTTCCGGTCCCGAGATGTGCCGGATTTCGGTCTGCGTCATTGACGTGAGTAAGTCGGGTCCCTAAGGGCATGTTGCGCCGTTAGGCTCTGGTTCTGGCATCGACAGCTGCTGTACGAGGAGCGGTTTAGATCTCCCTTGAGGGCGGGGCTCATTCGCTTCGCGGTCGACTGCAAGACCGGCTCGAGCTCGGACGTTCCGGCGGCATTATAGGTGCCGCAGCCTCAGGTTGTAACGCGCGGCAGCTCGCCCGCCGATGCTAGCAACAGTCGGTCCGGGACTTGACGTCAGCCGGTCGCTCGACGGTCGGGCCCGAGCAGGATCTGCGCATAGGCGGTGGCGACGCTAGGAATCACTGCGAATACCAATCCAAGTTCCCAGTCCCCCCTCACGGCCCCTGCGGACATCCTCTGCGCAAGGGCCAGATCGGCGATCACGTTCGCCGGCAGGACTGCCGCGATGCCGGCGGTCGCGGTTCTGGTGCGATGGGGCACAAACACCAGCAGGAGCACTTACGCGGCTCCAAGGGGATGGAGGAGCACCGCCACTAGCCGTTGCCTCGTGTCTACGCCGGCAGCAAACGCTCCGGAGAGACTCGTGAGTCCAACCAAGGGCACGCCAGCCAGAGTAGTTGTCACCGGCCAGAGCGCGATGCTGAGCTACGCAGAAAGACCTCAGTACAGCGAACTCTTGGAAGCTCAGGTTCCGTTTCTTGCGTCCCGAATCTTCTGGCGCACCTCTGACCGCAACCATTTCTGTACGTTCTTGTCGGTTCGGGCCGCGATCGTCACGACCTGATTCGGATCGGCGGGCAATCCCGAATAAAATCCTGTCAAGTGGTATTCGAACGCTTTGGCTTTGTAGTACGGACCAATCATGACCACGATCTCCTCGGTTCCAGGCTCTTACAACTCTCCCAATAGGCTGGTGCGGCAAGCCTGGACCCTCCGACGGCACTTCACCAGATCATGGCCGCTCCGCTTAAGGTCATTTTCCGTCGCTCCATCCACCAGCAGTACCGCCTTGTAGGCCAGTTCCAGCGAATGGCCGATCAGAAAGAGGAAAGGAAAGAGAAGAGGGAAAAATCCCAGTTCGCTCACCACCCCTCCATCGTTCTCCTTGGCGAGGAGTTCGGCGCCGTCTATAAAATCTTCTGCCAGCCGAACGCATCCTGCCTCTGGGTACGACGGGTCTTCGCTCACGTCCGCCCTAGCCCTCTTCCCGACAGCAGAAGCGGGCTTTGGAGCTTGGCCCGCTCGCCGGCCAGCGCGATTGCTTTCTCTCGAGGTTCTCGTTTCGCAGCTATGAAGTGTGCACAGAGATTAGCACGGGGTTACCGCCTCAGATAGGGTGCGTCGCCAAGCCGGGCCGCCGGAAGTTAGGAGGCAGAGCGGGGCGCAGACAACCACGAACAAACTCGGCCGGCATGAATGCGCCTTTGGCACCTAACCTCATAGGTGGTCGGCTCGGCTCGTTCGGGGAGACGCGTAATCCCTTTCTCCCTGTATTTTCCAACTCGTGCCGTGAGAGAGTGCAGCACCAGCCGACTCCACGCCCTTACAATCCACAGGCCCACCAACGGGTATTCGGGCGTGCGCTCTCAGGCTTAAGGATCTTCCTCATAGTGGCGCGGCGGAACTCGGAGTTCGAGACGAACGCCGCTCACCGCCTCCCATCCGCTAGTGTCACCTCGTGGCGGCCTAGCCACGGATGCCCGACTTCCATCCAAGCGCTACAACCCCGAACCGTTGCCCAGCCCGATGAATGATCAGGGACCCTGGCCATTCTGATTACCCCCGCGAAGGGAATCGGTTGACAGCGAGCTTCTTGGGCTGCCAGTCTCTGAAGAGCCCGTGAACGTCTTGGACGTCATCAACGAGCACGCCCTGTTAGTACAGGCAGGCGCTACGGTTGTCTTGGTCTTAGCAACTGTAGTCCTGGCATGGGCCACCGTCAGGCTGGCTCAAGAGAGCCGTAAGGCGCGGGAGGATGCGATCCAGCCCAGAGTGTCTGCAAGGCTTAAGATTGATGGCGAGACTGGACAATTCGTTCGCCTCATTGTGTCGAACATTGGTCATGGTCCGGCAATTAACCTGAGTATCCTCTTGGAAGGCGATCAAGAAGACTTCGCCAAGCATGGAATGGATTTCTTTAGAGGAGTGTCGGGCACGATCAACTTCCTGTCCCCAAGGGAGAACGAGGACTATTTTCTGGGAATAGCTGAGAAGCTCTTTGCTGATCCTCCAATGCAGCCTTTCTCGATTGTCTTGAAATACACAGACGTGTACGACAGGTCTTACTGTTCTCGCGTCGAGATGAACGTGAAGCAGTTCAAGGGAACACATTGGTTTAGTTTCTCCGCCCCGTGGCGTCAGATGAGGGCACTAGAGAAGATCGAGGAGACAATGGATGGGATTTCCGAAACTTGGAGGAAACTCAGCGTCAAGTTGGAGGACGGCCGCTAGCTCAAGCCAACTCTTCTGGTAGCCTCTACCAACAGTGAGACTGATCAATCTGGCTTCAGCGAGGGACGATAGGAGTGGCTCACCCCCACCGTGATCGAAGAGACTTTGGCGCGATTAGAGGTGACCGAGGGAATAGTGCGAGGCGGGCTCCAAGCGCCATTCAAGCATCCTTCGAATCCTTGCTGAGGCTCCCCTGCACACGTGATGCCTAGCTGGACTCCCATCCGAGACCCTCTGGACATGTTTGCGGTAGGGACACGGATTCCCCGATGCCCCCCGCGCAGATCCGGACGTGCCTTCTCACGCGTCAAATGTGGCTAGCTACATTTGATGCACGGAAAGCTCCCAGTCCAACTTCGAGGTGTTGTACGGTTCGTATTCACATTTGGCGGGTGAAGTTCGCAACTGATGGAAGACTTGGTCGAGGCATGAGATACCGAGCCCAGTGCACCGACGACAGGTCGGACGGATTCGATATGCGCCATCGGCGACAATGGCTGGAGTTGCCGGGCTTCATTTGATGAGAAACTGGTCCGCTTGCTACGAACGAGCCGTCTGGAACGACAACAGGCTTATTCTCAATGAGTTGCACGGACTCGGTTTATTTGACGGGTATTTGACGATCTGCCGTTTGAAGAGGACGCAAGATGAGTACTGACACCAGCGAGCGTGGCCTTGAACGGAGGATTTGCAATGCACTGACCGGCAGACCCTGCGATGCCGCGCCGGCCCTACAAGATCCGCATGCCCAAGGCCCCGCCCCTTCAAACGGGAAGGGTTGGATCTGTGGCCGCTCGAGTGACTACGACCGCCAGTACACCGTGGACCTGACGCAACTCCTTGCCTTTTGCGTCGAGACCCAACCGCATGCCTACGAGGGCCTCCAACTCGGAACCGACAGCCCTAGCCGTCGCAAGTTTCTTGCACGGCTACAGAGCGAAGTAGGCAAGCGCGGCATCATCGACGTGCTCCGCAAGGGAATCAAGGACGGGCCGTATCACATTGAACTCTTCTACGGAACGCCATCTCCCGGCAACGCCCTTGCCATTGAACGCTACTCCCAGAACCGATTCTCGGTCACCCGCCAACTCCACTACAGCCTCGACCAAACCCAGGGCTCACTGGACCTGTGCCTGTTCATCAACGGTCTGCCCGTCGCCACGTTCGAGCTGAAGAACAGCCTCACCAAGCAGACAGCCGCAGATGCGGTGGAGCAATACAAGCGTGATCGCGATCCCCGCGAGAAGCTGTTCCAATTCGGCCGCTGCGTAGCGCACTTCGCCGTAGACGACCACGAGGTGCAGTTCTGCACGCACCTCAAGGGCAAGGATTCGTGGTTCCTGCCGTTCAATCAGGGCTGGAATGCTGGTGCGGGGAACCCGCCGAATCCGGAAGGCCTCAAGACTGACTATTTGTGGACGCGAATCCTCACCTGCGATGGGCTCACTGAGATCCTCGAGAACTATGCCCAGGTCGTAGAAACCAGGAACAGCAAGACCGGCCAGAAGAGCAAGACGCAGATCTGGCCCCGCTACCACCAGTTGGATGTAGTGCGCAGACTTCTAGCTGATGCCAAGCAGGCTGGAGCAGGAAAACGGTATCTCATCCAGCATTCGGCTGGCAGTGGAAAGTCCAACTCCATCGCCTGGCTGGCTCATCAGCTGATCAGTCTCAGCAGCGGCGACGCAACCGTGTTTGACTCGATCATCGTGGTAACCGACCGCCGCATCCTTGACAAGCAGATTCGCGACACGATCAGGCAGTTTGCGCAAGTCGGAGCCACCGTCGGCCATGCCACAGGCTCGAGCGACCTTCGCAAGTTCATCGAGAGCGGCAAGAAGATCATCATCTCGACCGTGCAGAAGTTCCCGTACATTCTCGACGAGATCGGGGACCACCAACGGAGCCGTCGCTTCGCGATCATCATCGATGAGGCGCATTCAAGCCAAGGCGGCAGGACCTCAGCGGCTGTGAGCACGGCCCTTTCGGAAGCGGGTGCCACGGAGGCCGAGGAGACCACCGAGGACAAGATCAACCGCATAATGGAATCGCGGAAGCTGCTCCCCAACGCGAGCTACTTCGCCTTCACCGCCACGCCTAAGAGCAAGACCCTGGAGTTGTTTGGCGAGGCATATTCGGCAGGCGGGCAGACCAAGCATCGCCCGTTCCATAGCTACACCATGAAGCAGGCGATCCAAGAGGGCTTCATCTTGGACGTGCTGCAGTACTACACGCCGGTCAAGAGCTACTACAAGCTTGTCAAGACGATCAAGGGTGATCCCAAGTTCGACACGAAGAAAGCCCGCAAAAAGCTGCGCCGCTATGTCGAAGGCCACGACCACGCCATACGTCTGAAGGCCGAGATCGTGGTCGACCACTTTCACGAACAGGTGCTGGCACTGAACAAGATCGGGGGGAAGGCACGCGCAATGGTAGTCACCGGCAGCATCGAACGAGCCGTCCAGTACTATCGCGCGATCCGAGAGTATCTCCAGGAACGCAAGAGCCCGTATCAGGCAATCGGTGCCTTCTCAGGTGAGCACGAGTTTGGCGGGGAACATGTCAGTGAGGCCTCCCTGAATGGATTCCCTTCCGGGCAGATACCTGAAAAGATCCAGGAGGACCCATATCGCTTCCTCGTCTGTGCCGAAAAGTTTCAGACCGGTTATGACGAGCCGCTGTTGCACACCATGTACGTGGACAAGGTCCTAAACGGCATCAAGGCGGTGCAGACACTGTCACGCCTGAATAGGGCGTACGGCAAGAAACACGACGTGTTCGTTCTCGATTTCATGAACGATGCCGACAAGATCCAAGAGGCCTTCCAGGACTACTACCAGACGACAGTCCTGAGCGAAGAAACCGACCCCAACAAGCTGCACGATCTGAAGGCTACGCTCGACAGCCATCAGGTGTACTCCGAACCGCAGATCGACCAATTCGTCGAACTCTACTTGGACGGGGCCGATCGAAAACACCTCGACCCGATCCTCGACTCTTGCGTCGCCGTCTACAAGCACCAGCTTGGTGAGGACGAGCAGGTGGAATTCAAGAGCAAGGCCAAGGCGTTCACGCGCTCATATGACTTTCTGGCTGCGATCCTGCCCTACACGAACGCAGAGTGGGAAAAGCTCTCGATCTTCCTGCACTTCCTCGTACCCAAGCTGCCGGCACCAGACGACGTGGATCTGTCCAAAGGCATCCTCGAACTTATCGACATGGACAGCTACCGTGTCGAAAAGCAGGCAGCGGTGCGTGTTCAGATGGCCGATGAGGACGCTGAGATCGATCCCGTCCCACCTGATGGCGGAGGCCAAAAGCAGGACCCCGAACTCAATCCCCTCTCGATCATTCTCCAAGAATTCAACGACTTGTTTGGAAACATTTCCTGGCTGGACGCGGACCGAGTCAGGCGCCTCATTTCGCAAGATATTCCCGCCAAGGTCGCGGCCGATGCCGCTTACCGCAACGCCCGGGAGCACTCTGACAAGCAGAATGCTCGGATCGAGCATGACCATGCCTTGGGACGCGCTATGACAGGTGTGTTCAAGGACGACATGCAGCTCTTCAAGTTGTATACGGACAACGAAGACTTCAAGCGGTGGCTCGCAAATACCGTATTCGGACTGACTTATGAACAGCCGCAGCCTCCAAGCAACGCAGCGAGCATGACTTGACCGATCTCCTCGCTTGATTCGCTGTCCAACAAATGGCCTGAGGTGGCTGGGCTGTTCTCCGGTCGTTGTCCGAGCCGGGATCGGGCCGCCTCACTTCGCACAAGCAAGCATTCCAATCGTCACTGTGCCGCAATGGGCTTGGAAACCCGAGGCGCGATGGCTTCGCTCGGCTCGCTCGAGGTTGTGACCAGCCGTGTAACGATCGGGACAGGAGAATTGAGGTCACCCTGCCGTGCCTCGAGTTCGATCTCGTCATTCAGATCGGCGGACAGGTTCCAATGCTCGACAACAGCCGAGAGCGGTACGGCCACCCCGAGCCGACCGCGGATCAATACGGATTCCGCCCGCAACTGCTTGCTCCTAATCGCGTGTCGCACGGACTCACGCGGCAAATCCATGAGGCGAGCGACCCGGGTGATTGAGAGCAGCACTTCAGGCTTGACGGATTGTGATGTGTTCATAAGCGTTCCTTCGCGGTGGCCTGTGGCAGTCTTCCTACTAGCAGGCACGTGTGTCCTCGTACTTCTTCATCGCCTTGGCCATGCGCGTCTGGGAATCGTTGACATACCTCAAGACCGTCCTCAGATCTGAATGCCCGAGCACTTCTTTCAGAGCGACCAAGTCCTTGGTTGAGTCGTAGAACCAGGTCGCGAACGTATGCCTTAGCGAGTAAAGGCCAAACGGGGGAAATCCCACAGCCTTCTTCAGGACGCGCTCATGGGCTCCGGTGATTGCGGAATAGGTCAACTGCCTGTCGGCGATCTTGTGATAGACGGGACCCGCGACGTGGACCCATCCCGGAAAGACCCAGCGGCCCGGGGCGTCGGCGATCCTCCTAGCCAAGATCCCCTTCGATTCCTCGGTGAGCAGGAGGGTGCGTCTGCCCGCCCTAGTCTTCGAATTCCGGATGTGCAGGAGGCTCCGGTCAATATCGACGTCATCGACTCGAATCCTCAGCCCCTCGCAATCCGGCCTGATGCCCTGATTGACCATGAGGCGGGCGAGATCGCCAAGCGAGTGGTGCCGGTCCGCCTGCTTGAGATAGGCGTCGACCTCTTCGCGAGTCAGCACCAGTTCGTTGAGCGAATTCCGGTCGCTAGGGACTTCCACGCCGACGAACGGATCGCTGTCAAGCCACCCATGAGCCAGAGCGAATCGCGCAAGCTGCCGCCCTGCATGAATGTCCTTTCTGATTGTGACTTCGAGCCTACCGGTGGTCCGTCTCCAAGTCATGTAATCCAGGACGTCTCCTTGTGTCCAGGTCCCGATCATGCGCTGGCCCATAAACGCCTTCCAACTTGAGAGCGAGCCTATCGCTCTGTTCGCAGTCGCCGGCTTGTCTCGATGTTTCGCTACCTTGTGCTCTAGGAATCTCTCGCTCGCCTTCTCGAACGAGACGTTCTGGGGCTGCTCCGACTCCTCGCCGAGCAGTAGACGAGCCTTATGCTCGTCCAAGAGCCTCTTGGCGGCTACGAGGTTTTCTCTTGTAGCTTCGAGTCCAGTCGCGACCACAATTCGGCGGCCTCCTCCGATCCGAATCCTGTACCGCCACGTCCCGTTCTTCTCGTCGATGCCCGGGACGCCCCGCATCTGGTTGCTTGCTCTTTTCAATGGTCCATTCCTCCAGTAGTCCAGGGTGGTAGCGGGGAGAGCGACCGATCCTCACGCAAGGTGGCCCCTGTCCAGCCAGCCTCAAGCGCTTCAGAGAACACACCGAAACCCCGAGTAAGCTCGCAGCCTCGGATTCGGTCCGCAGGATTGACGTGGTTGTCACGATGCGATTGCCTCCTGCGAGAGAATTCGCGTCACAAGACGCGCTGGCAGTGTGTCGCCAATCCCGGACACACCCGGGCAAGAACCCCGTGTCCCTCCACGGGAAACGGTCGCCCGTGTGAGAGTCGGCGCTCCTTCGGCATCGTTCTCGCTGAAATGCTTTTTGTTCATGTTCTATTCCATAATATATGTATACAACTCATATGTCAAGCGGATCCGCCCATTTTCTTGATGCTATACTCAATTCAATGCTGGCAAAGCGCTTAGCCGAATCTAGGAAGCGGAGGGGCTGGACCCAAGCCAGACTAGCGACGGAACTAGGTGGCGGCTACGACCAGACGATGATCTCGCGTGTCGAGAGCGGGCGTGCCGATTTTCAGTTCAACGGATTGGTCAAAGCTGCCGTTGTACTCAACGTTTCTCTTGACTACCTGGCCGGGCTGACGGATGTTCCCGACCCTGTGCAGAAGTTGACTGCCGCGACCGCATCCGGATTCCAGGTAGTGGCCGCGTCGCAAGAGAGTGACCCGCATGATCGACGATTCGGAGGGAGTTCCGAACCAGCGTTGGGACATCTCACCTTCCTCCATGACCGGTTGGTGCGCCACCACATCGACCCTGGCAAGTGCAGTTTGATCGAAATACTGGACAAGGCGATGGAGCCGACCTTGGAGATGGGTGACTTGGTCCTGCTGGACCATTCGCGGACGCGTCGTACGCAGGGCTGGATCTGTGCCGTGCGTTCCGAAGACCGCCTGCTCATTAGGCGACTACGACGATCTGGGCGGAACTGGCACCTCGGGAGCGACAATCCGACATATTCGGATGTCGCTTGGCCCACCGACGCAGCGATCCTAGGTCGAGCAGTTTGGGCAGGAAGAGTTCTGTAAGCCAGCATCGTCCGTAGACTCAAGTTGCCAACCGGACTCAGTCAGGGTTTGGCCCATCAGAATCCGATTCTCTTGAGCTGACGCCGCTGGGTGCGAGGAATGCTACGATTCCGGACGAACCTTCCATGCCTGAACGTAAGCCGGATGGACAGTCGGAGGCTGATCGGCAACGCGATAAGCGACTCCTTCGAGAATGGATCTCGGAGGCTGACGCTCTTGATCGCCGACTGATCAAGGCGGTGTCGGATGGTGACCTCCAAACAGTGCAAATACTGCTTGGCCGAGAGGAGGGACCCGATCCATGCGCGCGAGTGGATGCTGAAGATCACGATTCCGTCCTAAGGGGAAACGTGCTTCATCTTGCCATCCAGCAAGGTGATCTCGGCATCGTGCGATCACTCCTGCGCGCCGGGGCCGTTGCAGACGCCGTCTTGACCTTCACGGACCGAAGCTCCACGCTGAAGGGGACCGCCCTACATCTTGCCGTCCAACGAGGGAATCTCGAAATCGTACAGGCGCTGCTAGACGATGGAGCAGATCCGAACGCTCTCATGGCGAAGATAGCCGGAGATAGCGAGTTCAGGGGCACTGCTTTGCACTCTGCCACGGCATTGCGACACCCCGGAGTCGTGAAAGCCCTACTGAACTCAGGGGCGGGCTCGGAGATCCAGAGCAATCTCGGCAAGACTGCGTTGCAAATGGCACGGGATGCAAATGCCCAAGACATCGTCGCCATCCTTGATGTGGTAGAAGCGAAATGACTATCCGCCGCACAGTTCGATCCAAGACAAGCATCCGTACCTGCGATCGTCTCCCAAGGCCCCAGTCTGTGCCTTGCACTTCCCTCGGAATCCCACTAGACTCCTCGTAGCTGCTGGGCATCGACCTACGCCGCCTTCCGCCTTCGTGGCGGGACGACGCCGGCCGGCACGCCGTAGCGGCTTGCGGCCCGTGTCATCGAAAGTTCCAGCAGCGATGGGACGCCCAGCGGGACTTCTCTGGCGGGCCGCCGGGAGGGGTGTTCTAGGACCGCGGCGATCCCACTTGCCACGGCCCGCGCCAGCAGCGGTGGCACCGAATTGCCAATCTGGCGGAAACCGTGCCACTTCGTCACGTGGAAGCGGAAGCAGTCCGGATACGAGTGGAGATGTGCCGCCTCCCTGTTTGTGATCACTCCCGGTTGACTTGGATGGATTGGCCGCGGCGAGGTGAATGCTCCGCGGTCGCTGGCCGAGCCCGCCCGAAGCGTGTTGCAGAGTCCGTCTGGACCCAGCTTGCGGAAGCGGCTGACCGGCTCGGTGCAGCCGCACTCGGTTGCTAGGAAGCGCTGCCTTGATAGGGCGGTGTGTTCGGTGCGGCGACTGGCCGTCAGCAGGGCTCGGTCGAAGCGCCGACGGTATCCGAAGTAATCCAGATCCTCCGCGAGGCCTCGTAGTCGCGCGGCATAAGCAGACGGTTACCCGAGCTGTGCCGGTGCGCAGTCGCTGTGGCTGAGCTCCTCGAACCCGTCTGCGTCGGGCAGGTCTCCGATGGCGTCAGCTACGGTCACGCGCTCCGCGCTCGGTTTGGGGTAGAGCGGCAGGCGCTGGCTCGCTCGTGCGCCGAGCAGGAACAGGCGCCGCCGGTTCTGCGGCACGCCGTAGTCCACGGCATTGATGACGCGGTAGGGCTGTACGACCTCGTAGTCCGGAGCGAATGCAGAGATCATCTAGTCCAAGAAGTGCCGGTGCGCTCCGATTGTCAGCCCGCGCACGTTCTCGAACACGAAGTAGGCTGGCTGTAAGTCCTGCACCAAGCGCACGAAATGGCGCACCAGCGCGTTGCGTGGATCGTCTAGGGCATGCTTGTCGATTAGCGAGAATCCTTGGCAGGGAGCTCCGCCAAAGACTACGGCGATACCGCGCTCCCCGATGGTCGGAATAGCCCGGAACTCGGCGGCCTCCAGCTCCGCCACGCTGCGGCAAAGCGTAGCGCAGCGAGGGAAGTTGTATTCGTGGACGGCGCAATGGACGGGGTCGATGTCAACCGCCGCAACC
>JAJEHF010000180.1 GCA_022823865.1 Bryobacterales bacterium
ACCCTACGATGGCAAACCTAGCGGAAAAAGTCAAGCCCCGGCGAAAAAATTCTCTCTGATCGCGAACTCACTCTATTTCAGTCACTTACGATCACTTACGATTTCGTCGCCAGTCACGGACTCAAGTTAATGCCATTGCGGTTCCCCCGTCAATAGGTGCTCAGGCGTGCGGTCCCAGAGTTCGAGCAGTTTCCTCAAGGCAACGAGGCAGAGTTCCAAGCCCGACACGAGCGCCGCCCTCTGCAAAACTTGTCCGAAAGTGCCCGCTCACGGCGACCAAGCTGCGATGTCCCAGTTTCCATGTGACCAGTCCGATCGCCCGGACTGCTTGCTATTCGGCGGCTTCGCCGGTCGGGAGTGGAGGTCACGCACACGGAGATCCCGGCAATCCCGGCAATTGAAATTTGGGTCTCTGCCAGATGGCGATCGATCACTATCACGACGGTGCTCTTTCTGTACAGATCTTGTGGTTGGTCACACGCGATTCGACATCGCCGGCACGGGCATGCACGGGTTGCGGTGATCAGGACTACAAGCCGACAGCGGATACTTAGGGAATAGCCACTTTGGTTGGTATGCCATATCCATGCCTCGTCTTCTGTCCCTATCTTCCCGTGGCCCAGCAAGTAACGTTCGCTGATTGGGAGCTAGGTCCACTTGAATCCTTCGAGGACCGGTGGGGAGATGATCGGTTCAAGGATCAGGCCACCCGCTTCCTACGCCACTTCGTTGGAATTGACAACAAACCAGTCAACAGTCCGGTGCTCCTTTGCAGAAAGGGAGAGGAACTGGATGGTCAAGACCCGACCTCTAGCGAACTGAGGGCGCTTGAACTCTCGCTCGCGTTCGCATTCATCGACAAGAACCCAAGGAGGCTTCCGACAACCCCTCATGACAGACATCGGGTCGTGACAGCCGACAACGCAGAAGTCCATGCTTGGCCCATTGACCTCGAGTCCGGGCTCGTCCTCACGAGCTGCGGCCACCTGGTCCACAGCCACCGGTTCGGCTATAGGATCGGGGATCGCGAACTGGTTTTCAGGCCATCGCTGGACCTCCAAATGCCGTTGTGCGCTTCGTCACCCGACGCCCTGGTGTTGACTGGCCTCTACGAGACGGTCCTCCAGTCGCTTTGCTATCCAGGTAAAGATCGCACGGGCGATAGAGTTCGAATTGCTGTTGATTGGTTCGTAAAGGCTTGGACCAATTCCACAAGAGTTCACCAGGCCGAGCGGCTGGTTTTCCTGAAAACAGCGTTTGAAGCCATAACGGGCGAGAGTGAGTCCCACAAGAGTGCTCGCAAACTCCGGCAGATGTTCGAGACATTGCCAGATACGTCGGTGAAGGATTCTGAAGTCTTGGTGTGGTCACCAAAGGAAGAGCCCAATCGAACTCGGAGGTCGCACAGCAAGGCCTATCAACTTACCGACTTGGAGCATTGGTTCATGGAGTTCAGTGACGCGCGAAACACCATAATCCATGAGGGAAGGCTCCCAGAGTTCACTTACTCTGATTCGAATTCCACCTACGAAGGGCCATTCTTCTTCACGGCCGAGTTCTTGCTTCGGGGTGTCATCAAGGTACTGCTGTCAAAGCTCGGCTTTGACGACGCTTGGCGCTCCGAGCGCTGGAGAGCCACCAAGGCCGCTTGGAGGGAGGCAGGGAATCGCTGATCCTCAAGGGTATGCACGACCAATCGCAGCGGCGATAACGCCTCCAACCGCTCGCCCCTCCCGGTGTGAAGACTGGCTACGAGCTGACACTATTGAGGAGCAAGAACTCTAACGGCACCAGTCGCGGCGGAGGGCATGATACGCTCTAGTCGCAGTTCATGTTTGATTCCTGCGGAGCGACCCACGCCGGGAACGTCCGGGCCAACAATGAAGACCGCTTCGACTCCGTGCCTGAGCTCGGCTTCTTCGTCGTGGCCGACGGCCTCGGCGGCGCGGCGGGCGGCGAGCGCGCCTCGGCGCTCACTGTCAAGACGCTTGTCGAAGAGGTGCGCAGCGCACAGGCAGCGCCGACCGCGGCCACGGTCATGCAGGCGATCGAACTGGCC
Source organism: Bryobacterales bacterium (assembly GCA_022823865.1). Classification (GTDB taxonomy): domain Bacteria; phylum Acidobacteriota; class Terriglobia; order Bryobacterales; family UBA6623; genus VXMF01. The sequence goes on from JAJEHF010000180.1 coordinate 2,060, forward strand.
AACAAGAGAGTCCGCTGGGAGGCCGAGAACGATCCCTGCCTAGAGGGCATGGGCTGCACGGTCACGGCGGCGATCGCGCAGCCCGACCGAGTTGAGATTGTCAACGCCGGCGATAGCCGTGCCTATCGCTTCTCGCGCGGGAAGCTAGAGCAGCTGACCGCGGACCACACCTGGGTCAGCGCCATCGCCGAGGCCTCCGGGCTGAGCGAGGCCGAGCTGAAGAACCATCCGAAGCGCCATTTGCTAACCAAGGCCGTCGGGGCAGAGTACAAGGTGGCCGCTGACACCGTGGCGTCGGACTTCCACGCGGGTGACATCCTGCTTCTGTGCAGCGATGGCTTGCACGGCGTCACATCGCCCGATGTGATCGCCAGTACGCTCGAGCGCGAAGCATCACTGCAAGACAAAGCGCAGTGGCTCATCGACGCGACCCTCAGGCTGGGCGCTCCCGACAACGTGACCGTGGTGTTAGTGCGCCACGCAGACGCCGCACAATAATCCGCCTGCGGCGGCTTAGCGCAGGTCCTGCCGACGCTCTGTGAGCGACTCGATGCGCTCTTCGTCCAGGCCATAGCCGAGCCCGGGAGCGTCGCTGACGGCAATCGTCCCCTGTCGGCTGACCTGGACCGGCGGGTCGATCACGTCTTGACTCCAGTAGCGCTTCGAAGCCGAGACGTCTCCCGGCAGCACGAATCCCGGCAGGGTTGACAACGCGATGTTGTGCGCCCGGCCGATACCCGCCTCCAACATCCCCCCGCACCACACCGGCACGGCCGCCTCGCGGCAGACGTCGTGGATGCGCAGCGCTTCGGCGAACCCGCCGACGCGACCGAGCTTGACGTTGATGATTCCGCACGCCCCGAGTCGGATCGCCTGGCGGGCGTGGTGGGCGCTGCGGATGCACTCGTCTAGGCAGATCGGAGTCTTCAGCCGGGCTTGCAGCTCGGCATGATCGATCAATTCGTCGTGGGCCAAGGGCTGTTCCAGCATCATCAGGGCGAACTCGTCCAGCCCCTGCAGGCTCTCGAGATCATCGAGCGTGTAGGCAGAGTTGGCGTCCGCCATCAGCCGGATGTCGGGAAAGTGCCTCCGCACCGCCCGCACGACATCGGCGTCCCACCCGGGCTTGATCTTGATCTTGATGCGCTGGTACCCAGCTTCGACCTCGGCTCCGATCAGCTCCAGCAGCTCGCTCACGGAGTTCTGAATGCCGATCGAGACGCCACACGCGACCTCGCGCCTCACTCCGCCAATGTGCTGCCACAGGGGCCGTCCCAGCTTGCGCGCCTCCAATTCCCAGCAGGCAGCCTCCAGGCCGCCGCGGGCCATTCGATGCCCGCGGATCGCGAGGCTGAGCCCCCCGACATCGGCCGCCGACTCAAGCTCCTTGCCAAGCACTCGCGGAGCGACGAAATCGCGCAGCACGAGCCAGGCCGCGTCGACCCACTCTTCGTTGTAGAACGGCCGCTCGCCGCACGTGACCTCGCCCCAGCCGATGGCGCCGTCGGAGTCTTCCACCTGCACCAGCAGGATCTGCCGTTCCGTGGTGCGACCGAAGCTGGTCTCGAACGGGCGCACCAATGGCATGCGGATCTTGCGCAGGCCGATCCTAGTCAGGCGCATGGGCATCCCGGCTAGCGCCTCTGGCAGCGCGGGCAATAGTGCGTGCTCCGCTGAGCTACGATGATGCGCCGCAGCGTGGCGCGACAACTCGCGCACGGTTGGCCAGTCTTGCCGTAGACCTGCGTGCGCAGCTGGAAGTAGCCCGGGCTTCCCTGGCCGTCCACATAGTTGTTGATGCTGGTCCCGCCCGCCGAGATCGACTCTTCCAGCACGTCGCGGATCGCTTGGTGCAGCGCGCGCGCCTTGCGCGGGCTGACGCTGGCCGCGCTGCGCTCCGGGTGCAGTCTGGCACGAAACAGGGCCTCGTCGGCGTAGATGTTTCCCAAGCCCCGCAAGAAGTCTTGGTTCAACAGCAACGCCTTCAGCCGCGTCGAACGCTCTGAGAGGCGTTTGGTGAAATCCCGCGAGTCGATCTCCAGGGGCTCCGGCCCCAGTCGGGCCAGCCGCTCCGGGAAGTCCTGCGACCACTGCCACTTGCCGAACTTGCGGATGTCGTGGAATACAACGTGGGTGCCGCCGAAGAGGAACATTTCCGCGCGGGTGTAGGGGCCCGGCTGGGCATTCAGCAGGAGATTTCCGGTCATGCGCAGGTGGATCCACAGAAACGAGCCCCGGCCGTGCTTGCTCAGCCGGAACAGCAGGTACTTGCCGTATCTGCCAACCTCGTCAATGCGCTGTCCCGCCAGTCGCGCGCTCGTCTCGTCGGGATTCCCGACACACGTACGCGGCCAATGAAAAACGACGCTTTCGATCGTCCTGCCCTGCAGATGCGGGGCCAGCGAGCGCTTGACCGTCTCGACTTCTGGAAGTTCCGGCATCCCTCATTCCAGGGCAGGCGCCAGCCGCCCGCCTTCAATCGGCTGAGCCCACCATCGTCGGCAGCACGCTGCCGATCTCGCCATGCACCACCAAGTCGGCGATGTCGTCCAGGGCTGTCCTGTCTCGATTCACGATTACCAGCCGCGCGCCGGCGCGCTTGGCCAAGCGCGGGATGGACGCCGCAGGCTCCACGACCAGCGACGAGCCCACTGCCAGCAGCAGGTCGCAGCTCTCGGCCGCGGCTTTTGCCGCTTGCATAACGTCCAGCGGCATGGACTGGCCGAACGAGATCGTCGCGGGCTTGAGCAATCCGCCACAGAGCCGGCAGAGCGGCGCCTTCTCGCCGGCCTCGACCCGCTCGCAGGCCTCGTCGGATGTGATGCGGTCCCCGCATGACAGGCAGACCGCCTCGGTCGTGGTGCCGTGCAGTTCCAACACCTTCTCGGCCGGCAGGCCCGCCTTCTGGTGCAGCCGCTCGATATTCTGCGTGACCAGCGCGGCCAGCTTGCCACTGCGGTGCAGGTCGACGAACGCTTGATGGCCGGCGTTGGGGCGCGCCAGCCGCATGGCGGGCCACGCTTCGACCTTCTGTCGCCAGTACTCGACCCTTCCCTCTTCGCTCGTTACGAACTCCTGGAATTCGATGATCCGGTTGCGCGCCCAGACGCCGTTCGGGCTGCGGAAGTCGGGGATGCCCGACTCGGTCGAGATCCCAGCTCCGGTGAAGCCCACGATGCGCGACGCGGCGGCGATCCAATCCCGGGGCTCGCGCAGGTCCACCTCGGGCATCCTAGCACGCAACGCGGATGCGCTAGGGGCCGCGCTACCATGGGGCCAATTCGGAGGCATTGATGTTCGAGTTTCGAGGCGTCGACTTCATGGAGTTCGACTCGCTGCTGAGCGAGGAGGAGTTGCTGGTGCGGCAGACTGCGCGCCAATTCGTCGAGGATCAATTCATACCGTTGATCACGCAGCACTTCCGCGACGGCACGTTCCCCAACGAACTGACGGCGCCGATCGCCGATCTCGGGTTCTTCGGCGCGAACCTTGACGGCTACGGCTGCGCCGGCCTGAGCAACGTCGAGTACGGGCTGGTCATGCAAGAGCTCGAGCGCGGCGACACTGCGCTGCGCAGCTTTGTCTCCGTGCAGAGCAGCCTGTCGATGTACGCGATCCACTCATACGCGACCGGCGAGCAGAAGCAGCGCTGGCTGCCGGCCATGCAGCAGGGCAAGGCGATGGGCTGTTTCGCGCTGACCGAGCCCAACTTCGGATCGAATCCCTCGGGCATGCTCACGCGCGCCGTGCGCGACGGCGACGAGTACGTGATCAATGGCGAGAAGACATGGATCACAAACGGCAGCCTGGCGGACATCGCGGTGGTCTGGGCCAAGCTCGACGATACCGACAGGATCCACGGCTTCCTGGTGGAAACGGACCGGCCCGGCTTCAGCGCCGTCGACCTGCACAACAAGCTCTCCATGCGGGCTTCGACAACCTCCAGCGTCGGGTTTTCCAACGTCCGCATCCCGGCAGCCAACATCCTGCCGGAGGCCAAGGGGCTCAAGGCTGCCCTCGGCTGCCTCACCAACGCCCGCCTGGGAATCGCCTGGGGCGCGATCGGGGCGGCCATGGCGTGCTACGACTGCGCCCGGCAGTACACGATCCTGCGCAAGCAGTTCGACGACCGGCCGATCGCCTCGCACCAGCTCGTTCAGAGCGAGCTGGCGTGGATGATCAGCGAGATCACGAAGGCGCAGTTCATCACCCTGCACGCCACCCGGCTCAAGGACGCAGGGCGGCTGAGCCATGTCCACGTGTCAATGATCAAGCGCAGCAACGCCGAAATGGCCTTGGAAGTCGCGCGCCGGGCCCGCGACCTGCTCGGAGCCAACGGCATTACCGACGAGTACCCGATCTTCCGCCACATGTGCAACCTCGAGACCGTCAAGACATACGAGGGCACGCACAATATCCACACGTTGATCCTCGGCTCGCACGTGACCGGGATTCCGGCGTTCACGTAGGCACGGGAGCGGACCGCTCTGCGGAGCCCACGACAGCGGCGAGCTCGCGCATGTCGTCGACCAGGATGTCTGGCGGGTGTCGGTCGAAATCCTCCGGACGCAAGCCGTAGCGGACGCCCGCGCAGTCCGTGCCCGCGTTGCGCGCGGTCAGCACGTCCACCGAACTGTCGCCGATCATCAGCGTCCTGGCAGGGCTGAAGCCGAGTTCGCGCATGATTCGACGGAGCCCATACGGATCAGGCTTCTTGGTGCGAAAGCTGTTGCCGCCGTAAACCCTCGCGAAGACCTCGCCCAATCCCAGGCCGGCGACCAGATCGCGGCTGAAGCGCTCGGGCTTGTTCGTCAGCACGGCCATGGCTAGTCCCGCCGCGTCCCACGCAGCGAGAGCTTCCCGCACGCCTGTGTACAGGACGGTGTGGTCCAGCATGTGCTCGCGGTAGTACTGCAGGAAGTGGGCCAGGCCCCGGGCCACTTGGGCGTCCGAAGCACCGGGCCCGAGCGCCCGGCGGATCAGCATCTCGGCCCCGTCGCCCACGAACGAGGCAACAGCGGAAGTCGGCAGGGCCGGCAGGCCGGCATCCGCCCTGGTGGCGTTGACAGACTGCGCCAGATCCTGCGTCGAGTCGATCAGCGTCCCGTCCAGGTCGAAGACGAGCAGTTCGTACGCTGGCTTCACAGAGAATCCGCCCGCTAGATTTCTAGCAGGGCCGCAATGCCCTTGCGCAGGTCGGCGAAGATCTGGTCCGGCGGCCGGTTGGCGTCGATTACGGTGAAACCGTAGCGCTCGGAGAGCGAATCGAGAACCTCGATCAGCCTGGCTTGATAGCCGCGGAAGCTCTCGTATCGATTGGAGCCGTAGGGCACGTCCATACCGCTCTCCCAGTACTCGAAGTACCGCCGGCCGCGCGCGGTGCGCGCCACGATCTCGTCGACCGAGGCGCGCAAGTAGAACGTGGCATGGGGGACAAGGGCGCACCCGGCCACCCGCTCGAGCCATTCAGAATCCTGGTGACGGGCCACGGAGCGGGCGACGACCGAGTAGAAATAGCGGTCCGTCAGGACCACGAAACCGGCCCGCAGGGCTGGCACGATGACGCGCTCCAAGCGATCGGCGAAGTCGGCCATATAGAACAGGCCCATGGTGAGGGGTCCGAGCGTGTGGCCGTTCTTGGCCTCTTGCAGGCCCTCCTTGGTGAGCGTGGAGCGGGTCATGCCAGTGTCGACCACGGCGTGGCCGTTGGCCTCGAGCCAGTTGCGCAGGCGCTCCACTTGTGTGCTGCGCCCCACCGAATCGGGCCCCTCGATGACAATGAGCTTTCCCTGCAGTTCCGTCAGGTCGACGTTGGGCAGCGGGTCAGCGTAGAAAGCAAGCGGCGCGGGGCTCTCGTTGGTCATGCTCGGCGCTCGCTCTTGGGCTGGCGCAGGATGTCCTTCTCTAGGGCATCACCGATGGTGTGCATCACGATCTCTCGCACCTGGCGCTGCTGCTCTTGGATCGTGCCGGTCGCGTCGATCACATGAAAGCCCATCTCCTCCGCCATCGAGTCGTACTCATGCAGGATGCGCTCCTGGAAGAGCGCGAAGCTCTCCTGGATGTCGGAGCTGAGATTGAGATCCATGCCGGCCTCGTAGTACTTGAGGGCGGCGCGCCCGCCCAGGATGCGGTCGAGCGCGACATTGAGGGGCACGCGGAAGTAGAACGCCAAGTCTGGCTTGATGGCCATGCGGTAAAGGTTGCGAACCCACTGGGGACGCACGCCCCGGGCGACGTCGCGGGCGAAGGCCGTGAAGGCATAGCGGTCGGCGCAGACCACGGCACCTGCCTCCAGCATCGGCAGAATGTGGCGCTCGAGCCGATCTGCAAAGTCGGTCGCGTGGATCAGGCTGAAGGTGGTCGGCGTGAACATCTGCTTGCGCTTGCCCTGGCGTGTCGTGCCGCGGACGATCGAAGACGAGTTCCACTCGCTGAACGAGACCACGAGGCGCTTCGACCTGAGCCACTGGCTCAGCAGCGAGAGCTGGGTGGACTTGCCGGAGCCATCAATGCCCTCGACAATGATCAGCTTGCCGGAGTACGAATTGGGACGAAAGCCATCCATCTTCCGTGAGCGTCAAGTCTATCACTGGCGCGCAAAGCCATGCCAACGTATTCGGGCGGGATCGTGAACAGTCAAGCCGGGTAGCATCAGCGAGGGTCGGCCAGCCAAGACGGGTTCCTGCCCCGTCCGCCCGCGCAAGATCAGCTCGAGCGCTCGCGCCGCCGAAATCTCCGCCGGACGGCGGCCTCCGCCCCCTGGCTACTCCTGCCGATGCCGCTTCAGGTAGCGCGCCACGGCTTCGACGGTCTCGAACCAGATCCGATTGTTCGGATCTTGCAGGAAGGGGACAAGTCTCTCGAGCATTTCGATCCGGGTAGTCTGAGGCCCCGAGTGGCCGATCTCGTGTCCTGCCAGCACCAGCCACTGCCCTGCTTCGCGGGCATTCTCGACGAGGGTCTTGACCTCCGGGAAGTCCTTGCCGTCCATCGACATGCCGCTGACTTGGGCAGGATCGTGAAAGGTCGGGTCGTTCGGCGTCTCGTCAAGCCAGCCGCGGCCGGCGAGGAAGAGTTCGGCGACGAGCGGGACATAGCTTTGGGTGGCGCGTCCGCGTCCTACGAAGGTCTGCCCGCATGGATAGGCGAACGTGACCGGAGTGACGCCCAGCATCTGTTCGAGGCGCCGATTGCCCTCAAGGAGCTCCTGGCGCATGCGCTCAAGCGTGTAGTCCTCCAACGCGGCTTCCCGCGACCACTCGAAGTTCCCAGTGCAAGGATGCCGCACCGAGTGGTTGCCGATCTCGTGGCCCGCCGCTACCAGCCTCTTCCAGCCGGCGAGCTTGGCCTCGACGTGCACCGGCACGACATAGAAGGTCGCCCGCGCGTCCAAGCGGGCCAGCACCGCCTGCCCAGTGTCGACCTGTGACGCGCGGGCGTCGTCGAAGCTCAGGCTGACAGCCGCGCGCTTGCCATCGGGCCACCGGAACGCAGCTTCCGCTGACTGCGCCCAGCCGGCAACAGGTCCCAACAAGCAAGCCGGGAGCAACAGCAGGATGGCGAAGAGACGCACCGACAGAGTCGCACGCTGACCGCTTCTGGTTCGATTGCGGATCACGATGGAACTGGGCGTGTAGCCGAAGCATGCGCTTTGCCCGGCCGCGTCCTGCAGACACTTCGCTCCGAGTGCCGCTATCGTACCCGAGTCCGGCCCGCTCGAGAAACATGGCGGCACAGAGAGCTGCGGAGATATTCCGAAGCCCGGTCGTCGCGGGGAGAGTGGAGCTGGATCTCGGCTCGCGCGCGCCGTGGAAGATGCGAACTCTCCAAGTCGATCGTTCAGGCACGGCCTCGCGCCCGGGTCGGCCGGAGCCCGCGGGCAGGGATCTCCGTCCCCTAGGCTCCGGCGGGTCGGATCGAAGGCTCCGGCCGCAAGCCTTGTACGATTGGATTGATGCTGCAAGCCCGAATCGATGCCATGTACGATCAGAACCGCGAATCGTACACGCATCAAGATCTGGAGATATTCTCCGAGTTCAAGGCCGCGCTCAACGACGGCTCGGTGCGAGCCGCCGAGCCGGACGCTTCGGCAACGCCGCACGGCTGGCGCGTGAACGCTTGGGTCAAGCGCGGCATCCTCGTGGGGTTTCGCATGGGCAGGAGCGTCGACATGTCCGAGCCGGGCAGCCGCTTCAAGTTCATCGACAAGTCCACCTACCCGCCGCGCGACCTCACTGTGGAAGACAGCGTGCGGCTCGTGCCGGGCGGCTCCAGCCTGCGCGACGGCTGCTATATCGGCCGGCGCGTGACGTGCATGCCGCCCATGTATGTCAATGTGGGGGCCTACGTCGACGACGGCTCGATGGTGGATTCGCACGCTCTCGTAGGCAGCTGCGCCCAGATCGGCAAGAACTGCCACCTCAGCGCCGCCGCCCAGATCGGCGGGGTCCTCGAGCCGGTCGGCGCCCTGCCCGTGATCATCGAAGACAACGTGCTGGTGGGAGGCAACACGGGAGTCTACGAAGGCACGATCGTCAAGCATTCCGCCGTCCTGGGCGCGGGCACGGTGCTGACCCGCTCCACGCCGGTGTACGACATCGTGCATGGCGTCGTGCACCGCGCCTCGGGCGACGAGCCGCTGGTGATTCCGCCGGAAGCGGTCGTCGTTCCGGGGTCGCGCCCGATCGCCTCGGGCAAGGGACGCGACATGGGGCTGTCGCTCTACGCCCCGGTCATCGTCAAATACCGCGACGAGCGCACGGATGCGCGGGTGGAATTGGAATCCCTATTGCGCTAGGGCACCCCTGTCTCCCGCCCTCGCGACGGCTCACGGTTCATGTCTGCTTCCGACCCATCCCAAGCAAGCGTTGCCGGCCTCGCGCGGTCAAAGTCGGAACTCGCCGAGCTGATCCGCAAGCGGGTCGGCAGCCGCCTCTTCGTAAACGTTTCGAACCGCGAGCCGTTCGTGCACAGCTTCGGCCCCGACGGCCAGGTTCGCGCCCAAGCGGCCGTGGGCGGCCTGACGCTCGCGCTGAACTCGGTGATGCAAGCGGTCGGGGGCGTCTGGGTGGCTCACGGCTCGGGGGATGCCGATCGCGCGAGCGCTGATCCCGAAGGCCGGCTGCGAGTCCCTCCCGACAACCCTGCCTACGACCTTCAGCGCGTCTGGCTGACCAGCGAAGAAAACGACGGCTATTACAACGGCTGCGCCAACCAAGCGATCTGGCCCATCTGCCACCTGGCCTTCACCAAGCCCGTGTTTCGCACCGCCCACTGGGAGGCCTATCGCAAGGTCAACGCCAAGTTTGCAGCTGCGGTGGCCCGCGCGGTGGGCGATCAGGACGCGATCATTTTCATCCAGGACTATCACTTCGCACTGCTCCCAAGGCTCATCAAGCAGCGTTGTCCCAACGCAGTTTGCGTGCATTTCTGGCACATCCCCTGGCCTCTGCCCGAAGTGCTCGCGATGTGTCCATGGCACGAGCAGATCCTCGACGGCGTGCTGGGGAACGATGTCTTCGGCGTCCATGTGCCGGAGTACGCCGAGCGCTTCCTGCGGGCCGCGCGGACGCGCGCAGGCTGCGACATCGCCGACTCGCGAACCCTGCTCCGGGACGGACGCCCTGTGCGAGTGCAGGCCTTCCCGATCTCGATCGACTTCGACCGAGTCTCCCGGAGGGCTTCCGGCGCGGCGTGTGACGAGGCAGTCAGCGAGCTTCGCGAGCGCTATCGCTTGGACGGCAAGTTTGTCGTGCTCGGCCTTGATCGCATCGATTACACCAAGGGCGTGATCGAGCGCCTGCAGGCGATCGAGCGAATGCTCGCGCTGCACCCGGAGATGCGCGCGAAGACGGCCTACATCCACGCCGGCGCTCCCAGCCGCACCGAGATACCGGCTTACCGCGACCTGCACGAGGCGGTCGCCGCGATCGAGAAGCGCATCAACGCAGGCGGCAGCGGCAGGGAGCCCGGCCCGGTCATTTCGATCCAGCGGCAGCTGGGGGATGACGACGTGCTGGCGCTGTACCGCCTAGCTGACGTGTGCGTGGTGAGTTCGCTGGAAGACGGCATGAATCTGGTTGCCAAGGAGTTCCTGGCCGCCCGCAACGACGAGCGCGGGCACCTGCTGCTGAGCGAGTTCACGGGCGCGGCCTGGGAGCTGCCGGGAGCAGACTGCTTCAACCCTCTCGCAGTCGACGATTTCGCCGAGCGCCTGTACGCGCTCAGCGGTCGAGCAGACGCTGGCGGCGCACAACGCATGAGGCGCCTGCGCGAGCATGTCCGCACCCATAACATCTACGGCTGGATCGGCAGCATCCTCCAAGCCGTGCCTGGCCAGCCGGACGCGCAGTGATCCACTTGCTCGAGCACTGGACGGCGGTGGCCGGTCGCCTGACCCAGGCCGAGCGGCTGTTGCTGATGCTGGATTTCGACGGCACGCTCGCACCAATCGTGCCGCGGCCCTCCGATGCGCGCATTCCTGATGCCGCGCTGCCGACGCTCCGCAAGCTGCAGGCAAGCCCGCGCGTCACCCTGGCGATCGTGAGCGGGCGCGGCGCGCGCGACGTGCGCGCATTGGCGGGCTTGGCCGACGTTCACTACTTCGGCAGCCACGGCCGAGAGCGCATCCGTCCGGGCAGCGCCGAGGTCGAGTCCAGCCCGGCCGGCCTGTCGCAGGTCCGTGCGTGCTGCCAACGCCTCGCAGCCGAGTTAGGTCACATCGAGGGATTCCAGCTCGAGGACAAGGGCACGGCGGCGGCGGCACACTTTCGCAACGTCGATGCACGCCACTGGCAGCGTGTGGAGCGCGCGGTCCGCCAAGCAGCGGCCATCGGATCCCTCAACGTCAGCCAGGGCAAGCGCGTGTTCGACATCACCCCGAACGATGGCGTCGACAAAGGGACAGCCGCTCTGGAGCTCTTGGGCGAGGTGGGCGGGCTGCCGATCTACTTCGGGGACGACACTACTGACGAGACCGCTTTCGCCGCCCTGCCGGATGAGGCCATAACCGTCTACGTGGGACCGGAAGCGGGGAACTCGGGGGCGCGCTATCGGGTGAGCGGGCCCGAGGAGGTTCGCCGCGCGCTGGCCTGGCTGGCCGACGCCGTCAGCACCTAGGGCGCTTCCAGCGAGAAATCGCATGCGAACCCGCCGCCGGAGGATTCTTGGTACGATGGGATCGGTCGCCTAGCGTGTACTGCCACCACAGTCTATTCCCGCGCTCCGGAGAGGTCGGTGAAACGGTCGTCTGCTGAAGGAGCGTTGCGCTGCTCGTTCTGCCGCAAGAGCCACGAAATCGTCACAAAACTCATCGCCACGCCGGGCGATTACCCCAAATCGTATATCTGCGACGAGTGCGTCGCCATCTGCAGCGCGATCCTCGAGGAGGAGCGCTCAACAAAGCCGCCTGAAGAAGGCTTCACGCTGCTCAAGCCGCACGAGATCAAGGACAAGCTCGACGAATACGTCATTGGGCAGCAAGCCGCGAAGAAGCGCCTGTCGGTCGCCGTCTACAACCACTACAAGCGCATCTTCATGCAACAGAAGCGACCGGCCACGACGGGGGCGGAGCCGGATGTCGAAGTCCAGAAATCGAACATTTTGCTGATCGGCCCTACCGGAACCGGCAAGACGCTGCTGGCACAGACGCTCGCCAAGATCCTCGACGTTCCCTTCGCGATCACAGACGCCACGACCCTGACCGAGGCCGGCTATGTCGGCGAAGATGTCGAGAACATCATCCTCAAGCTGCTGCAAGCAGCCAACGGCGACGTCAGCCGGGCGGAGAAGGGCATCATCTACATCGACGAGATCGACAAGCTGAGCCGCCGCGACGAGAATCCTTCGATCACCCGCGACGTCTCGGGCGAGGGCGTCCAGCAGGCGCTGCTAAAGATTCTGGAAGGCAGCGTCGCTAACGTTCCGCCGCAAGGTGGCCGCAAGCACCCTCACCAGGAGTTCACGCCGATCGACACCACGAACATCCTGTTCATCTGCGGCGGCGCGTTCGTCGGCCTCGACCGAATCGTGGCGCGCCGCGTCGACACGCGGGTCGTGGGCTTCCGCAAGGCCGACTCGATCAGCCAAGACCTGCCCTCGCAGCCCGGCGATGCCGACGGCGACGCCGACCTCGGCCTGCTCGGCCAGGTCCAGCCCCATGACCTGATTCGCTTCGGCTTTATCCCCGAATTCATCGGGCGCCTTCCCGTAAGCGCCACTTTGAGCGGACTGGACGAGCAGACGCTGGTGCAGATCCTGACCACGCCGCGCAATTCGCTCGTCAAGCAATACCAGAAGCTCTTTGAGTACGAGAACATCGAACTGGTGCTGGACCCGGGCGCGATGCAGGCGATCGCCAAGCTGGCCGTGGAGCGGGACTTGGGAGCGCGCGGCCTGCGCATGATCATGGAAGATCTGATGCTTGAGCTGATGTACTACCTGCCCTCGCAACCCAAGCGGGTCAAGCGGTTCGTCGTCACCGAGCAGATGGTGCTAGAAGACCAGAAGAAGTTCCGCGCACGCCTGCTGGACAAAGCAGGCTAGCAGCCCAGGCGGGCATCCGACCCCGGCAGTTTCGCCAAGGTTGCCGCCGCAAAGCCGTTCGCTGCCGGCACCTGCGCCCGCGACTGGCCGCGCGTCGGAATCGCAGCCTAAAATAGAGACATGCCTAGTGCGATCGCTGCCAAGACCAGCGCCCGGATGCCGATGATGCCGATCCGGGACGTGGTGATTTTTCCGCACATGATGTCTCCGTTCGTCGTCGGGCGGGCTGCCAGCGTGAAGGCGCTGGAGGCTTCGCTGGCCCACGACAAGAAGATTTTCCTGGCAACGCAGCATGACGCGTCGGACAACGACCCGACGCCGGCGGACGTCTACGCGGTCGGTACGGTCGTCAGCATCGTCCAAAGCCTGAAACTGCCCGATGGCAACATCAAGGTGCTGGTCGAGGGCCTCGAGCGCGCCACGCTGCGCAGCGTGCGCATCGAGGACGGGTTCATGCAGGCGCTGGTCGAAACGACGCGCTTCCCCGAAATCAGCGATCCAGACCTCGAAAGCCTCGTCTCACGCGTCACGGCGTCGTTCGAGCAGTACGTCAAGCAGAGCCAGAGCCTGAACTACGAAACGATGATCGCGGCGGTGCGCGTCGACGACCCGGGCAAGCTGTCGGACACGATCGGCGCCAACCTCCCGCTGTCCGTTTCCCAGAAGCAAGACCTGCTCGAGATCTTCGATCCGCTCGAGCGGCTGGGGCGCATCGGCGAACTGCTCGACATCGAACTCGAAAAACTAGCCGTGGATCGCACGGTGCAAGGCCGCGTCAAGCGACAGATGGAGAAGGCGCAGAAGGAGTATTACCTCAACGAGAAGATCAAGGCCATCCAGAAAGAGCTCGGCCGCGGCGAAAGAAGCGAGTTCGACGAGTACCGCCGGCGTATCGACGAGTCAGGCATGAGCGCGGACGCACGCAAGAAGGCGCTGGCGGAGGTCCAGAAGCTTGAGAACATGCCGCCCATGTCCGCCGAGGGCACGGTCTCGCACAACTACATCGACTGGTTGCTATCGGTGCCTTGGAAGGCCAAGAGCCGCGAGATCCGCGATTTGGCCAATGCCGAAAAGGTGCTCAACGCGGATCACTACAGCCTCGAGAAGGTCAAGGAGCGCATCCTCGAGTTTCTCGCCGTGCGCCGCCTGGTCAGCCGCCCGCAAGGGTCCATCCTGTGCTTCGTGGGGCCTCCGGGAGTGGGCAAGACCTCGCTGGGCAAGTCGATCGCCAGGGCAACGGGCCGCAAGTTCGTCCGCCTGTCGCTGGGCGGCGTGCGCGACGAGGCGGAGATCCGGGGGCACCGGCGCACATACATCGGCGCTCTTCCGGGGCAGATCATCCAGATGATGAAGAAGGCCGGCACGCGAAATCCGGTCGTGATGCTGGACGAGGTCGACAAGATGTCCGCCGACTTCCGGGGAGACCCGTCCGCGGCGCTGATGGAAGTGCTGGACCCGGAACAGAACTCCGCCTTCCAGGACCACTACCTCGACGTGGAGTTCGATCTCAGCCAGGTCTTCTTCATCGCCACGGCGAACGTGCTGCACACGCTCCCGGCACCGCTGCTGGACCGCATGGAAGTGATCCGCATCAGCGGCTACACCGAGGACGAGAAGACTGAGATCGCGAAGCGCCACCTGATCGCCAAGCAGATCAAGAACGTGGGCCTGAAGCAGGGCAAGGACATCGACTTCCGCGAGGACGGCATCCGCCTGATCATCGAGCAGTACACCCGCGAAGCGGGGGTGAGAAACCTGGAGCGCGAGATCGGCAATATCTGCCGCAAGGTTGCCCTCGAGGTCGTGCGCGGCAAGAAGCCCAGGCGCGCCAAGAAGGCGATCGTCAACGCCAAGTCGGTCAAGCAGTTCCTCAAGGTGCCCAAGTATCGCGAGCCCGGCACCGAGCTCAAGCACGAGATCGGCACCGCCATAGGCTTGGCTTGGACCGAACTGGGCGGCACGCTGCTGCACGTGGAGACGACGCTGATGGACGGGCAGGGCAAGCTGACCCTGACCGGCAAGCTGGGCGACGTCATGCAGGAGTCCGCCCGCGCCGCAATGAGCTACATCCGCTCGCGTTCCGGCGCCTTCGGCCTGCCCAAGGGCTTTTACCAGAACCTCGACATTCACGTCCACGTGCCCGAAGGCGCGATACCCAAGGACGGCCCGTCGGCCGGCATCACGCTGACCGCCGCGATCGCAAGCGCCCTCACCAAGGTCCAGGTGCGCGGTGATGTCGCCATGACTGGCGAGGTCACGTTGCGCGGCAAGGTGCTCGCCATCGGCGGACTGAAGGAAAAGCTTCTGGCGGCCAGCCGTCACGGCATCAAGGAGGTCCTGCTGCCGAAGGAAAACGAGAAGGATCTGCCTGACGTGCCCGAGAACATCCGCGAGAACCTCACTTTGCGCTTCGTGGAGACGATGGATGACGTGCTGGATCTGGCTTTCGTCGAGCCGATCGCGGGATTGTCCAAGCATCCGTTCACCGCAGGCGGCGTGCAGGTGATCCAACACGGCGACCGTCCGGCGGTCTAACCGGCCGCCCGGCGGCGCACCATGGCGGTCGAGTTTGTCCTCAGCGCGAACAGCGCCGAGCAATTCCCGCGCGACCGGCTTCCCGAGATCGCCTTCGTCGGACGCAGCAACGTGGGCAAGTCGAGCCTGCTGAACGCCCTGCTGCAGCGCAGCCGCAAGCGCAAGGGCGGCACCGAACGCAAGCAGCTGGCGAAGACGAGCCAGACGCCGGGAAAGACGCGAGCGATCAACTTCTTTCGCATCGACCGCAGGCTCTACTTCGTCGACCTGCCGGGCTACGGCTTCGCGAAGGCGTCGCATGCCGAGCGAGAACACTGGAAGCGGCTGGCCGAGTCGTACCTGGCCCGGCGGGAACAGCTCAAGCTCGTCGTTGCGTTAGTCGACATCCGCCACGGCCCGACCGCACTTGACCGGCAGCTGGCAGACTGGCTGGATGCCAACGAACAACCGTTCTGCGTGGCGGCCACCAAATCGGATAAGCTAAAACGAGCAGCGCGACTGCGCTCGATCCGCTCCATCGAGGAGAGCTTCGCCCCCCCGGTACCGTTCTCGGCTATTTCGGGGGAAGGCGTGCAGCAACTTTGGCGAGCCATCGATTCGGCTCTTGCCACATAGTCCCGGCTGGCGTCCTCTACTGGGCTGCGCGGAATACACGAGATCAACCATGCCTTCTACTTCCACCGACGGCCCGGACGAGACTCCGGTAGCTAGTCCGACGGCCGAAGCGGCAGAGCCGGTGCCATCCGAGCGGAAGAAGCCGGCGCGCGCAGCGAGGCGCAAGAGCCGCAAGAAGGAAGAGCCTGCCGACAGTCCGCAGGCAACGCCCGAGAGCGACGAAGCGGCCGGAGCCGAGGCACCCCCTTCCGCCGAGCAGGAGCCTTCTGGCGGCCACGAGAGCTCCGACGGCTCGGATGCCGAGCCGGGGCAGAGCGGACGGCGCAGGCGCAGTCGGTTCCGGGAGGCGGCAGGATCAGACGAAAGCCCCGAAGACAAGGCCGAAGAGGGCGGCGCCAAGCCACCCCAAGGGGAGCGCTACGGCCGCAAGCCCGCGCGCAAGGCCCGCTTCCGGCGCGAGTCCGGGGGCCGCGGCAAGCGCCACGGCCAAAAGGCCGAGCATGTCGACGAAGAGGCCGAATACCAAGCCATCGTCGAGAGCATGCTCGAAGAGGGCAAGCGCCCGCTGGAACTCGCCCCGCTCAAGGCGCTCAGCATCACCGAGCTGTACCGCAAGGCCCGGGAACTGGGCATTGAGACTCGCGCCGGCTTGCGCAAGCAGGAACTGATCTTCAGCATCTTGCAAACCCAAACCGACGGCGTGGGCCTGATCCTGGCCGAAGGGGTGCTGCAGATCACGCAGGAGGGTTACGGGTTCCTGCGCTCGCCGGCGTACCACTACCAGCCCGGCCCGGACGACGTGTACGTCTCGCCGAGCCAGATCCGGCGCTGCAACTTGCGCAGCGGCGACACCGTCGCCGGGCACGTGCGCCCGCCCCACACCGGAGAGCGCTACTTCGCCCTACTGAAAGTCTTGGCGGTCAACTTCGAACCGCCGGCGGTAGCGAAGACCAAGATTCTGTTCGACAACCTGACCGCTCTCTACCCGGAGAGCAAGTTCAAGCTCGAGACCAACAAGAACAACCTGAGCGGGCGGGTGCTGGACCTGCTGGTTCCCATCGGCAAGGGCCAGCGCGGGCTGATCGTGGCTCCGCCGCGCACCGGCAAGACGATGTTGCTGCAGGCCATCGCCAACTCCATCACGGAGAACCAACCGGACGTCTACCTGATCGTGCTGCTGATCGACGAGCGCCCGGAAGAGGTCACCGACATGCAACGCTCGGTGCGCGGCGAGGTGGTCAGCTCCACGTTTGACGAGCCGGCCTCCAGGCACGTCAATATCGCCGAGACGGTGATCGAGAAGGCAAAGCGCTTGGTCGAGCACAAGCGCGACGTGGTGATCTTGCTGGATTCGATCACGCGCCTTGCGCGGGCATACAACACGATCGCTCCGCCCTCGGGCAAGGTGCTCTCCGGCGGCGTAGACTCCAACGCGCTCCAGCGCCCCAAGCGATTCTTCGGAGCGGCGCGCAACATCGAAGAGGGCGGTTCGCTGACCATCGTCGCCACCGCGCTGGTCGAGACCGGCAGCCGCATGGACGAGGTGATCTTCGAGGAGTTCAAGGGCACCGGCAACATGGAAGCCCATCTTGATCGCAAGCTCGTGGACAAGCGAATCTTCCCGTCGATCGATACCAACCGCAGCGGGACGCGCAAGGAAGAGCTGCTGCTGGGGCAGGAAACCCTGAACAAGGTCTGGGTGCTGCGGCGCGTGCTAAGCGGGCTGCAAACGGTCGAAGCAGCCGAGTTGCTGCTAGATCGTATGGTCAAGACCAAGAACAACGAAGAGTTCCTAGCGTCGATGACCAGCTGAGGCTGGAGTTCGGCGGAATGCCAGGCGATGTCCGGCCACTGATCGTCGTCTTCCGGCGGGATCTACGTGTCGCCGACAATGCCGCCTTGAGCGCGGCTATGGCCGACGGACCGACCCTTGCTCTCTACGTGCTGGATGATGCGGCCGACGGGCGCCCGTTGGGCGGCGCAGGGCGCTGGTGGCTGCATCACGCAATTGTCCGCCTGCAGAGACAGCTAGCGGACCTTGGGGTACCGCTGATCCTGAGAAGCGGAGACCACAATACCGCTGTTATCGATGTCGCTATCGCTACGGGCGCTCGCAGGGTTCACTGGAATCGGCGCTACACGCCGTGGGGCGCCCGGGCCGACAAGGCTCTCGGAATCGAACTGCAGAGAATTGGAATCCTCTCCGACAGTTTCGAGGGTGCGTACTTGCGCGAACCGGGGACGCTGCTAGCAAAGTCGGGAGCCTGCTACAGGGTCTTCGCGCACTTCTACAAGGCTTCGCTGGCAATGGCCGAACCATCGGCACCGCTCACGGCCCCAGGCCGCCAGGCGATGCCCGAAATCTCAGTGGAGTCGGAGACGCTCGAGGACTGGCGGCTTCTTCCCCGCAACCCGGACTGGGCAAGCGGCCTGCGCAGGGCCTGGGCTCCTGAAGCAAGCAGCGGCGAGTCGCGACTGTTCGAGTTCCTGAACAAGGATGTGGCCTCGTACGCGCAGGACCGCAACAGACCGGGTCTCGACGCGACCTCAGCTCTTTCGCCCTACCTAGCCTTCGGCGAACTATCCCCGCGCCAGCTGTGGCATGCGGCCCGACAGCTCCAGAGCGCCGCCCCAGCGGCAGCGCCCGGAATCGCTTCGTTTCTCCGGCAACTCGTGTGGCGGGACTTCTCTGCAAACCTGCTCTATCACTTCCCCGACCTCGCAATTCGGCCGTTCCAAGAGAAATTCGATCGCTTCCCATGGGCGGACGATCCAGCCTCTCTTGAGGCCTGGCAAGAAGGCAGGACAGGCTACCCGTGGATCGACGCGGGAATGCGTCAGCTCTGGGTGACGGGCTGGATGCACAACCGGGTCCGGATGGGTGTCGGATCCTTCCTGACCAAGCACTTGCTCCTGCCGTGGCAGTGCGGCGAGGCTTGGTTCTGGGACACGCTCGTCGATGCGGACCCAGCCCAGAACATCGCGAACTGGCAGTGGGTCGCGGGCTGCGGGGCAGACGCCGTGCCGTACTTTCGCATCTTCAACCCGATCATTCAGGGCGAGAAATTCGACCCGACAGGCCGCTACCTGCGCAGATGGCAGCCCGCAGCCTCGAGCTACGAACCCGGCTCGGCCGGCGTCCCGCCAATCATCGGGCACAGGCAGGGTCGCGAGAGAGCGCTGGCGGCGTTTCGCTCCCTGTCCGACCGGTAGGAAGCGGCCTGCGTTCGCCCGGCACGCGACAAGCACGCGCGGGTAGTCCGCGAGCTCGGCCATGAGGCGATTTGCACGCTTGAGTCTCCAGCCCGGACCGATGAATCACTACTGTGAGCTGGCCCAAGAGGTGGGATTGAGAGTTGGACTCGCCGTGCAGCCAGAGATTGGCCGGGTGACGACCGAGCACCTGCTGGAGCACTTCCGCCGAATCCGGCAGACAGCAACAGCCCCTATAATTCGGACTGGTCGCAACAGGTTTGGGGAAATTGCTTTATTCGATTAGGAGACTCGTCGCCTCCGCGGCCTTGGCGCTTGTCCTAGCTCCTCCAGCGGCCGCCCAGGTTGACTTGGCAGAGCTGACCTTCGCAGAGGTCTTCCGCGGTATTTCAGGCGCAACCTCGATCACGCATGCCGGTGACGGCAGCGGCAGGCTCTTCGTCAGCGAGCAGGTAGGTCGGGTCTTGGTCCACGATGGCGAGAGCTTGCTGAGCGCCCCGTTCTTGGATATTCGAGACCGTGTCCGCGCCGGCGGCGAGCGAGGGCTCCTCAGCCTGGCGTTCCATCCAGACTACGCCGCCAATGGCTACTTCTTCGTCAATTACACCGATCTAGGCGGGGGCACGGTTGTCTCGCGCTTCCAGGTCAGTTCCGATTCGAATCTGGCCGATCAGGAATCGGAGGTGATTCTCTTTCAAGCCGCGCAGCCCCGACGGAACCACAACGGCGGCCAAATCCAGTTCGGACCTGATGGCTACCTATACATCGGCATGGGCGATGGCGGAGGGGCGGGAGACCCGCCCAACCTAGCTCAGGATCTGAGCAGTGTGATGGGAAAGATGCTGCGAGTTGACATCGACCAGGGATCCACCGCGCTGGCACCTGAGTCGAACCCGTTCGTGAACACGCCAAACGCTCGTGCGGAGATATGGGCGTATGGATTGCGCAATCCGTGGCGGTTCAGCTTTGACCGTCTCACCGGCGACATGTTCATCGGAGACGTGGGCCAGAACGCCGTCGAAGAGATCTCGTTCCAGCCGGCCGGCAGCCCCGGCGGCGAGAACTACGGCTGGCGGCTGATGGAGGGCTCGCGTTGCTACAACCCGCGCACCAGTTGCAATGCCGCCGGATCGCTTGTCCTGCCGATTCTGGAATACGCCAACTCTGGCGGCAATTGCGGGGGCTCGGTCACCGGTGGCTATCGCTATCGCGGAACGAGGCACCCCCAACTGTCCGGCACGTACTTTTTCGCTGACTATTGCACGGGGGAGTTATTCGCGGCGTATCAGGAAGACGGTGCCTGGGAACAGCTTGGGCCTCGAGAGACTGGCATCACGATCAGGACGTTTGGCGAGGACGAGGCCGGCGAGATCTACTTTGCCGACTCAGGGGTCGTCTATCGCATCGACGCGCCACGGCCGTTGCCGCAGATTTCCGAAGGCGGAGTCGTGAACTCAGCGACGCTTCGAGTCGATTCGGGATTGGCCCCCGGCAGCCTTGCGACGGCCTTCGGAGTGGGTCTCGCGACCGCCACGGAGGCGGCTGAGGGCCGACCTCTGCCTTACCAGCTCGGCGGCGGGTCGATGACCTTCAACGATGTGACAGCGGTCCCGCAGATCTTCGCCGCACCCGGACAACGCAATTTCCAAATACCTTGGGAGCTGGCGGGGCTCGCTGAAGCGACGCTCGCGGTCACGGTCGAAGACATGACCAGCCCCGCCGTCACGGTGCCCCTCGCTCGCGTCAGCCCAGGCGTTTTCACGCTGAATAGCCTTGGCCAGGCTGCGGCGCTGATCGCTTCTAGCGGAGGGCTGGTAGCTGGACCCGCAGGAGTGATCCCGTGGGCTCGGCCAGCCCGGCCTGGCGAGACTCTACTGATCTTCGCAACGGGTCTGGGACCGGTGACGAATCCGCCCGGCACGGGGGCGGCGGCCTCGGCGGATCCCATCTCTGCCACAGTCGAGCCAGTCAGCGTTCTGGTCGGCGGCGAGCCGATGACGGTTGTTTCCTCCGGCCTCGTGCCATCATTCTCTGGCCTATACCAGGTCAACGTGGAGCTGTCGGAGAATGCCCCGTCCGGGAGCGCTGTCCCCCTAGTCATCCAAGTCGCCGGAGTCGATTCGAACACAACGCATATCGCCGTCGAAGAGCCGCCGGCCAACCCGACCGCGGAAGTAGCGCCCTGAACCAACGCACTTCGTTCTCGCCGCATTGATGGCTCTGCAGTTCGCGACTGAAGCGGCCAACAGGCCTTGCGCGGTGCGCTTTCGACGCACTTGTCTCGGTTGATCCAGCACCCGAGAAGGAACGCACAGCCTGAGTCGTAACTGCGGATGACCGCAACTGCCGCTACGATTGCGACATCCTATGGGATCGATCTAGCCTGTCGGTCATTCACGCGCGCTTTCGACCGACGACCACGGCCATCGGCCCCTGCTTCCAGACACATTCTGCGACAAAACCCGCCGCCTCGACAGCTTCCAGTTCATCCTCCAACGGGAAGTAGGTGTCCTCGTCTGCCCATTGCTCAAGATGTTCGTAGCCCTCGCTCTCTCCGATTCCGCAACTCACCATGTGCTCGACCCACTGCCGCAGCACCTCTTCTCGTGCTGAGGGTTCCGCAGGCACAGCCGCATCGGCGTTGACAAACGTGCCACCCGGTCTAAGCGCTCCATAAATCCTGCGATACAGGCTTCGCTTGGCGTCCAGGGTTCGTATGTGATGGAGCGACAGCGAAGCGGACGCCCCATCGCACGAAGGAAGCGGCCCGAGGAAAGAAATCCCGGAGAAACGCGCTCGCGCCGCGAACCTGGCCAGTCGCGCTCGCGCTTGAGCCAGCATCTCGGGGTCGATGTCGATGAGCTCTACGGTGACACCACCATCGGCCAGGAGAACGGCCTCGGACAAGGCTCCAGTTCCGGCCCCGAGGTCAAGCACGAGCTCGGGCGCATTTCCGACCAGTTCGCGCGAGGCTGCGTCGAGCATCGCCTCGTATCCCGGGATGAAACGACGAATCGTCTCGTCGTATGACCTGATCTCGATCCCGAGGTGACTGCGAACGGAATGACCCACTGAACCTAACCCATTGGCCCGGTGATGACGAGGACAGCTGCGTCTAGCTCGAGTTTCCCGAGGTTGGATCGCTGGGGCTGTTCTCTTCTGGCAGGCCGCGCCATCACCAGCGTAAGCTCAGACGCCCACTAGCCTGAATTCCCAAGAGAGGTCCGAGATGTGACGGCCTCGGGGGAGGCCTCTGGTTCTGAACCATACAGTTCGCGAAGACTGCGACAGACGGGCTGTACGATTGTCAGACATAATGTGAATACATGAACATATAATC